>NZ_CP035108.1:0-333061 GCF_004087915.1 Geovibrio thiophilus
ATGGAAGACGTAAAAATCTGGGAAGAAGTACTTAAAGAAGCGAAAAAACACTGCTCCGATGATGTGGTGTCCACATGGATAAAGCCATTGCAGATGGTTGAGGTAAGGGGAGACCTTATCACCCTTCAGGCTCCGAATAAATTTTATAAAAACTGGGTTGAGGAAAAATACCTTGATACATTGAAGAAAATATTCAATGAAGGGCTTTCCATAGACGCGGATGTGCTCATTATCACAGGGGATGCGCCCAAGGCTCAGGCGGTTTCGCAGATTGCCTCCCCATCCGCCGCTGTGGCGGACTATAAAATTCCCGCCTCTTCCAATCTCAACAGGGACTACATCTTTGAAAACTTCGTTGTGGGAAGCTCGAACCAGTTTTCCCACGCCGCGTGCCTTGCCGTTTCGGAGGGACATTTCCAGAAATACAACCCGCTTTTCATTTACGGCGGTGTGGGGCTGGGGAAAACTCACCTCATGCAGGCGGCGGGAAACAGGATCATGGAGAGGTTCCCAAAACTCAAGGTTCTGTACATCACATCAGAAACCTTTACAAATGAGATGATCCAGTCACTGAAAACCAAAAAAATGGATGAATTCAGAAGCAAATACCGGAACATAGACATGCTGCTTTTTGACGATGTGCAGTTCCTCGCCGGAAAACAGAGGAGCACGGAGGAGTTTTTCTACACCTTCAATACACTGTACGAATCGCAGAAGCAGATTATTCTCACCAGCGACAAGACTCCCAGCGAGATCCCCGAACTTGAGGAAAGGATGCGCAGCCGTTTCGCATGGGGGCTCATAGCGGACATTCAGGCTCCATCAACGGAGGAGAAGGCGGCGATTATAATGAAGCGTGCTGATATTATGAACCTGAAACTTTCGGATGAGCTTGGCATATTCCTTGCGGAAAACATAAAAACTGAGAATATCAGGGAGCTGATAGGCGCTCTTGTCCGTCTCAGCGCATACGCATCCTTCCATAACGAGCCTCTGAGCATCGCCCTTGCCCGGAAGTCTCTTGATAAATTCCTTGTCCGCAAGGATAAAATGGTTACTGAAGAAAACATTATCGATGCTGTAACAGGCTATTTCAACGTGAAAATGAGCGACCTTAAGTCAAAAAAGCGCACCAAAAGCATATCTCTGCCCAGACAGGTTGCCATGTATATACTGAGAAGCAAGCTGAATATATCATTGCAGGAAGTCGGTGAGCTTTTCGGCGGAAGAGATCACTCCACGGTTCTGCACTCCGTCCAGTCCATTGAGAAGAAATGCAGGGATGATAAAGAAATTCAGGAGATCATCGCGACTTTGGAAAAGAGTCTCTATTCATAATGTCAAATTCTCCATCCATGGGAATTTGACATACACGCTCGCGCCGTGGTAAACACGGCTTCGCTTCGCACGGCGCAGTTCCGTCCGCGGAACTGTTTGCGTCATTGCGAACCCTGAAAGGGTGAAGCAATCTCTCACCTGATAACATCAAACAGTACATCCATGGGAATTTGACATACACGCTCGCGCCGTGGTAAACACGGCTTCGCTCCGCACGGCGCAGTTCCGTCCGCGGAACTGTTTGCGTCATTGCGAACCCTGAAAGGGTGAAGCAATCTCTCACCTGATAACATCAAACAGTACATCCATGGGAATTTGACATACACGCTCGCGCCGTGGTAAACACGGCTTCGCTCCGCACGGCGCAGTTCCGTCCGCGGAACTGTTTGCGTCATTGCGAACCCTGAAAGGGTGAAGCAATCTCTCACCTGATAACATCAAACAGTACATCCATGGGAATTTGACATACACGCTCGCGCCGTGGTAAACACGGCTTCGCTCCGCACGGCGCAGTTCCGTCCGCGGAACTGTGTTATCTGTCGTAGTAGTAAAGAACAGTGTCCACAGTTCCGTCAGTGAGGTTACTTTCGCACATGCCTCCCGCAGTCCATGCGGAATTGCCGGAGACTCCCGCCTTGATCCTGCCCTTGGTTCCGTCCATTGTTTTATCAATTGCCGTATCAAGGCTGATTGCCGCGTAGCAGGGGACATTCCTCAGCGTTATCACGTTTTTGCCGTCCGCATCCTGAGCGAAATATGCGAAGCCGAAGCCGCCCTTCATCGTGGCAAGGGCTGAGTTGCCCTCATCAGACAGCATCCCCACCGCCTTAAGCTCGCTGTAGGCGGTATCCGGATCATCCTGCGCTGTGCCTTCCGCGCACAAGCCGGAAGGTGTGCCGTCTAAATCGCTGAGTGCCAGAGCCAACCCCTTTTCATCAACCAGCCCGTCACGGTCGCAGTCTCCGGCGAATCTGCCGAAGCGGTCGTAAAATGTATACTGCATATTTTCAAGATTTTTCACGTCAACAATGAAGCTCTTGGTCTTCGCCCCCTGAACAAGCTCCCTGCCCTTTACAACCATGCCGAGGATTATTCCGATAATAACCAGAACAACCGCCATCTCCACCAGAGTAAAACCTTTTCTGTTCATATGACTGCACGCTCCCTGTGACCATACCAATCATATCAGCATCGGGGCGGCTAAACAATAAAATCATGCCCCCTCTGTTTTTTCCTGTTTGTCTTCCTCTCTGTGTTGTTGTATTTTTATTTATGAAATTTTTAGCCGCAGAGTTTGAAGGAAACAGGACAGACACAGCATCCCGCTCAGCCCTTTTTGAAAAGAAAAAGGGGATGTTCTCCCTTGCGGGCATTTTTTCCGCCAAGGCGGATGATCTGATCTCCGTAAAGGGCAGCGCATCTCTTGTAATATCCTGCGGCTGCCCTGATTTCTCGGCGGAATCCGTTTACGCTCCCGCAGCTCTGAAAGGCAATTCCCTGAGGCTGTTTCTCAGATCGAAATCACTGAAGAACGGTGAAAAAAGCATGGTAGTCCCCGGGAAATGTTCCCTCCCCGAAGGCGCAGGCGAAAAGGAATGCCATGTATACATAATGCCCGAGAGGACATATGAACAGGAGAGCGGGCTGGACTATGAACAGCGTGCATCGGCGGATATTTTCACCCTCTCCCCCGCAGCGCTCTGCGGAATAAGCATGACTCTGTACCCCGACAGAACAGTAGCCCACGCATACGCGGACACAGGCAAGATAATCATAGCCGTTTCCGCCGGAGAAAGCATACTCTACGCCAGAACGGCACTCTGCACAGAAGGAACAGCGCTTGCAGATGAGCTGGGGCTGACTCTCACTCATATGTCAAAAAATAAAGGCATACAACCTGAGCTGATACTGCTTTCCGGCATGTTCGCCACCGACGGACACACAGCGGATGCGGTACGGGGAACACAGACAATACAGACAGTATGCGCCGCACCGGACGGATTGCTCAGTGAATGCAGCTTTGAAGACTTTCATAAAATTATAATCCCCTTCGGTGCTGTGCTGAACGGAAGCAGATTCGACTTTACACCGGAAAAATACAGGAAAAAGAAAGCCTTCACCAAAACCATGCTCTCCTGCAACTGCGCCCTCCTTGTGCTTCTTGTGGCGCTGACGGCTGTGAATCTTCACTTTTTTTCTTCGTACAAAACCAAAACAGAGAAGCTTACGGAATCCGCATCAGCCTTACGGGCAGACAGGGAGAAAACAGCGGAGATACTTGCCTCCTCCCCTTCTGCCGAATATCTGCTCTCCTATCTGGAGCTCCTAGCCGACAGAAACAGGAACCCCATAAGACATCTGAAAGCCGTGGAGCCTCTGATCATGCACATAGGGTTCGACAGAGTGATTATAAGCCGCTCCGAGCCCCTCGTTGTTGCGTCATCCAAGGAGTTCGGCACGCTCAATTCCCTTACGGATTTTGAAGATGAGATCAAGGCGGAAGCCGAACGTCTCCGGTCACTGAAATATAATGTTAAGAATGAAAGCAGGTTCAGCTATGACGAGCTCACGGCAAACGTGAAGCTCAGCATCACCCCGCGGGGAGCAGCGGAATGAAGATACTCTCAAGCTACGGGCTCTTTCTTCTCCTCACAGCCGCCTGCGCGGTCACGGCGGGCATAGGGCTGACCGCATTCAGGCTCAACACCTCAGCAGACAGGGCTCTGGCAGACATAAGCACCCGCGCGGCGGTGCTGAACGCCGCAGAAACGGAAGAAAAAATCGCCGTACTGAACAAGACGGCGGAGAATGCAGATCTTTTCATTTTCTCCGAGAGTGACGCCCGCAAATGGTTCCTTGACGCTCTGGATACCTTTCTCAAAAAATACGACGCTAAAGTGATCAGCCCCATGCAGAAGACAGGCAGCGCCTTCCGCAGCAGGGTCTCCTTCCGTTTCACACCGAAGACACCGGGTGAGCTCGCCACACTCCTTGAATATATGGAAAACTCCGCCGCTCCGGTCTTCATAATAGAGAGCACCGCCTTCATCAGCACCGACAGGGAGAAGTACATCAACGTAACTGCGGAAATAATCCAACCCTTTTACGGAGGCGGAGAATGAAAACAGGGTTCAAGGAAATTCTCATGGTCCTGATTCCGCTTGTGATAGCCGCCGGAGCCGTCTACGGAGTCGCCCTCGGTGGGGAGTATCTGGTTATGCCGGCGGAAAAGCGCATATCGCATCTTCCCTCATCTGCGGACAATGCGCTGCGAGCGTACAGCGATCAGGCTTTTCGCCTGAGCAGCGCCGCTCTGCCCGGAAAGACAGAGCGCTTCACCCTTCGCCCGCTGGATGATGAGGGGCTGCTTGCCCAGTTCGACAATTCCGAAATATATGAAAAACTCGCGGCGCAGGAGAGCGCAGCCTCCGCAGAAGGAGCGGCGGAGAAGAAAGAGGATCCGGACGCTCCGCCTAAATACAGAATAAGCTCCATCCTCAGAGGAGAAGACAGGACATTCGCAGTAATTAACGGTAAAATATACCATCGTGGCGATAAGATTTCCGCAGATGAACATATAGCACGCATTGAAACACGCAGGATTCTTCTTAAGGGCAAATGGGGGGACAGATGGATTGCCGTAAACTTCTGACAGTTGTGCTCACTATGCTTTTTCTTTTCGCCTGCTCGGCTAAAAGACCCGAACCTCAGACGGCGGCACCTGAGCCCGCCAAGACGGAGCAGAAAGAGCCAAATCTGCCTCCGCCGCCGCCTCCGGTTTTCGGCGCTGAGCTCAAGAAACCCGACCCCCTTGAGGGGCGCTATATAACAGTCAGCGCTGTGGAGGCTCCCCTCTCCTCAATCCTCTATATGGCGGCGTCTGAATCGGGCATGAATCTTGTGATCAGTCCGGAAATAGATATTAACAGACCCGTAACCCTCAATCTCAACCGCCTTCCAGCGCGGGAAGCGCTGAACATAATCACCGAAACAGCCGGAATATACTACGAAACAGAAGGCAACATCCTTCGTGTCAGACCGCTGATGACAAAAACATACAAAATTCCCTATGTCCACACGGTAACAGGCTACTCATCCCGTCTCGGCGGCGACATAATAGGCGGAGCGGCGGAAAGCGCAGGCACAATGGCGGGCTCATACAACCTTGAGTTCACAAATCCGGGAGAAAGAAACGACCTCTACAGGCAGGTAGCCGAAGGTGTCCGCAGCATAATCTTCACCGGCAGAAACACAGACAACGGCGGAGACACTAAAACTGCCGAATTTTCTCCCGCCGGAGAAGGGTTCAGCCTTAATATGTTCACAGGAATCCTCACAGTGCAGGCGGGACGTGGCAAAATTCAGCTTATCGACAGATACATGGATTCCATCCTGAAAGAGACCTCAAAGCAGGTGCTCATAGAAGCCAAAATGGTGGAAATAACTCTTAACGACATAAATTCATACGGCATAAACTGGGACAACTTCTTCTTCAATGACCAGCTCCGCTACAGACAGAACTTCGCCACATCAAGCGCCGCTGCCCTTGAGAACATCGGGCTTACTCCTGTCGCGGCTATCTCCTATGCCTCAGGCGGCGCAAACGGACTGCTTAATCTCCTCTCTCAGCAGGGAAAGATCGAAACCCTCGGCAATCCCCGCATAAGAGTGGTCAACGGACAGAGCGCCATAATATCCTCCGGAAGCCTGATCCCCTACTGGGAAAAAAACGTTGAGGACGGCGAAGACCTCCGCCGGGTGGTGAGCTACAACAGGATTACCATTCTGGACGGCATAATGCTCGGCGTAACCCCGTACATCCACGATGACGGAACCATTACTCTCAACATAATCCCCGTTTCCACCATGGCGGAGAAGGACAAGGTGCAGCTCGGGGAGGAAGGGGAGATAGTCGCCAGCTTCCCTGTACTGAACCTCAAGGAAGCGGGAACAGTGCTCAATGTCCGCAACGGAGAGACGGTCGTTCTCGGCGGAATGATAGATAATTACGAGGAGAACACCGAGCAGAAGGTTCCGTTTCTCGGCGATATGCCTCTGGTGGGGAATCTGTTTAAGTCGGTACACAAGCGCAAGGTAAAGAAGGAGCTTGTGATTTTCATAAAAACATCGGTGATACGCATTTGAGAAAGCTCACAGCCGCCGTCCTGACAGCTTTGTGCATAGGTTTTTTCACGGGAAGATATTTTTCTCCCGAACCCGCCGTCTCAGAAGCGCCCGCCGAACCTGTACGGGAATTTCATTTTGCTGATGCGGACGCAGAACCCGCTCCAAAAGCGAAAAGCGCAGAAGTCCTGCCGGACGACCTGTACATAAGGCTGAAGAATGAGGCGGAAAAGCCTGTTCAGAAAAAGACTGCTCAGCCTGCGGCAAAGGCAGCGCCCCGGATGACTCCGGAGCCTCCGTTCACTGAGGACAGAGCTTCAAGGGCGCACAGGGAAGCCTCCGCCGGCATAAAGGCATTAAACGGCGGAAACTGCGTGAAAGCATCGGAATATCTGGCTGAGGCGTTCGCTTATAAAAAGGATAAAAACATCCTCTCCCATTATCTCGTCTCCCTGCTCCTCTGCGGAGAAGCGGAGAAAGCCGCTGAGCTTGCCGCTGAAAACCCTCTTTTCACGAATGGGGGAACCCTTGCGGATGTGCTTGAAACAGCAGTAAAAAACGGCAGAAGCAGCGAAGCGCTGACATTTTTTGAGTCACTGGGAATAAGCGGAAACGGCAGACTGATGAACGCCGCAGGTCTGGCTTATGAGACCGCAGGCAAAAAAGAACAAGCTCTGCTGCATTACAAGGAGGCGTACAGGCTCGATTCGGACAACCCCTTCATAACATTCTCCCGTGCGAGAACTGCCGATATGGAGGGGAATTATGCGGAGGCTGTCATACTCTATGAAAAGACTGCCGCATCAGCGCCGACTGCCGACCTCAAGAGGCACGCTGTCACCAGAAGCGCCGAGATCAGGGAACATCTGACGGGCGAAGCGCTACAAAATCCTTAATATCTTTAATTATATATGGTTTTTTATCCTGACTCTCAAAATAAGTGCGCAGCACCTGCTCGGCAATAAAACCGGAGGAGATCAGCTGTATCCCGCCCAGAGTGAGCACAACACCGAGAAGCAGAAGCGGTCTGCCCCATATGTTCTGCCCGAACAGCTTAAGCACCACCATATAAAGATTGATCAGCATTCCGAAAAACAGACCGAAAAAGCCCAGTGTCCCGAAAAGGTGCATGGGGCGCTGCGAATATTTCTTCAGGAAGAGAACAAGCATCAGGTCGCTTATAACCTTTGTGGTTCTGGCTATGCCGTATTTTGACTGACCGTACATCCTCGGATGATGGCGGACACCCATCTCGTCAATCCTTGCTCCCTGAAGAACGGCGAGAACAGGAATAAACCTGTGCATCTCTCCGTAAAGCCCGAGATTTTTTGCTATATCCTGCTTGAAAAGCTTCAGGGTACAGCCGTAATCATGGATATAAACTCCGGTGAGAAGACATATCAGCTTGTTGGCTATGGTGCTGGGAAGCTTCCGGAGTATAAAGCCGTCCTGCCTTTTCAGCCTTCTTCCGGCTACAACATCAAGCCCCTCATTCTCAAGCTTTTCTATCATAGCGGGTATGTCATCGGGATCGTTCTGCAAATCTCCGTCTATGGTGACGATGTACTCCCCTTTGGCATAGTCGATCCCTGCCGCGAGTGCGGGGGTCTGACCGAAATTACGCTTGAAGCGTATAAGCTTCGCGCGCTCGTCGGCGTATTTTTCGACCATTTCGACAGTCTTATCCCTTGAGCCGTCATCAACAAGAATAATTTCATAATCTATGTACTTTAAAGCGCTTCTGATCTTCTCAAAAAACGGCTTTATGCTTTCCTCTTCGTTATAAAGAGGAACCACAACAGAAAGCTTCATTTTTCCTCCGCAACCTGTATCAAACGATAACCCGCCCACTCTTTTATTGTAACATAGGGTCTGTTGATTTTTCCTGTTTTATCACTGTCAACAAATACAAACCCGCCGTCAGCGGGCAGATTTTTATCGGCATTTTTCCCGTAATAAACATTAAATGACGGCACACGCTGAGTCCATACATTGACCTTTATATTTTTTCCCGCAGTGTAAAGCGCTGCCTCCCTGACCGGAGCCTGCTTAATATCCGCCACCAGAGGAATATAAAGCACATTCAGCGAGATTACGGTAAAAAACGCCAGTACAGCGATGAATGTCCTGTAGCTGAGCGTCCTTATGAGACTCATCACAACAGCCACCGCAAGCATCGCACCAACCGGAACGGTGTAAGTCATATCCAGCCTGCGCCCTGTCTCAAGCAGCATCTCCGCCGCCGTCAGGCTGCCTGTCTTCGCCGCAACAGACGGAATAATAAAGGGCAGAGAGAGCAGAAAAATAAAATAAGCAAATATCGGCAGGGCAAACAGAATCTTTTTTCTGTGATTATTGAATACATAAGCGCAGAGTATGAAGAGCGGGGTCATGCCGCTGAGTATAAGGTGCGGAAGCTTCGTTCCGCTGAGAGCAAAAAAGATGAAGACAAAAAAGAACCAGATCATCATATATCTTGAGAAGAAATCGTTCCACAGCGGACGCAGACGCTTGAGCACGCTGAAAAGAAGGGATGTTCCGGGAAGGAGCCCTGCCAGCAGAAGCGGAATATAGTATGCGAAACCGCCCCCCTGCGCCGCTCCGCCGAATCTGCCCGGATTATTCTTCGCAAGGAAACCGCTGACAAAAACATCCCCGTACTCCATATATTCAACGACATACCACGGCAGGGCGATAATAAGCATGATTCCGATCCCCAAAGGGGAGAAAGCAGCCCTCAGCCACTCCTTCATGCGTCCGGCGGAGAGGAAAAACAGTCCGCTCACCGCAAAAGGAACAAGGGCGGCAACGGGTCCTTTTGTCATTGCGCCCAGACCTGCGGCGGCAAAAGCAAGGTATACGTACTTTTTCCTTCCGGTTTCAAAATACTTGTAAGCAGAGAACATCGAGCCAGCCAGAAAGAGGTTGAGCAGGACATCCGCAACCGCCAGCTTGGAAAAGACAGAGACTATGACGGATGAGGAGGCGATAAAAGCGGAGTTAAACGCCATCTCCTCGTTTCTGGTATTTCTGACAAAAAATAATATGAGAAGAATCCAAGCGCACGCAGCCAGAAGGGAGGGGAGGCGAAACGCCAGCTCTTCCGCTCCCAGAAGCTTTACGGAAGCTGCCTGAAGCCAGTAGATGAGAGGCGGGTTATCGAAATCGGGTCTGCCGTCCAGATACGGGGTGAGCATGTCGCCGCCCTGTGCCATCGCCGCCGAGCCTTGGGCAAAGGTGCCTTCCGATGTGTCAAAAAGAGGATTTGAGGCTGTTCCGTAAAAAAAGCTGAAGAAAACAAGCAGACAGAGCAGCAGATACTTTAACACACCCTTCAATATTCACCACCGTTTAAACCCTGAAAAAGAAGACTAGCATAATAGCCGTATTATGGAAACATTTCCGTAAATTCAGGAGTGCGGAACCTTTATATTCATTCCCTCAAGCTGCTTCTCCACATATTCCATGTGCTCCAGCATATATTCATAAGCTTTTTCAGGATTGCGGCTTTTTATGGCTTCAAAAATCTTCCGGTGGAGGGTGTCCACCTCTTTTGTGCCGCCGGCGGGTCTTATGTGTCTGCGAACCTCATAGGTCACTTTGGTAATCCACTCGTAAATAGTGTTCATCACATGAACTATCAGAACATTGTGCGAGGCATAGGAAATAAGCGCATGGAAGCTGGCATCGCTCTCATAGTCTCTTTCCGAATCCTCCATCTCGTTGAGGAACTCCTCAAGCTGCTCTATCTCCTCTTCCGTGGCACGCGTAGCGGCGGCTTTTGCCGCCCATGTCTCAAGGATTTTCCGGAGTTCCATGAGATCCCCCATGGCATCATCCTTATTGAGCATTTCGGTGAATGCCTGAGAAAGCACAGGGGAAGCGGCAGACTGTACATAGGTTCCGTCACCCTGAATCTGCTTCAGGAAACCGTGCGCCTCAAGCTTTTGCAGCGCTTCCCGCAGTGTCGGACGGCTGACGCCCATCTGCACCGCAAGCTCTCTTTCCGAAGGGAGTTTTTCACCCGGCTTCAGTTCTCCGATCAGAACAAGCTCTTTAAGCTGTCTGTAAATTTCATCGCTAACTCTTTTAGGTTTGATCTTCTGAAATCTCATCCGTCCGACCCCGCAGTAAAAACAATAATAAAACAGCGATATGACATACTGCTAAAACAGCCGTTTGAAAAGAACAAATGCACAAATCATACCCAAAGCGTCTATTAATTCTCTCTTAAATCCGCACGTGCTTTAAGCAGTGTTTACCAAAGGTCTTACCCTTTAAACATCTTGCCGTTCATTAACATATACTATAAACACACCCCTAAGGCAACGATTGAATACGCTGTTTTGAAAATATGGATGACTGACGGAAGCGAATCAGGACGTCAGCATTTCAGGCTGGATTTAATATCCGCAGGAAACAGCAGTCGGTTTTATAAACAAATTGGTATGGAATATCGAAAAATTTGAGTATATAATTCTCCTAATTATTTATCTGACGCAATTGCGCTCTAATAGGTAAATTTTATTAAGAATTATAAATTTGCTGCAAATTTCTGAAATTCCGCTCTATAAAAAGGTTGCGATGAATTGTTCTGCTAAAACCGTAACGGGCATCTGCGCCGCGCTTGTCATTCTGTATGCCGCAAACATATTCTGTGTCCATGCGGTGCTTTCCGGCTATGCCGGAAAAAGGCTTGCTGCTGAGACAGCCTCCGCCGCAGACATGGCAGCGGACAGAATCTCTCTTACCCTGAAAGACATACGCTCTGAATCCCTGTTTATAATTGAGAGCATTGCAGGGCAGAGCGAGCAGTCACGCGCTGCGGTTCTTTCATCCTTTATACAGACAAAGCCTGAAATAACCGAAATTGTGGCGGCGGATTCCGAAGGTTTTTCATGGTTCACCGCGGGACGCGCGGAAACACCCCCCATAGGCGCCGATTATTCCGCTGAGAAATCGATCTCCGCTCCGCTTGAAACAAAAAGCACACACACCGGACAAATCAGAACGGACGCCTCGGACGGTTCGCCCTATATCGAAATATCCGCTCCGCTGATAAACCCCGAAACAGATAACACAGACGGAGCCGTGAGGATCAGAATTTCACTGGGCATGCTTAAGGACGCGGCGGCGGCAGCGGTTCCCGAAGGGATGAAGACTGCGGTTCTCATAGGGAAAGACGGAGAAATGATAGCGGGGGACATGAGTCCTTCCGAGAAAAACATGCTCACCGCATCCGCCCGCCTGA
Organism: Geovibrio thiophilus; assembly: GCF_004087915.1. Classification (NCBI taxonomy): domain Bacteria; kingdom Pseudomonadati; phylum Deferribacterota; class Deferribacteres; order Deferribacterales; family Geovibrionaceae; genus Geovibrio; species Geovibrio thiophilus. Next base: position 11,714 of record NZ_CP035108.1, read on the forward strand.
GCGGTGGAGAGACCCACGCCTTTTCTCCCGAAGAATACATAATTTCTTACAGTAAATTCAACTTTGACGGTAATGAGCTCACTGCCGCCGCTTATCTGCCCGGCGGAAAAGTGTCCGCCTTAATATCGCCAAGCCTTAAAAGTTACGCCGCAGCGTCTCTGGCTGTATTTCTGCTTGCCGTGCCCTTTGCTGTCTTCATAGTGCGCAGATACAGATCTCCCTATGAAAAATGCGGGGAACGGATGCTGGAAACGGAAAAAGTGCTTGAGCCCGCATTTACAGAAGCACTCAAAGGAAAAAGCGGAACAGAGTACACGGAATGCTTTCTGGACGCCTGTGAGGCAACCGTCAATTCTTTGAGAAGGGTCTCTGAGGAATCGGGCAGGTGCACCGCAGAGCTTGTGGAAAAGCGTACCGAGCACCTGAAAAGCGAGATAAACGAGCTTCAGCGCAAGCTGAAGGAGGAATACACCAAGAATACCAAAAAAGACCAGATGATGATCCGCCAGAGCCGCCTTGCCGCAATGGGAGAGATGATCTCAAACATTGCTCACCAGTGGCGCCAGCCACTGAACGCCCTCGCTCTTACAATTCAGGACATAGAGGATTCGTACCGCCACAATGAAATCAATGATGATTACATAAGGGACACCGTGGAAAAATCCATGGAGCTTATTCTGCATATGTCCGTCACCATTGACGATTTCCGCAATTTTTATAAAACCAATAAAGACATAATGGAGTTCAGTCTGAAACGCGCGATAGACGAAGCTATGAAAATTATCAGCGCAAGCCTGAAAAACTCCAGCATTGATATAGAAATCGACTGCAAGCATGATGTCACGGCACACGGATACCCCAATGAGTTCTCTCAGGTTATCCTGAATATTCTCAGCAACTCCAAGGACGCTCTCATAGATAACAGACCCGCCGGCAGGCTGATAAAAATCTCCATAGAAAAAACTCCGGAAGGCAAGGGACGCATAATCATAACCGATAACGGCGGCGGCATCCCCGCCAATGTAATAGACAGCGTGTTCGACCCCTACTTCACTACGAAGGAGCAGGGCAGAGGCACGGGCATCGGTCTCTACATGTCCAAAACCATCATCGAAAACAATATGGGCGGCAAGATCGATATAGCGAATATCGGTGACGGTACAAAAGTCACCGTCGAACTGTAGCCATCACAGTTCCACGGATGGAACTGCGCCGTGCGAAGCGAAGCCGCATTCAATGCGGCGCGAGCGTGCAGATAAATCCGACAGGATGTACGGATTTACCTTATCAGTCAGATATAGCGAATATCGGTGACGGTACAAAAGTCACCGTCGAGCTGTAGCCATCACAGTTCCACGGATGGAACTGCGCCGTGCGAAGCGAAGCCGCATTCAATGCGGCGCGAGCGTGCAGATAAATCCGACAGGATGTACGGATTTATCTTATCAGTCAGATATAGCGAATATCGGTGACGGTACAAAAGTCACCGTCGAGCTGTAGCCATCACAGTTCCACGGATGGAACTGCGCCGTGCGAAGCGAAGCCGCATTCAATGCGGCGCGAGCGTGCAGATAAATCCGACAGGATGTACGGATTTATCTTATCAGTCAGATATAGCGAATATCGGTGACGGCACAAAAGTCACCGTCGAGCTGTAGCCATCACAGTTCCACGGATGGAACTGCGCCGTGCGAAGCGAAGCCGCATTCAATGCGGCGCGAGCGTGCAGATAAATCCGACAGGATGTACGGATTTATCTTATCAGTCAGATATAGCGAATATCGGTGACGGTACAAAAGTCACCGTCGAACTGTAGCCATCACAGTTCCACGGACGGAACTGCGCCGTGCGAAGCGAAGCCGCATTCAATGCGGCGCGAGCTCCATTCATCATAACCGCATGTCACTCTGAACGGAGTGAAGAGTCTCAAACCTCAGAAGCTCCGTTAACAGCGCCTCCCGACCCGCTCCCTAAACTTTGCATTGACTATACAGCCCCGCTAATCTAAAAATTATGTATGTCTTATCTTGCTTTAGCCCGAAAACTCAGACCCCAGAATTTTGATGAGATAGTGGCACAGGAATTTGTGGTCACTACCTTGAAAAACGCCATTGAGCTGGACAGACTCGTCCATGCCTATCTCTTCACCGGTCCCCGGGGCGTGGGCAAAACCAGCACGGCGAGGATCTTCGCAAAGGCGCTCAACTGCCTTGACCCTCAGGGGGTAAACCCCTGCAATAAATGCGAAAATTGCCGTGAGATAACAGACGGAACCTCTATGGACGTGATAGAGATAGATGGCGCATCCAACAGGGGCATAGACGAAATACGAGACCTGAGAGAAGCTGTCCGCTTCTTCCCCGTTAAATGCAGGAGAAAGGTCTACATCATAGATGAGGTTCACATGCTTACGGAGCAGGCGTTCAATGCACTGCTCAAGACCCTTGAGGAGCCTCCTTCACATGTGGCGTTTATTCTCGCCACCACTGACGCTCAGAGGATACCCGCCACAATTATTTCCCGCTGCCAGAAATACGATTTCCGCAAGATTCCCTTTGAGCAGATGCACGATTCCCTCACCGATGTGCTCTGCAAAGAGCAGATAGAATATGAGGACGACGCCCTTAGCCTGATCATCCGCAACTCGGACGGATGTATGCGTGATTCGCTCTCCATGCTTGACCAGATAATCGCCTTCACCGGCGGAAAGGTGGACGAGACAAACACCGCTTTTCTGCTGGGCTTTTCCGACACTAATCTTATCGAAGATCTTCTGAAAATTATCCTTGAGGAAAATACCGCTGAAATACCCGCGATAGTTGAGGAGATATGCGCAAAAGGGATAAGCCTCCGCTTCGCCGCGGAATCCCTCATTGAACATACCCGCAACCTCCTCTTTTTCATAGCCACAGGCGGCAGGAATACCAAGGAGCTCACCAGCCACGAAGAACAGCTTTACCGCAGCCTGTCCGCCAAAGTCACCGAGCACAGGCTTTTCGCCCTGTTTCAGGTTTTCCAGAAGCTCCTTAACGACCTTAAATTTTTCAGCTTTGAGCAGTATGTGTTTGAGTTTGCCGCATACAAGGCTGCGTCTCTTTCATCCGTAATACCTGTTTCAGGAACTGGAGCTGTTCAGACACAAACTCCGGCGAGGCAGAGAACAGAACCGCCGAAACAGCAGCCTGCACCGAAGGAACCTCACCAGCCGCATCAGCAGAGCGAAACCCCGTCCGGTGACGACCCTTGGAAAAGCATGGTGCGCCACGCAGCCAAGGAAAACGGCAAAGTGGCGGGCTATCTTGAGAACGTATTTCTCTCCGGTGTGGCAGGGGATGAGCTCCGAATAGGCACCACGGAGGACAAGAAGTTCTACTTCCAGATGCTGAACCGACCGGAGCATCTCAAATATCTGTCCGAAACCGCAGGCAGGTTCTTCCCCGGCGTGACTAAGGTAAAACTGGCTCTGGAAAACGAGCCGAAAAAAAAAACTCTGACTGAGACAAGAAAGGAAGCGGAAACCTATCACGACCGCAAGACGAGAAAGGAAGCGGAAGACAACGAACTGGTAAAAAAACTTGAAAAGGAATTTAACGCCAAAGTCATTGGCATAGAAGTAATAAAATTTTCTGCTGACGAAGAAACCGAGCAGGAAGCCGACTCTGATTAACAATATTTCAATTTAACTGTTTCATTTTGAACCGAAATGATCTAAAACGTCAACCTTCATAGACAGGGAAGATGGATACTGTAAAACTGAAAGCAAGCCTTTCAAAATTCAGCCTGAGAAAGTACCTAGACGGACACGAAGATCTCTACATGCTTCTGACCGCCGTGGTTATAGGTCTACTCGCCGGCGGCGGCAATATCATATTCCGTCATATGATCAGCTTCTTTCAGGGGATTTTCTACGGTGACGCATCCGAATTCGCCCTTGAAACTTTCAGAAACACTCCCGTATGGAAAATAATCCTCATACCCGCAGTCGGCGGTCTGATGGTGGGGATTATCTCAATATCATTCAAATTCGCAAAAGGGCACGGTGTGCCGGACGTTATGCGTGCCATGGCACTGAACCGAAACATATCGCCCTTGGTTGCTCTCATAAAATCGGTTTCCTCCGCTATAACTCTCGGTTCCGGCGGCTCGGCGGGACGTGAGGGACCGATAGTTCAGATAGGCGCCGCCATAGGCTCCGGCGTGGGCAAGCTCTTCCGTTTTTCATCCAACAGAATGCGCACAGTGGCGGCGTGCGGAGCGGCGGGCGGTCTGGCTGCGACCTTCAACGCTCCCATCGGCGGAGCTATGTTCGCGGCTGAGGTTCTTCTCGGCGAGTTCGGACTCAAGACATTCAGCCCGATAATAATCTCATCAGTTATAGCGACAGCCATATCAAGGGCGTATCTGGGTCACGAAGTAACCTTTGATGCGCCTATATACGAGCTGGTCAGCATATTCGAGCTGCCGCTCTACGGAATTCTAGGTCTCGTCTGCGCCGTGGTTGGCGTTGTTTTCATACGCACCTTCTACTTTATCGAAGGAAAATTTGAGGGGCTGAGCATTCCCTCATGGATAAAACCGGCAATAGGCGGGCTCATGATGGGCTGCATCGCCCTCGCCTCTCCGGAGGTTATGGGAGTGGGGTACGACACAATAGTGAATGTCCTCCACGGCAACCAGCTTGGTGCGTTTCTCATTGTCATAGTAGCGCTTAAAATAATAGCCACTTCATTCACACTAGGCTCGGGCGGAAGCGGCGGACTTTTTGTTCCCTCCCTGTTCATTGGCGCTGTTACGGGCGGCTTCTTCGGCTGGGCGGCTCACATGGTTTTCCCCGCAAGCACCGCAGGCAGCGGCGCATACGCCCTTGTGGCAATGAGCGCCATGCTCTCCGCCACTCTGCGCGCGCCCATGACGGCGATACTTATCATCTTTGAAATTACTCAGTCATACACGGTAATACTGCCGCTGATGATGACCGCTATTATAGCCAATCTCGCCGCTGAGAAGCTTGAGAAGGAATCGATCTTTACATGGGTGCTCACAAAACAGGGCGTGCGCATAAAGAAAGGAGTGGAAGAAAAGATTCTGGAATCTATTCGCGTGAAGGATGTTCTCTTCACGGGAGTCACGTCATTCAGGGAGAACACCCCTTTCAGGGATATACTCAGCGGAATACAGTCCGCCCCGCATATGCACTTTCCCGTTCTTGATGATAAAAACTGCCTTATCGGAATGATCTCCCTTGTGGATATTAAGGAAGTTCTTTTTGAGCAGGGACTTGAGGATTTAGTCGTGGCGGGGGACATCTGCACGAGGAAGAACATAATCTACCTTGAGCCGGAAAACACACTGACAGAAGCCATGGAAAAGCTCGGCAAAAAGGACTTGGAAGCGCTCCCCGTTGTGCAGGATACGCCGGACGGACTGAGATTTACGGGACTTCTCCGCAGGGGTGATCTTATAATAGCCTACAACAAGCGGGTTGCCGGAATTACGGATTGACCCTTATTTTCGGTACGCATTCATAAGTTTTTTCAGCCTTTCAGTCTTGTCGGCGTTGCCTGACATATAATCAAAGGCGGTTTCCCCTTCAGCATCCTTAAGCATCGGATCGGCGCCCTTTGCCAGAAGAGCCTCTGCGAGATCCTCCCGCCCGTTTTTCACGGCAGCCATAAGCGGCGTCTCCCTTGTGCCAGCCGTGCGCCCGTTGACATTACCGCCCATAGATATAATCTTTTCAATGTCCGCCGCTCTTATACCTCTGTTCCCCGCCGCAGCATTGAGCACAGGCAGGTCAGCCTTGGCTGTGATCTTCACTCCGTTTTCAAGAAAATGCCTTATGACATCCTTATCCGCACCCGCTTTAAGCGCTTCTGAGAAAAGCGGATTGCCCGTGTGCGCTACGGCATTGAGGTTTGTTGTTTTAAGAATTTCTTTGGGATAACGCCAGCTCTGCAATGAATCAAGCAGGTACTCTTCGCCGTTTTCAAAACTGAACCCCTGTTCCAGCAAATATTCGGCAGGATCATTTCCTATAAAAGACATAAACTTTACCAAAGAATTGTCAGGATTTCTCAGTGCCAGATTAAGCAGGTCAACTGTCCGTCCGTCCTCAAGGGCAAATTTTCTGTGTACATCCGCCCCGCTCTCTTCAAGGATTTTAAGAATTTCAGAATCATTATAGAGAGCCGCATAAGCTGCTGGGGTGAACCCTCTGCTGTCCGCGGCGTCAATATCCGGATAAGCCGCATTCAGGTAAGCTCTTATATTTTTCGCCTGCCCTGTTCTTATCAGCATATGCAGAGTATTTCCATCCAAAGCCCTGTCAATATCCGCCACTGCGTCCGCTCCGAGATCATGGAGAAACATCTCCCATTTGACTTTATCCAGCCCTGCGGGCTCCACCCCCATTTCAGCCAGAACGGATGCGGTAGAGGGGGGAATCTCACAGATTACCCCGTTCTCGGTAAACGCAACAGGTTCGGTGAATAAGGGAACAGGCTGCACAGCCTGAAGAGAGGACTGCGGAGAGGATTTCGCTGACAACCAATAACCGGTCACGAAACAAAAAATGAACACCGCTGCGGAAGCAATAATATTCTTCTTCATATTCATTTTCTGTTCCTGTATTTGTCCAGAAGGGTGCGCATCCGCTCCCTGTCATCCGGCGGATAATGGTACATGCCCTTATCAACAAGATATTCATAAACATCCTGATTACGGTTATCCAGCACATCAAGCCCTGCGCCTTTCCGGAGCAGCAGCTCAGCCATATCAAAACGTCTGCCCTTGACCGCGTACATAAGCGGTGTCTGCCCTGTCGAAAGCATTTTACCGTTCACATCAGCTCCAAGCTCAATCATTCTTTCAACCTGATTCATTGTTACAGCAGAATTTGACATAGCCGCCTGAAGGGGAAGAAACATATGATTCCGAATATCCAGATCTATTCCCTTCTCAAGACAATAGTTTACTGCATCGCCTGTTGTGTCATCCCTCAGGATAGCATTAATTACGGGGAAAGAACCTGACGGATCAGCGGGCACGAACGGATCGGTGTTTTTCAGAATCTCAGTAAGATATTTTGCCTGCTTTTCTCTGTCGGAAAGTACGCCGAGAATATATTTATTGCTGTCAGCAAAGGAGCACCCCTTTTCGAGGAGCAAATCAGTAATTTCATGACTTTGCTCTTCCTCCGAAAGAAGCGCAAACCACAGGACATCACCATTCAGAAAGCTGTTCTCTCTTTTAATATCCGCACCCATGTCATAGAGAAGCTTCACCGCCTCAAGCTCACCGTTCATAACAGCATAGTGCAGCGGAGAGTTCCCCCAGCGATCCACGGAATTCACTTCTGCGGGGTATCTTTCAAGATATTCGGCGGCGTCCTGAAGTCTGCCTGTGGCGGCAAGCAGATGCAGATATGTTATCCCAAGCTCTTTTTCCAGTTCGTTCACGTGCTTTTTTCTGACCGCATAGGCAAATTCCTGCCAGTTTGAGCCCGAGAGGTTCTCAAAACCGAATTTCTTAGCGCTCTTTTCCATGAAAGACGGCAGACAGACAGCCCTTTCCAGCGGTTTTTCAGCCGCAGGAGCCGGAAGAACCTGCTTCTCTTCAACGACAGCGGTCAGGATTGTCTGCGGAGGTTCTTCATGCCGCATCAGCTTAGCCGTATAATTACCGGAGGCAAAACCGAGGGCTCCGCAGACAATAACAAGTATACTGATTATTTTCATATCCATCTTTATCAAAGAAACCTCAGAAGGAAAGCTGACAAGCCCGCCGTTTCAATAACAAGCAGAATGCCTATGTAGTAGATAAACCCTATTAAAAAGACACACAGAAAAAAGACAATTTTATTGGACTCAAGATAATACTCATAAAAAGCCTTATCGATTTTCCCAAAAGGAGTATCTGACAATCGGAGCAATCCCCAGTCTTTATCTTTAATTTCCCCTCCCTTTGGCGGAGCAGGATGTTTTTTTGATTTTTTTAAAGCGATAAATGTATAAAAAAACATGACAGTAACAAACGCCAGCAAATAATACAGCCGCTGAAAACTGTCGCCAAATAATAACACGCCAATATGCAAAGCGATTGTTGAGTAAACAATCAGTTTTAATATTTTAAAGATCAGATAGTCTGCCTTATTCATTTTCTAACCCCCAGTTTTAAGGCAATTTAACAAAAGTGAAATTGAAGAATATCTTATAATGTTCCGCCTGCTTATACATACAGAATATTCTCTCAGTTCAGAAACTCCGTCTCGTCTCATTAAAAGCAATTGAAAACTATCAATCGGACAGAATCGTACTGACAGGAAGCAGGACTTGAGCTTTTTAATATTACCATAGACTAACAAATATGCACAATTCTAACTCTCTTAAGCGGGACTGTCAACACAAGCTGAATATATAATTGCACTAAAATAAAAAGGGGTGCGCCCTTCTGAGACGCACCCTGCTGAAGTCTATTTTCTCTTGTTTTTCACATACTTTTTGAGCTGTTTCATCTCACCCTTGCTGCCGAACATCCGCTTTATCTTCTCCTGCTCTGCCTGACGGGAGTTCAGCCCGTCGTAAGTCATTTCCCTGCGGAGTTTGAAATATCCGGCGAGGCGGTCTTCGGACAGTTCGCCTTTTTCAGCAGCAGTCCTGACCGCGCACCCGGGTTCTTTTGTATGGGTGCAGTCACGGAATCGGCAGTTTGCGGCAAGCTGCTCAATATCCTCAAAAGTTTTTCCCAGATCTGCGGCGTAAAGGTGCAGTTCTCTCATTCCCGGGGTATCTATCACCGTCCCGCCGTCCGGCAGAAGAATCATCTGGCGGCTGGTTGTGGTATGCCTGCCCTTATCGTCTCCGGCACGGGTTTCGTTCACCGCAAGAACATCACGACCGGCAAGCCTGTTGATCAGTGTGGACTTCCCCACACCGGAGGAACCGATGAAGGCTACTGTCTCCCCTTCCGCTATGTACTTCCTCACTGTCTGCCAGCCGTTTTCCTCCACGGATGAGCAGATGACAATCTCCGCTCCGCCGCTGACGGATTCTGTTTCCTCCAGTTTTTCAACCAGATCCGCGCACAGATCCGCCTTGGTGAGAACAACAACGGGCTTTGCCCTGCTCTCCCATGCGGCAGCCAGATACCGCTCAAGCCTCCGCAGATTGAAATCCGCATTCAGCGCCATGCAGATGAAGACAGTGTCAACATTAGCGGCGATTACCTGCACGCCTCCGGCAGTTCCGGCAGCCTGCCTGACGAAAAGGCTTCTTCGGGGCAGAATGCCGTGTATTACAGCATCCCCCTTGCCGCCCTCCGTCCTGTCAGTCATGACCCAGTCGCCCACAGCGGGAAAATCTGCTCCGTCTTCCGCCTCATGGCGGAATCTGCCTGTCACGACCGCCTGAATCTCGCCTTTTTCGGTGATAACCTTATATAAATTATGATGCTGACCGGAAACTCTGGCTATGAACATTCCTTCATATTCAGCCGCTTCTTCGGTCAGTCTTTCATTGAGTCCGTATTTTTTTAAGCCGATGCCGCTCATTTTATCCTCCGAAATATTTAATCTGTCATCCGGAGGGTACGAGGAGATGTTTATTCTCTGCGCCCTCCTCAGGCCGACGCAATCTCTGTGTGTTCTCTGAGCATCATAAAATGCCTCCTTTAGCTGTATTCATACCTGTTTATAGCACATTCGCAAAAAAAGAGTTCTTTTAATTGTCCGTTTTCCCTATAATTGACTGGCTGATTATCGGACAGTTTCACGCAAGGCAACTTTTATCCTAAAACCGAAGGTGTATAATCAATATGATCGACTATAAAAACGAACTAAACAAAGGTCAGTACGAAGCTGTGGTGCGCACGGATACCCCGCTTCTTGTTCTCGCCGGTGCGGGCACGGGAAAGACAAGGGTTATCACCTACCGCATAGCCTATCTCATAAACGAAATAGGCATTGATCCCGAACGCATCCTCGCAGTCACCTTCACCAATAAGGCAGCCGAAGAGATGAAACACCGCCTCAGAAGCCTTGTGGGCACTGCCGCCGGCTCCGTCTGGATGGGTACGTTCCACAGCATATCGCTGCGCATCCTCCGCAGAGACGGGCAGACAGTGGGTCTGAAACCCGGCTTCGGCGTGATAGATCAGGACGACCGCATGTCTCTCTTCCGTGAGGTGATCAAGACCCTGCGGATAGACCACAAGAAGTACCCTCCCAAGCAGTACATGAACAAAATAAGCTGGTTTAAGAACACTCCGCAGTATGTGGAGGGTCAAATCCCCGACGCAGGGGCGTTCCACAGAGTGGATGAAGTTTTCAGGGAATATCAGAAACGTCTTGATGAGCAGTTTCTCATAGACTTTGACGATATGCTCAGCCTCACGATCCGCATGTTTGAGGCATCCGAAGAGGTGAGGCAGTATTACTCCGCCATGTTTGAGCACATCCTCGTGGACGAGTATCAGGATACAAACGCCATTCAATTCATGTTCCTTCGCCTTCTGGCGGGGAGAAGCGGCAGGATATGCGTTGTCGGGGACGACGATCAGTCTATCTACGGCTGGCGCGGAGCGGATATACGCAATATTCTCGAATTTGACAAGCATTTCTCGGATGTGGAAGTGGTGAAGCTCACAGAAAACTACCGCAGCACGGCGGATATTATCGCCAGAGCGAATACGCTGATAAAAAACAATGCCATGCGAAGAGGCAAGGAGCTCACAGCACACCTTGAAACAGAAGGCGCTCTTGAGCACTTATCGCTCCTTAACGAAACCTCGGAAGCGGACTTCGTGACGAAGACAATCGCCCGATACGCCGAAGAAGGCATAAGCTACGGAGATATGGCAGTCCTCTACCGCACCAACGCCCAGTCACGTAACTTTGAAGTAAATCTCAACAAAACGGGGATCCCCTACAAGGTTGTCGGAGGCACGGCATTCTACCAGAGGCGGGAGATCAAAGACCTGCTGAGCTATCTGCGCTTTTTTGACAACAGCTTCGACAGCGTGTCCTTCTCAAGAAGCCTCACAACCCCCTCAAGGGGCATAGGCACAACCACCATAGACAAAATACGTGAGTTTGCCTCCAAAAACGCCGTCAGTCTCACCGAAGCGGTTAAGCAGATGTTCTCAGCATTCGGCAGAGGACAGCAGGAAGCATTCAGACAATATATAACCACCCTTGACCACCTCGCCTCCTTTACAAAGGTCAGCGACATGGTGAACGCCGTAATAGAACGTACAGGCTACAAGGAATATGTTCTCGCAAACGAAAGCGAAGAGGAAGCAAAGAAAAGGATAGAAAACATCTTCGAGCTGTACAACGCCGCCGTTGCGTTTGAGGAAACCTCTCCCGAAGGCACGCTCACAGACTTCCTCGCCAGTACATCCCTAAGCTCCTCCACGGACGAGACAGCGGGCGACAGAGTAAGCCTTATGACAATCCACTCCGCCAAAGGACTTGAGTTTGACACTGTGTTCCTCACAGGGCTTGAAAACGGCTTATTCCCCCTCTACGGCAGCATAGACGAGCCGGAGCTCATGGAAGAAGAGCGGAGACTCTGCTACGTTGGCATAACAAGGGCAAAACGCAACCTGTACGTCACCTGCGCCGAATCACGCATAATATACGGAAACAGAACCGTGAGCGCCCGATCATACTTCCTTGAGGAGATGGGCTTTGAAAAAGCGAAAGCGGTATTGGCACCCTCAAGCCGCCAGTTTTCCGACCGTTTCCAGAATTACTCAAGGAGACCGTCCCGCACTCAGAACAAAGAGCCCTTGGCTCCGTCCAAGGCAGGCAGAAAAGTGCGCCATGAGAAATTCGGCGAAGGGGTGGTGATAAACACCACCGGAGAAGGAGCAGCGGAAAAAGCAGAGGTCTTCTTCAAAAACGCAGGCGGGCTGAAAAAAATTGTCACAGCCTTCCTCACCTTCGTTGATGAATGAAAAACTTGAAAATACTGTGCATGTAAGGATATAATGTTATTTTTGCCCCTCACAAAACTTCGGTTTTGAGGGGATTCGGGAGGACTTTTCACGTAAAAAGTTCCCACAAAAGCGAACGGAAACAAAAAACAAATATTACAAAGGTGTTATCTATGTCCATAACCGATAAAGACGTAAGGCACATAGCCAAGCTTGCCCGTCTGAAAGTTGATGATGCGGAAGTTGAGAGGCTCGCCCTTGAACTGAGCTCCATTCTCGGCTACATACAGAAGCTTGAGGAGCTTGACGTGACTGGTGTTGAGCCCACATCCCACGTGCTTGACCTCTACAGCGTAACAAGAGAGGACGAAGCCAAGCCGTCCCTCGGCACAGAGAGAGCCCTCGCCAACGCTCCCGAAGCCGAACACGGTCACTTTAAAGTCCCAAGGGTGATAGAATGATCAGGGCTGCTGAAGCAGGTAAAAAATCCGGTTTCTTTGGAAAGAGTCTGAGAAAACCTTTCTTTTTCGTTAAAGAAAGGTTTTCTCAGAAGCAAAACCTAACTTTTACTACGGTGACAAAATGAGTATTTTAAACATGACTCTCAAAGAAATGAGCGCGGCTCTCAGGGATAAAAAACTTTCCTCAAAGGAGCTGGTTTCATTTTACTTAAACAGGATACAGAAGTATGACGGCAATCTTCAGGCGTTTCTTCACGTTAACGAAAACGCCCTGAAACAAGCGGAAGAGGCTGACGCCAGAAGAGCCAAGGGTGAGGTTCTTCCTTCTCTGGCGGGTATTCCCGTCGCCCTTAAAGATCTCATAGTAACGGACGACATGCCCACCACATGCTCATCCCGCATTCTGAAAGGTTTCCGTGCGCCCTACAACGCAACAGTGACAGAACTGCTCAAAAAAGAGGGAATGGTGATCCTCGGCAAGCTCAGCATGGACGAGTTCGCCATGGGTTCCTCCAACGAAACCTCATACTATAAACAAACCCGCAACCCTTGGGACCTCTCCCGTGTTCCCGGCGGTTCAAGCGGCGGCTCCGCTGCCTCTGTTGCGGCGGGGTTTACCCCTGTTGCCCTCGGCAGCGATACGGGCGGCTCCATACGCCAGCCCGCCTCACTCTGCGGCGTAGTGGGGCTTAAACCCACATACGGCACAGTTTCCCGCTTCGGTCTTATCGCTTTCGCATCCAGCCTCGACCAGATAGGCACATTCTCCCGCAATGCGGAAGACGGCGCTATGGTGCTCTCCGCAATAGCAGGGCATGACCCGAAGGACTCCACATCCGCACCTGTTGCGAAGAAAGACTACACCGCCGAACTCACAGGCGATATAAAAGGGCTTAAAATCGGCATCCCCACAGAGTTCTTCGCCGAAGGACTCGATCCGGTTGTTAAAGCAAAAGTGGAAGCAGGGATCGCGAAGCTTAAGGAACTGGGCTGTGAACCCGTTGAAATCAGCATGCCCCACACGGATTACGCCGTTTCGGTTTATTACATAATCGCCACAGCGGAGGCATCAAGCAACCTTGCCCGCTTTGACGGCGTAAAATACGGCTACAGAGCCGAAAGCGAAAACCTGTATGACATGTACACAGCAACCCGCTCCGAAGGCTTCGGCGCTGAGGTTAAACGCAGAATAATGCTCGGAACATACGTGCTCAGCGCGGGCTATTACGACGCATACTACATAAAAGCGCAGAAGGTGCGCACGCTGATCAAGCAGGATTTTGAAAAGGCATTCGGGAAAGTGGACGCTGTCATCTGCCCCACCTCTCCATCGACTGCGTTTAAGTTCGGCGAGAAGTCATCCAACCCACTTGAAATGTATCTCAGCGACATATACACCATCTCCCTGAACCTGTACGGCGGTTGCGGACTCTCCGTTCCCTGCGGATTTGACGACAAAGGGCTCCCTGTGGGAATGCAGATCCTCGGCAGATATTTTGAGGAAGGGAAGATAATGAACATTGCCCATGCCTATCAGCAGGCTTCCGGCGTATCAACCGACATACCTGAAGGATTTAAGGAATAGATCATGAAATACGAAGCTGTCATAGGGCTTGAGGTACACGCTCAGCTCTCAACAAAATCAAAAATATTCTGCTCCTGCTCCACTGCCTTCGGAGCGGAAGCAAATTCGCAGGTATGCCCCATATGCCTCGGCATGCCCGGCACACTGCCTGTTTTGAACAAAAAAGTAGTGGAATACACCGTGAAGACGGGGCTCTCAGTCGGCTGCCGCATTGCGGAGAAAAGCATTTTCGCCCGCAAAAACTACTTTTACCCCGACCTGCCGAAAAACTACCAGATCTCACAGTACGAGCTGCCCACCTGCATAGGCGGTGAGATACACATAGAACTTGAGGACGGAAGCAAAAAAGTAATCGGTCTCACCCGAATCCACATCGAAGAGGATGCGGGAAAATCTATCCACGGCGAGAACCTCGGTTCCGCCGGAAACAGCTTCATCGACCTTAACCGCACGGGAACTCCCCTTATGGAGATAGTTTCCGAGCCGGACATGAGAACCGGAGAAGAAGCCAGAGCATACCTCACCAAGCTGAAATCCATACTGAAATATCTGGATATAGCAGACTGCAATATGGAAGAAGGATCACTCCGCTGCGACGCAAACGTCTCCATACGCCCCATAGGTCAGGAAAAGCTGGGCACAAAGGCTGAGATAAAAAACATGAACTCCTTCCGCAATGTGCAGAAGGCGATAGAATATGAAATACGCCGTCAGGAAAAAGTGCTGAACGAAGGCGGGCGGATAGTTCAGGAAACAAGGCTCTGGGATGCCGCCAAAGGAATAACCGTATCCATGCGCAGCAAGGAAGAGGCAAACGACTACCGCTACTTCCCCGACCCTGACCTTGTGCCGATAATCCTCAGCGATGAGTATGTCGAAGCCGTGCGCGCCACGCTCCCTGAACTGCCCGATGCCAAGATGGCACGCTTTATGAGCGAATACGCCCTGCCGGAGCATGACGCAATAGCCCTCACCGCTGAAAAAGCATATGCGGACTACTTTGAGGAAGCTCTCAAAGGCTTCAATAACCCGAAAATGATCGCAAACTGGATCCTCTCAGAGGTGCTCAGCACACTGAATGAGAAGCAGTGCGGCATATCAGATGCGGGCATATCCCCATCCCAGCTTGCGGAACTGGTAAGCCTGATAGACAGCGGCAAAATCAGCGGAAAAATAGCCAAAGACGTTTACAAAGCAGTGATCGACACCGGCAAAAACCCCGCCAATATAGTCGAGAGACAGGGACTGGTGCAGAACTCCGATTCAGGCGAGCTTGAGGCGATCGTGAAACAGGTCATAGACTCAAGCCCCGCAGAAGCCGAAAGATATAAAAACGGCGAAAAACGCCTACAGGGGTTCTTCGTCGGACAGGTTATGAAACTCTCAAAAGGGAAAGCAAACCCGCAGATGGTAAACGATATTATCGCTAAACTTCTGGGCTAGGGTTAACCTGCGAAGCAAATAAAAAATTTTGAAGGGGTTTGGGGGAAAGCTTTTTTAAAAGTTTCCCCATGAAAACAACTTTTTTTAATCTTGAGGACACCTTTCTTTTATGGCAAAGAAAGGTATCCTCAAACTCCTTCCAAAGAAACCAAAACTTTAAACTGCTTCTGAAAAATATACTCACACAGGTGATTTTATGCTGGAAAAGATTGATCACATCGGAATAGCGGTCAGGAATCTGGACGAGGCGCTGAAATTTTACGGCGTTATGGGTGCTGGTGCTGATCATTTTGAGGAAGTTCCCGCGCAGAAGGTGCGTGTGGCGTTCATCAATGTCGGCGGCGTGAATATCGAGCTTCTGGAGCCCACGAGCGAGGAGAGCCCCATCGCCAAGTATCTTGAAAAGAAGGGTGAGGGCATTCACCACATAGCTTACAGGGTGCCCTGTATAAGAACGGCGCTGGACAAACTCAGGGCAGAGGGGATAAAGCTCATTGACGAAGAGCCCAAGCCCGGGGCTCACGGCATGCAGATAGCCTTTGTTCATCCGAAAAGCGTAAACGGCGTGCTCACGGAGCTTTCACAAGCGGGTGATCATTAATCTATGCTGTACTACATTCTGGCGGTTATCGCAGGGCTGATTCCGTCTCTTTTCCTGCCTGAAGGGTATCTGGGGCATGTACGGAGGCATCTTTTTACATTCAGCCTTGTGGGATTATTGTTTTTCATGGGCGTAAATCTCGGCAAGGACCCGCATATACTTGAAAAACTGGCGGACTACGGACTTACGTCTTTTATTATATCTGTATTTGTCATTGTTTTCAGCGTGGCGTTCGTCCTGCTGTTTGTTCGTTTATTCGGTAAAAAAGAATGCTGATTATACTTATTGTCTCTGTTGTTACAGGAGCTTTCCTTTCGTTCAACGGTCTGCTTCCGGAAGTTCTCGTAAATAATAACGGCTTGCTGGTTGAGGCTATGCTTTATCTTATGCTTTTCCTCATCGGCTTTGATCTGGGCACATCCAGAGCGGGGCTGAAGGCTACACTCAAGCCGGACAGATACCTGATCATAGTGCCTGCGGGGACAATTGCCGGCACCATTTTCGGCGGCTTTCTCTGCTCATTTGTCATAGATCTTTCCGCCATGGATTCCATGGCAGTTGCCTCAGGCTTCGGCTGGTATTCGTTTTCGGCAGTCATCCTCGCTAAGGTAAAAAGCGCGGAGCTCGGGGCAATCGCATTCCTCTCAAACGTTATCCGTGAGAGCCTCACCCTTGTCAGCGTGCCGTTCATCGCCAAATATTTCGGTCAATACGCTGCTATCGCCCCGGGCGGAGCAACCACAATGGATGTTACCCTGCCTGTGATAGAGAAATTCGCAGGAAGACGCGCGGCGCTCATCGGCTTTGTTCAGGGGGTTCTGCTCACCGGACTGACTCCGTTCATTATCCAGCTTTTTATTTAAAGGCTAACTTTTCTGCCCATATGTAATTATTCACATACGTTCTATCTACATCTCTGCTAGAATTATTTATATATCTAATAGAGGTGTGTGATGCGGTATTTCAGGATTTTATTAATAGTATTCTCAGTATCAGTGCTTTTTGCATGCAACAGTGGAAGCGGCAGTTCATCGGATGAAAATGACGATATTGGCTACACTGCGGCGGATATGGACGGAGTCTGGAATGTGAGCGGCTTCGGAAGCGACCCGGACTACTTCATCGACAGAGGTGAGGTTACCTACAGCTTAAACGGAAATGTCAGCAGCACACTCAGCAGCAGGCTGGCGGGAACCGGCTACACCGCAGAGGTTATTAATGATGGTTCCAGAGTTGATATGATCATCTCACCTGAAATGACAATTCCGGGAACCGGCGGCGCATCAGACGAGAACCAGTATTTCGGTTTCCTAGACTACGGCAAAACAATCATTCCTTACTTCAATGAATACGAATACAGAAAATATTTTCTGGGACTTGAACTTAAAAGAGGCTCAAGCTATGCCCTGAGTGACTTGCAGGGAGAGTGGGAGTTTGTCTCCGTCTCATATTCCGGTATTCAATGGTTCGCTAAGGGAGCTGTTACAGCCGCTGCGAACGGAGAATTCACCGGTTCGCTGACAAACAACTCCGAAATTACATCGCCTTTCAGCGGCACATTCGGCATTGACAGCACAGGTCTTGTCACAGTGGAGGAGAGTTTCGGTCTGATAGGCTGGATGGATGCGGGAAAAACAGTGTTCACTCTCAGTTATTACGATGAAGATTCCCCGCAGCTTCAGCGATACTATGTGTTCGCTAAAAAGCCGGCGTCTGTTTCTCCCGCGGATTTCCAGACTACATGGTCATCTCTGTCGATGAACTTCATTACCATGTACAGAGGCTGGTCATCGGTTTCCTACGGTATAGAACCGGACGAAAACTGCATAGTTGATTCCGACAAAACATTTCAGGCGTGTGTGAGGAATGACGGCGGGCAGATTCTTGAACTGCGCATCCGCAATGTGAAAAACCGTAATATGTTTCAATAGGTAAAAAGGCTGATGCGGTCGAAACTGCATCAGCCGTCTGTTCAGTTTCTCGAAATCTGAAGCGCTACTCCGCCGTCAGAACGGTTTATCATGAGATTAGCCTTGGGCATAACATCGGCAAGCTGAACATCATTGCTTGAATCATTTATAAGAGACATAGTGACCGGAGCGGCTGCTATATCTATAATGCCGAATCCGCTTATCTGCCCTGTGCTCAGAAGGCTGCTTGATGCGATAAAATCTCCCTGTGAGGAGCTGAGCGCAAAGCTTAAATCAGCCGTTGCGGTATTGACAGCTCCGATGAGTCCGTCAGTGGAAACATTCCAGTTAACAATGTATCTTCCCATCTCATTAAAAGTTACAATGCCCGTTACACTGTTATAGCTTATATTTCCGCTTGCATAGGTCACACTGTTAAACACCATGTTTGCGCTGACAGCCACACTGACATCCGCTGAATACGCAGGAGATGTAAGAACATATGTCGCTCCGTCTGAGCCGGCTGGTCCGACCGCTCCCGCAGCTCCTGCGGGACCCGGTTCTCCCTGCGGACCTGCGGGTCCCTGCTCACCCTGAGGACCGACCGGACCAGCCGGACCTTGTTCGCCCTGAGTGCCGGTTAAACCGTCTGCACCATCCGCACCGTCGCTGCCGTCATCAGCACCGCAACCGTATAAAAAAAATGCAAATATAACGAAGATAATCAATATCGTCTTTTTCATAAAACACCTCATACGTTATTTCAGAGACCTGACTATAAAATTATACACCAAAAGCCTGAGCATATTGTATGAACGTTCATAAATAGGAGGAGAGATTCTCTACTCTTGCAGCGTCCGCAAGGACACAAAAGCTTCCACATATAAGTGAATTTGACATTATAAAATAAGAAAGGCGGCACATATCATATGTGCCGCCTTAGGTATAAAGACCGTTCTACAACGGAAACTTTAATAGTACTTATACTTTTCTTGAAGCTTTCTCTGAAGCTTCTGCTGCTTCCTTCTGGCTTTGAGAAGTTTCTTCCTGCGGACTTCCGTAGGTTTCTCATAGTAGGTGTGTCTTTTGATCTCTCTTATAAGACCTTCACGCTCTACTTTCTTCTTCAGAAGTTTGAGTGCGTAATCAACGTTATCGCCCTCAACCCTAACTGCTGCGTTAGTAGCCAAAGTAATCACATCCTTTTTATTTGATAATTACGGTTTCAAGCACCTGATCAATATTATCGAAGAGGTGGAACCGAGTTTCGTTTTTAACATCAGCCGGAATATCTGTCAAGTCCTTTTCATTGGCGGACGGGAGGATAATCTCCTTCACGCCTGCCCTGTGAGCGGCGAGCACCTTTTCTTTTATTCCGCCCACGGGAAGAACCCTTCCTCTGAGGGTTATCTCTCCGGTCATGGCCACCCGGCAGTTTACATCCAGCCCTGAAAGAGCGGACATAATAGCAGTAGTCATAGTTATACCCGCTGAGGGACCGTCCTTCGGCACTGCGCCTTCAGGAACATGGAGGTGTATGTCGTTGTCCTTGAACATATAAGCAGGTATGCCGAATTTATCCGCCCGACTCTTCACAACGGAAAGAGCCGTTTTTGCGGATTCGCTCATCACCTCGCCCAGCTTGCCGGTAAGCTCCAGCCTGCCGCTGCCGGGGAAGACGGAAACCTCTATCTGAAGTATATCACCGCCGTAGGGTGTCCAAGCAAGCCCTGTGGCTATGCCCTTATCCCTGTCCTCTCGGAGCTCCTCGTGGCGGTATTTCTTCTTGCCGAGCATCTTTTCCACAGCTTCGGCGTTTATTTTTACAGTCTTTTTCTTTTTATTCTGAACGAGAGCCCTCGCAGCCTTGCGGATTACCGACGCTATCTCCCTCTCAAGGGTGCGGACACCCGCCTCACGGGTGTAGCTTCTGATTATCTCGCTGATTGCGGAGTCAGCTATCTTCACCTGACCCGCAGTTAAGCTGTGCTCCTCAAGCTGCTTGGGAATAAGGAAGTTTTTACCTATGCTGAACTTCTCCTTCTCCGTGTAGCCGGCAAGCCCGATTATCTCCATCCTGTCCAAGAGCGGGGCGGGGATGCTCTCCACACTGTTTGCGGTGGTGATGAACAGAACCTTTGAGAGGTCGAACTCAACTTCCATATAATGATCCATGAAAGTCGAATTCTGTTCAGGATCAAGAGTTTCAAGCAACGCGCTTGAGGGATCGCCTCTGTAATCTGAACCTAGCTTGTCTACCTCGTCCAGCAGAAACACAGGGTTCATGCTGCCCGATTTTTTTATGGACTGAATTATTTTGCCGGGCAGAGCGCCCACATATGTTCTTCTATGACCACGGATTTCCGCTTCATCTCTCATACCGCCCAAACTCATGCGGACAAACTTTCTCCCCATGGATTCGGCGATTGATCTGGCTAGTGATGTCTTGCCCACTCCGGGAGGACCGGCGAAACAGATTATCGGTCCTTTCAGCCTTTTGGAAAGGGAACGCACAGCGAGATATTCCAGTATGCGCTCCTTCGGCTTTTCAAGTCCGAAGTGATCACGGTTGAGTATCTCCTCCGCCCTTGAAATATCAAGATTATCCTCGGTGGTTTTTCCCCACGGGATGTTCACAAGCCAGTCCAGATAGTTTCTTGATACCGTTGTTTCGGAGCTCATAGAGGGCATGCTGCGGAACTTTTTCAGTTCCTTCGTTGCCTTTTCCCGCACCTCGTCCGGCATGGAGGATTCCTTTATCTTCGCCTCAAGCTCATCGGCTTCCGCCTTTGGATCCTCATCACGTCCGAGTTCCTTGTTGATAGCCTTTATCTGCTCACCGAGATAATATTCTCTCTGAGCTTTTGCCATCTGTGTTTTGACTTTCTTTTTGATTCTTTCGTCTATGCGGATCAGCTCTATCTCTGTAAAAAGGGTTTCCATAACCTTTTCCACCCGCTCGGGCAGGCTGTTTATTACAAGAATTTCCTGATGAGTTTCATTTTTGACATGCACACTGCCCGCTATCATCCATGTAAGTGTTTCAAGATCCCGCAGGTTTTTTATGTTCTCACGCACAGCGGGATCAACCTTGCCGGAGAGCTCCGCGTAGTCGTTGAAGGCTTTCATAAGCCCTGCTGTCATGGCTTGCGTGTTTTCATATTCTTCTTTTTCGATCAGGGGGAGCACTTCGGCGTACAGACATTCTGGTTCATCAAGAAACTTTTCGACCTTGCCTTTGGTGAGTCCCTCAACAAGGATCTTGATGGAGCCGTCAGGCAGCTTAAGAACCTGAAGCACCTTAGCTATTGTGCCTATCTCGTTGAGATCGTCCTGACCGGGTTCATTGACCGTAAGGTCTTTCTGGAGGGTAAAAAATATGCGCCTGTCGGTTGATTCGGCTATATCGACAGCCTCAACGGACTTTTTTCTGCCAAGGAAAACGGGAGTAATCATACCCGGGTATATAACCATATCCCTCAGAGGGATAAGGGCGTATTGCTCGCTTATGCTCACTTATTACACCTGTATGGAGAATTAAAAAGGAAAAGGAAAGAGGGCTCTCTCCGCTCCGCAGGAAACACCCCCGCCAAGGAGGGTGTCGTGCGATTCTGAAGCGGATAACAGGCTAAGCTGTTTCCTTTTGATTTTCATAGATTATAATCGGTTTTGCTTTTCCGGCGATAACATCTTCGTTCACCACACACTCTTTCACATTCTTGAGAGACGGAACTTCATACATGATGTCCATCATCGCCTCTTCAAGTATGGAGCGCAGACCCCTTGCCCCTGTCTTTCTGGTGAGCGCCTGTTTGGCGACAGCCTTAAGGGCGGAGTTGGTGAATTCAAGCTTCACATCGTCAAACCCGAACATCTCCTTGTACTGGCGGAGAAGCGAGTTCTTCGGTTCTACAAGGATGCGGATCAGCGCGTCTTCGTTAAGGTCCTCAAGAGCCGCCGTAACGGGAAGCCTGCCGATGAACTCAGGTATAAGCCCGTACTTGCCGAGGTCTTCGGGGCGCACGTTTTTGAGGAGTTCATAGCGCTTCATCTCTCTTGTTTCGTCTATTTTAGAGCTGAAGCCGAGGGTTTTCTCGCCCATTCTCCTTTTCACTATGTCTTCGATGCCTTCAAAGGCGCCGCCGCATATGAAGAGGATGTTGGAGGTATCCACCTGAATATATTCCTGATTCGGGTGCTTGCGTCCGCCCTGAGGAGGAACATTGGCAACCGTGCCTTCGATTATTTTAAGCAGCGCCTGCTGAACGCCTTCGCCGCTGACGTCTCTGGTTATGGAAGGGCTGTCGGTCTTCTTGGAGATTTTATCTATCTCGTCTATAAAGATGATACCCTTCTGAGCCCGCTCCACATCGTAATCAGCGTTCTGGAGAAGCTTGAGAACAACGTTCTCCACATCCTCGCCGACATAGCCCGCTTCGGTAAGCGTTGTAGCGTCTGCTATGGCGAAAGGAACATTAAGTATCTTAGCCAGAGTTCTGGCGAGAAGAGTCTTGCCCGTTCCGGTGGGTCCAAGAAGCAGGATGTTGCTTTTTTCAAGCTCCACATCTGTCTTGCTGCCGTGGAGAATGCGTTTGTAATGGTTATGAACAGCAACGCTGAGAACTTTTTTTGCCTGAAGCTGACCGATAACATAGTCATCCAGCTTCTTGCTGAGTTCTCTGGGAGTGAGCAGGTTAAGATCTTTCGTGCTCTGATCTTCAAAGCTGTCTTCACTGAGAATTTCATTGCAGAGCTCTATGCACTCATTGCAGATGTATACTTCAGGTCCTGCGATGAGCTTTTTGACCTCTTCCTGACTTTTACCGCAGAAAGAGCAGTTGAGTGTTTCTTTATTTTTTTTCATAAAAGTACGCTCCCGTTAAAGGCGGCTTCCGCAGGTATATGCGGAAACAGGCACGGAGCGTATCACACCGTGCCGCATTCTGATCAAAATACCTGCCTGCGGGCAAATTTCAACCTTATATTTAGTATAAGACTAAAATCAGCCTCTTTTCACAATAACATCGTCAATGAGACCGTAATCTTTAGCCTCGGTGCTGCTCATGAAAAAGTCGCGGTCGGAGTCCTTCTCAAGTTCCTGCATGCTTTTGCCGGAACGCTCGGAAAGAATCTCATTGAGGAGCCTCTTCATGCGTCCCACTTCACGGGCGTGAATTTCAATATCTGCCGCCTGACCCTGAAAGCCGCCAAGGGGCTGGTGAATCATTATCCTTGCGTTGGGCACGGCAAATCTTTTGCCTTTGGCGCCGCAGGCAAGGAGAACAGCGCCCATGCTCGCCGCCTGACCCAGACATATTGTTGATACCGCAGGCTTGATATAGTTCATGGTATCCATAATAGCGAGCCCGCTGGTTATTACACCGCCCGGGCTGTTGATGTAGAGGAATATATCCTTCTCGGGATCCTCGGCCTCAAGGAAGAGAAGCTGGGCGATGATAAGGTTCGCTATCATGTCGTCAATGGGTGTGCCGAGAAAGACAATTCTGTCCTTCAGCAGCCTTGAGTATATGTCGTATGAGCGTTCCCCTCTGCCTGTCTGTTCGATGACAAAGGGGACGTAAGCGTTTGTTGTTTCCTTCATAAATTACTCTCCGGAGACAGGTTCTTCTGCGTTCTCCTGCTCAGCTTTCAGTCTTGCCTCTAATTCTTCTTTAGTGGTTTCTTTAAGTGTAACACTATTTTTTCCCGCAAGGAAAGCTGTAACTTTATCTGTGTTGATGGAATTTCTCAGCGCGTTCATGCCGTTGTGCTTCTCAACCTCAGCTCTGTAGTCCGCAGGGGTCATTTTGCTCATGACGGCGTATTTCTCGATTGTTTTTTCTATGTCCTCATCAGACACGGTAAGTTCAAACTTTTCAGTGATGTGATTGATGATCAGAGCGCCTTTAACCTGTTTTTCGGCTGTTTCCATGTGCTGTCCGGCTATTTTCTCTTTTGTGATGCCGAAACGGGCGGGATCCATACCGTACATTACGTACTGCTGCATAGTCTGCTCCGCCAGCCTGAAAGCCTGCTCCTTCACCATAGCCGTGGGAACGCTGAAGGGGTTTTCCGCGATTATGTTCTCTATAATGTCGTTGAGGAGCTTGTCGTCTGCCTGACGCTCGGAGCTTTCCTCAAGCTCGTTTTTGATTGTGGATTTAAGGTCTGCGTAGCTTTCAAACTTTTCATCAACATCCTTTGCGAACTCGTCGTCAAGCTCGGGGAGAACCTTCGCCTTGATCTCCTTCATAGTGATGCCGAAGGTAATAGGCTGACCTGCGAGACTAGGCTCGTGGTACTGCTCGGGGAATGTTACTTCTATATCTTTCTGCTCTCCTGACTTCATGCCGATAAGCTGAGCCTCAAAACCGGGAATGAAAGCGCCTGAACCGATCTCAAGGGAATAGTTCTGAGCCGTGGCGGAGGGGATGACTTCACCGTCCTTGCGCCCTTCAAAGTCGATGACTGTCATGTCGCCGTCCTGAACTGCTCTGTCTGTCACGGGTTCATAGCTTACCTGATTTTTTCTGATATTTTCGATAACCTGATCAACATCGGCATCAGTAACAATTACTTTTTCTTTTACAAGCTCAAAACCTTCAAGCTTACTGACTTCCACTGCGGGAAAAACGTCAACGTAAGCCTTGTAGGAGATGGGCTCGCCGTCTTCAAACTTAACGTCTTTTATCTCGGGAGCGCCGAGGGCTTTGATGTCCTGCTGCTGTATAGCTTCAAAAACTGAGTCATTGATAAGTTTTTCAAGAGCCTGAACCCTGATCGCGTGTCCGTGCTCCTTGAGGATTTTTTCCTTAGGAGCTTTTCCCTGTCTGAAGCCTGCTATTTTGGCTTTCAGGGCGACCTTGCTGTATTCAGAATCAAAGACCTGCTCGTATTTTTCCACAGAAAGTTCTACGGAAAGCTCCTTCTGGGATTTCTCGGCGTCTCTCACTTCGACTTTCATTGACTTCTCCTTAGATAAACGGTGCGGGGTGCATCTTTATATATTTAATTTTCTGCTTTATTTATAAAATGACAAAACAAAGCGCAAGGGTTTCCCCCGGCCTTGTTAAAAATCCAAACAAAAATTATGTGAGCTTACGGACTGCTGCGCTGAGATTTGTGGAAGCGTGGAAAAAGCGGGTGACCGGGCTCGAACCGGCGACCTCAACCTTGGCAAGGTTGCGCTCTACCAACTGAGCTACACCCGCTTACAAAAATCTATGATAGACCTGATTCAGACACAAGTGCGAGTGAAGGGACTTGAACCCCCACGCCAAAGGCACTTGATCCTAAGTCAAGCGCGTCTACCATTCCGCCACACTCGCAAGGGCGAATAAGGGTGAGTGACGGGGATTGAACCCGCGACAACAGGAATCACAATCCTGTACTCTACCAACTGAGCTACACCCACCATATTATCCGTTCTTACCTCAACGCGCTCAGGAGGACTCGAACCTCCAACCTACGGATTAGAAGTCCGTTGCTCTATCCTGTTGAGCTATGAGCGCTCTGTTACAGGAAACAAGCTTGTATCAAAACGAGGATAAAAAGTCAACATTTTTTAAAGGGATCAGGAAATTAATCGAAAAAAGCCGTACAGACCGGTTATTCATTCTGAGTTTATACACATGCGACTCACTCAAGGTCTCTGTTTCCCTGATGCCTGCGCACGGGTTTTCCGCAACAGTCCTGACCGCCTCATCAGGAGACTGCTTCTGCTGCTGACATTTTCCGCCTTCCCTAGACTGCTCTTAACACCATATAGTTTACCGATTGACACCTTTTGCTGCCGATGACTGTTCAGGAACCAACATTTCCCTTGCCTAGCCAGCGAAAAAACAATACTTTCAAGGCAGACAGCGGAGGTTTTGAGTTGTTTCTAGACGGTACACCCATATATATAGGCACGAGCGGTTACAAGCATGACGACTGGCTCGGAACCCTTTATCCCCAATATCTCAAGAACGAACAGTTTCTTGACTACTACGCAAACAGCTTCGGGCTGAACTTTGTGGAGATCACTTATCCCTTTTACGCCATACCCACAGTGGAGACAACGGCAAGAATAGCCGAAAACGGAGGTGAGAAGCTTCATTACTCCGTGCGCTTATTTAAGGACTTTCTCAAAGAAAGGCTTGATAAGGCAAAGGTGAGGGAGTTTCTTGACGGAATGCAGCCTCTCCTTGAGACAGGGAGACTGAAGTGCTGGCTTGCGGATTTTCATCACACATTCAAGCCGTCCAAGGAAAACCTTGAGCGCATACTCCGCCTCAGAGACAGCTTTTCGGATCTCCCCTTCTTTGCCGAACTTCCCAGAGGCTGGCACAGGGAGAAACAGATAGACGACCTCCGCAACAACGCCATAGGTCTCGTCGTGGCTGACATGCCCCGCAATAACACCCTGCCCCCCTTCATGCCCTGCGCTCCGAACCAGCGCGCCTATTTCCGCCTTTACGGAAGAAATAAAAGCTGGACAATACCCGCGAAGAAGGTTCTGGACTACAGCTATGTGAAGCCGGAGCTTGAGGAGATCAGGGAAGGCATATCCAACGTTACTTCCGTCTCCAAGGAGATCTTCGTTTCCTTCTGCAATGTCGCAAAAGCTCAGGGAGCATACAACGCAAAATATTTCACAAAAATGACGGACGAAGGCAATGAGCCTCTTTGATAAATATTCCGCAATGTTCCCCTTATCCGAAAGGGAGTACGGAAAAGCCCTTGAGCTTTTCCCCGGGGGCGTGTGCCACGACATAAGAAGGTTTGAGCCCTTCCCATTCGTAACAGACAGCGCCGAAGGGGCGTATCTCCAAACCATAGACGGAGTGACTCTCCTTGATCTCTGGTGCGGTCACTACGGCAATATTCTGGGGCACGCAAGCACCGAAACAGCCGCGGCTCTCCGTGAGGCGGCTGAAAACGGAACCCACACTGGAACCCTCAACGAACAGCAGATAAAGCTGGCTTCTCTCATAAAAAGCGCTGTTTCTGAGATGGAGCTCATGCGCTTCTGCACATCCGGCACGGAAGCAACTATGTACGCCGTCCGCACTGCTAAGGCGTACACCGGCAGGGAGCTTATAGTCAAAATAGAAGGCGGCTGGCACGGCGCGAACAGCGAACTCTCCTATGACATAAAACCACCCTTCAACAGACTCACCGGAACGGGCGGCACAATATCTCTCCCCTTTAACAATATGGAAGCCACTGCCGATGTCCTTGAAAAGGTCGGCGATAACGCGGCGGCAATAATTATTGAACCGGTAATCGGCGCAGGCGGCGGCATTCCCGCCAAGAAGGAGTATCTTCAGATGCTCCGAGAATTCTGCGACCGCACCGGCACGGTGCTCATATTCGACGAAGTGATCACAGGGTTCCGTTTCCGCTTCGGCAGCGTATCCCCGCTGCTCGGGGTAACGCCCGACATGTTTACCATGGGCAAAATCATAGGCGGCGGGCTTGCCATAGGAGCCTACGGCGGCAGAAGGGAGATAATGCGCACCATCACTGACAAAAAAATTGTTGTGGGCGGCGGAACATTCTCTGCTTCTCCCGTGACAATGAACGCCGGGTTCAACACTCTCTCGACATTAAAAAAGGCTGACTACTCCCTGCTGAACTCCGCAGGAGATAATATAAGGGAAAGGATAAAGACGACTGTCTGCAAATACACCGACAAGGCATGCGTAACAGGCTTCGGCTCGTTCTTCTTCCTCCACTTTCTGAACGAGGTTCCGCAGGAAGTGACATGCAGACCCTCAAGACTGCTGCCCGCCATGGACAGCAATACTGAGAGGCTGTTCAAAATCGCAATGATACTCAACGGTGTATTCACCATGCACTCCGGCGGAGCCTTGAGCTTTGCCCACCTGAAAACCGAAAAGCTGTCCGATACTGTAATAAAAGCCTACGAAAATTCTCTGGAGGCTGTGTTCGATGAAAGAAGGCAAACTCTTCCGTAAAAAAGCCGCAGCCATCGGCTACGACCTGTCCAAGGATAAAGCTCCCCGCCTGCTTGCGAAGGGTTCGGGAATCATTGCGGAAAAAATCATTGAAAAAGCCAGAGAGCACGATATTCAGATCAAAGAAGACAAAGACCTTGTTGAGGTTCTGGCGACGCTGGATCTCCACGAGGAGATCCCCGAAAGCATGTACAAGGCGGTCGCCCAGCTTCTCGCAGAAATCTACCGCATTAACGCACGGCTCTAACTAATCCGCCTCACATCTGTCCGTCCCCGCTGACACTGACACCGGTTTTGTCTATTTAAGCGTATTATATAACTTATTTATAATCCGCCGGCATACTGATTTGTCAAAACATGATATTTATCTCTGATTAATTTATTTCATAAACCGAGAACATACGCATACTGCCTATAATCCACGTGATCGCCCTTTTACAATATTTAATTTATAGAACATTATTTATATTATAATTAATACCAATTTTGTTAACTTTTCATTAATAAACAATATTGTTAAAAAAATTAATTAAAACAATAGTAACTTATAGTAAGTTTACATATAAAGAACATAGTTATAAACAAGCATAAGATGCGTCTGAGCCTTTCAACAGCTGAAATTTGTTATTGCACTGCGTTTTCATATACTATATACACAGAAAAAATAATTACTGATTGTTCATAACTTATTAAATCGGTCGGACATGAATTCTTAATTATAAAATGGAGGTTCACTATGGCAAAACAGGAATTGACCCAGCAGATCTCACCCGTTGAGACGGTGAGCAAGAAAGTCAGCGAGGCTGCTGCCTTCGCCGAAACAGTAATCAAGGACACAACCGCAAACCCCGCCCCTCTCGGGCTTATGGGCTTCGGGCTTACCACCATCCTTCTCAATCTTCACAACATAGGGCTGTTCGGTCTCGGCAGCATGATCCTCTCCATGGGCATTTTTTACGGCGGCATAGCTCAGATCATAGCGGGCATTATGGAATGGAAAAAGAAAAATACCTTCGGAACAGTGGCTTTCATATCCTACGGCTTCTTCTGGATAACTCTGGTCGGGCTCATAGTGTTCCCGAAATTCGGATTCGCCGAAGCGCCGGACGCAACTGCCATGGCATCCTTCCTGTTTTTCTGGGGATTCTTCACGCTTATCCTTTTCCTCGGCACATTTAAAATGAATTACACCATGATAGCCATATTCGGTTCGCTTACAGTCCTCTTCTTCCTCCTTGCAGTGGGCGACATGACAGGCAATCACACCATAAAAATAATCGCCGGATACGAAGGCGTTCTCTGCGGCGCGCTGGCTGTTTACGCCGGAGCGGCTCAGATACTCAACGAAATATACGGACGCGAAGTTCTTCCCTTAGGGACAATAGAGTAGGAAATGGACTATACCAGACTGGAAACCGGACCTCTCTCCTTTGCGGGATGGACAGTAAGCATACGCAGGGGAAGGGGTACTGTAACCGATTTTCACGGAAACAGTGTAGCGGATTTCAGCGTAACTCATGACGGCGGAATCGTGCTTGAGCACGGCTCCGCCAAATACGCTGACATGGCGCTTATCGCCCTGCGCTCCTACGTGCGGGAACGTGCCATATCGGCACTCACACAGCGGGAAACCGCAATCAGAGACACCACAGCCAATCCCGCCCCTCTCGGTCTCATGGGCTTCGGGCTGACAACCATTCTTCTTAATCTCCACAATATCGGTCTTTTCGGGCTCGGCAGCATGATAATATCCATGGGGCTCTTCTACGGCGGAGCTGCGCAGATAATAGCCGGAATGATGGAGTGGAAAAAGAAAAATACCTTCGGAACCGTGGCTTTCATATCCTACGGCTTCTTCTGGATAACTCTGGTGGGCATGCTCACCTTCCCCAAATTCGGTTTTACCGAGGCTCCGGACGCAACCGCCCTTTCGTCATTCCTGTTTTTCTGGGGGTTCTTCACGCTGATACTCTTTATCGGAACATTCCGGATAAGCCGTGCGCTGACTGTGGTTTTCTTCCTGCTGACTCTGCTTTTTTTCATGCTCGGCGCGGCGGATATGCTTGAGAATCCGGCACTGAAAACAGCTGCGGGTTTTGTGGGAATACTCTGCGGGCTTGCCGCCGTTTACACAGGCGCGGCGCAGATGCTGGGCGAGATATACGGAAAAGAGATTCTGCCTCTGGGCGAATTTAAATAAAATATACTGAAAAAAATAATTGAATCTTTTGAAAGGGTGTCTGTCTTCTTCCTATACAAAGAAGACATAATCTTCCGTGTTAACCCCTTGCACGAAAAAAGCCGCCCTGCGCCGGGCGGCTTTTTGCATTTATATGTAGTCGCTTATTTTCTTAAGGATTACTTCGGGCTTTTTCGCCTTGGTGAGGTATTCATCCGCGTAAAGAGAGGAAAAATTTCTCTTATACTGCTCATAGGCAGTGAGAAGGAAGACAGGCAGCTTTTCATTTGCCTCCTTGACCTCCTTCAGAATATCCAGCCCGCTTTTGCCGGGCATATTCACATCAAGCAGAACAAGATCTGGCAGACCGGCACCCAGCGCGGCAAGAGCCTGCTCGCCATCCATTGCTACCTGCACTTCATACCCGCTGCCTTCAAGCAGCTCGCTGTAGTATTGAATAATACCCTTGTCATCATCCACAAGCAGTATTTTTTTAGTCATTAAATCCTCCGGGCTTCGGCAGAATAAGGGCAAAAACCGCGCCCGTTTCGTCATTGGTAACGGTTATCTGTCCGCCGTGAGCTGTCATAATTTTTTTGGAGAGAGAGAGCCCCAGTCCGGTGCCGTCCTGCTTGCTTGAGTGAAAAGGCTCAAAAATCTTTTCCATCTCGCACTCAGGAACACCGCCCCCCGTATCCTTAATATAGAGTATAATCGTTTCCGAACTTTCTTCAGCACTTATTTTTAAATCGCCGCCGCTCGGCATTATCTGAATAGCATTTATGATAACATTTATCAACACTTGAATAAACCTGTTTTTATCAGCGTGAACAGATATTTCAGGGTCAACAGACTTGCTTACGTGTATCATACCTATGCTTATGCTTTCGGAAAGAAGCCTCAGGGTCTCGTTCACTACAGTGTCAAGCCGGAGTCTCTCTATTTTGAGGTCAATGCTTTTTGAGTAATCAAGTATTTCCGTCACAAGGTTTTCAAGTCTTGTAACCTCGGACTGAATCATCGCTATGTAGTTATCCATTCTCGGATCGGAGCCGAATGCGGCGAGTCTTTTCGCGAAACCGCCGATTGCCACCAGAGGATTTTTAAGCTCATGGGCGACAGTAGCCGCCAGCATGCCCATCTTCACCAGATCCTTGGACACATAGTCGACCTTTTCAAAATCTTCCTCATAGGTTTTAAGACGGATAAGCTCACCGCGCATATTGGCGTTGCTGAGAGCTATGGAGCAGAGGTTTGAGTAAAACTGCAAAATAGCAGCCGCTTCATCGGAATAGCCGCCGCCGGTGGCGATAACCATGCCTGCGGCGCTTCCGTCCATGTTTATCAGCGGGCAGGCATAAGCCTCACCCTTCAGGCAGTCCTGCATGCCTTTCCAGTCTTCCACCTTATCCAGATCAACGGTGCCGCTCCTGCCGAAGTACATTATATCAGACAGCGGGCTTTTCTTGGTGAACCTTATTTTCCTGCTGCGGAAGCTTATCCCCTTTCCTGCCTTGTTTTCAGCTTCTCCGGCGTATACAAGCCCACGAAGTTCCAGAAGGATTTCATTGAGGAGGAACACACCCGCCGAATCGAATGCAGGCGTGGCAACTATCAGCAGCACCAGTTCATTAAGAATATTATCTATGCTCCCGCCGCTCACGATGCTGCCGAGAAGATCAGCCCGCTTGGCGCATTCTGCGGGAAAGCCGCCCTTCATGGCAGCGCAGTAGAGGCTCACCGCGTCAGCAAGTATAAGGCGCGCTTTTTCCTCATCTGCCGAACCCCTGTAGCCGATGGTACAGGAGAAACTTTCTCCTGCAACTTCAAGAAGATGAGCTTCCTGCTCTTTACCGCTGAGGAGGCTGTGTGTTTTTCCCGAAAAGACTATGGTGCACGAGACTATACTGATACCCAGAGAGTTTTCAAGCAGACGGATTAAACCTGCGTCCGGAGTCATAAAGCACGACCTGAATCATTATAAAACAAGAAAAAAGGGGGCATAAAGCCCCCATTGAAATTTATTAGCCCTTAAGAGCCGCGTGCGCGGCAGCGAGTCTCGCCACAGGAACCCTGTATGGAGAGCAGCTTACATAGTTAAGCCCCGCCTTCTGGCAGAAGGCTATTGAGTCAGGATCACCGCCGTGTTCACCGCATATTCCTGTCTTGAGTTCTTTTCTTACAGAGCGCCCTTTGGCAACTCCCATCTCCACAAGCTGTCCCACGCCGGACTGGTCTATGGAGACAAAGGGATCTTCCTTGAAGATTCCCTTTTCCACGTACTGAGGCAGGAACTTGCCCGCGTCATCACGGCTTATGCCGAGAGCGGTCTGCGTGAGGTCGTTCGTTCCGAAAGAGAAGAACTGGGCATGGGCGGCTATCTCGTCCGCTGTGAGGGCGGCTCTGGGAAGCTCAATCATTGTTCCCACAAGGTAGTCAACCTTAACGCCTGTTTTTTCCATAACCTCAGCGGCTACGTTGTCCACAAGCTCTTTCAGTTCTTCAAGCTCTTTATAGTGTCCCACAAGGGGTATCATTACTTCGGGGATTACGTTCACTCCCTCTTTTTTCAGCTTGCATGCCGCTTCAAAAATTGCGTATGCCTGCATTTCGTATATCTCGGGGAAAGTAACCGCAAGGCGGCAGCCCCTGTGACCGAGCATAGGGTTGAACTCATGAAGCTCCTGAGCCTTTCTTTTCAGCCTGTCGAATGCGATGCCCGAAGCCTTTGAGACCTTTTCCACATCCTCGTCAGTGTGAGGAATGAACTCGTGAAGCGGCGGATCAAGAAGCCTGATTGTGACAGGAAGTCCTTCCATAACCTTGAAGAGTCCCTCGAAGTCTTCCCTCTGGTAGGGCTTGACCTTTTCAAGGGCTTTTTTGCGTCCGTCAACATCGTAAGCGAGAATCATTTCACGCACGGCGTCTATTCTGTCGCCGTCGAAGAACATGTGCTCAGTGCGGCAGAGACCTATGCCCTCGGCGCCGAAATCACGGGCGACCTGAGCGTCATGAGGAGTATCCGCATTGGCTCTCACACCAAGGGTGCGGAACTCGTCCGCCCATGTGAGTATCTCCGCGAACTCACCTGAAAGGGAGGGCTCTATAAGCTCAACCTGACCGAGAATAACCTCACCGGTGGTTCCGTTGATGGTGATGAAGTCACCCTCTTTTATCAGGTGACCGCCTACGGTAAACTTTCTGCCTTTTTCATCTATATTTATGGAACCGCAGCCGGCGACGCAGCATTTGCCCATGCCTCTGGCGACAACAGCCGCATGGCTTGTCATTCCGCCTGTGGCGGTGAGGATACCCTGAGCGGCGTGCATTCCGCCTATGTCCTCGGGAGAGGTTTCCTTTCTCACAAGGATAACCGCTTCGCCTCTCTGCGCCCAGCTTTCAGCCTCTTCCGCAGTGAAGACAGCCTTGCCCACGGCAGCGCCGGGAGAGGCGGGAAGCCCTTTCGCCACTGCGTCATATGAGGACTTGGGATCTATCATCGGGTGCAGAAGCTGGTCAACCTGCTGAGGAGCGACACGGAGAACAGCGGTTCTTTTATCTATAAGCCCTTCCCTGAACATGTCATAGGCTATCTTAACCGCGGCTTTCGCAGTACGCTTTCCGGAGCGTGTCTGGAGCATATACAGCTTATTTTTCTCTATGGTGAACTCTATATCCTGAACATCCTTGTAATGTTTCTCAAGAGTCTGATAAACCTTTTCAAGCTGAGCGAACGCCTCGGGCATTACGGTTTTCAGCTCTATGATCGGGTTGGGGGTTCTGATGCCCGCGACGACGTCCTCACCCTGAGCGTTGATAAGAAATTCGCCGAAGAACTCCTTATCGCCGGTGGAGGGGTTTCTGGTGAAGGCGACACCCGTTCCGCAGTCGTCACCCATGTTGCCGAACACCATTGCCTGAACGTTTACGCCCGTTCCCCACTCATGAGGTATTTTATTGATTTTTCTGTAGGTTTTCGCTCTCTGGTTGTTCCATGACTCAAACACGGCATTCACCGCGAGCTTAAGCTGCTCCTTCGGCTCCTGCGGAAAGTTACGTCCCGTCTCGGTTGAAACAACATCCTTATACTGATCAACAAGCTTCTTCAGGTCGGCAGCGTCAAGCTTGGTGTCCTCATCGACATTTTTGGCACGCTTCATGTCGGTAAGCAGTCTCTCAAACTTACCGTGACCGACACCGAGCACAACATCGCCGAACATCTGGATGAATCTTCTGTAGGAATCATATGCGAAGCGTTCGTTTCCGGAGGAGGAAGCAAGCCCTTTCACTGTTTCATCATTAAGACCGAGATTAAGAACCGTATCCATCATGCCGGGCATGGAGACCCTTGCGCCGGAACGGACGGAAACAAGCAGAGGGCAGGCAATATCGCCGAAGTTTTTGCCCACTGCGGTCTCAAGCTTGCCCATGGCCTCAATCATCTGAGTTGTAAGTCCTTCCGGATACTGCTGATTATTCGAGTAGTATTCAACGCAGGCTTCCGTGGTGATTGTGAAGCCGGGAGGAACAGGTATGGAGATATTCGTCATCTCGGCAAGTCCGGCACCTTTTCCGCCGAGAAGCTCCTTGTCGGTACCTTTGCCTTCGGCTTTTCCGTTGCCGAAGAAATACACCCATTTTTTAGACATTTACTAACCCCCAGTATATTGTGGTTTAAGCTAATTTTGAAAGGTCTCCCGCCAGCCCGAAGATGTTTCTCAGTCCGGTAAGGAGGCTCAGCCTGTTGTTCTTCACCTTTTCGTCTTCAGCCATTACCATAACGGCTTCAAAAAAGGCATCCACAGGCTTGCTGAAAGCCAAGAGTCCGCTTAATGCGGTCTCAAAGTCTTCCTTATTAATAAGCTCCGCTGTCGCCTGCTTTTTCTCCGCAAGGAGGTCAGCGAGTGCTTTTTCTTCCACTTTCTCAAAAAGGGCGGGATTAACGGCGTCCGTGTTCCATTCCTGCTTTTTCAATATGTTGTTGATACGTTTATACCCCTGTGAGATCACGCCGAACTCTGCGCTGTTTCTGTACTTGGCGAGAGCACGGGCAGCCTTTTCAAGGGTGATCACGTCAGAAGAAAGTCCTGATGCCGCATCGAAACATTCCCCGTCAACCCCTTCCGTGACGAGAAGCTGCTTAAGTCTCTGGAGGATGAACTCCTTAACTGCGGCTGCGGTTTTCTCCGCATCAAATTTGACTGCGCCCGCAAGGACAGAAAGGCTCTTCTCTATGAGACTGCCGAGGTCAAGTCTGTATCCCTTGGTTCTTATAATCTGTAAAATGCCTATTGTGCTGCGGCGCAGTGCGTAGGGGTCGTTGCTTCCGCTGGGAATGAGCCCCACAGCGAAGCAGCCGCACACGGTATCCAGCTTGTCCGCCATGGAAACAAATGAGCCTGCGGCGGTTTCCGGCAGCCTGTCTCCTGCGAAGCGAGGCAGATAATGCTCAAATATTGCCTTAACAACACTCTCCTCTTCCTTCTGGAGAGCGGCGTATTCTCTTCCCATTATACCCTGAAGCTCGGGGAACTCGTACACCATTTCACTGAGCAGGTCTGCCTTGCAGAGATAGGCGGCTCTGTCGGTGTTTGCTTTGGCGGTATTGTCCAGAGTTTCCGCAAGATACGCGGCAACGGTCCTGAAGCGCTCCATCTTGGCGTAGGATGTGCCAAGCTTTTCCTGATAAACAACCTTTCTAAGTTCTTCCGTCCTCTGAGAAAGGGGAACGTTTATGTCGTTCTCATAGAAGAACTTGGCATCCGTAAGTCTCGCCCTCAGAACCCTTGCGTACCCCTTGCGGATAAGCTCGGTGTTCTCCGGCTCAGTGTTTGATATGCCGATGAAGTAGTTAAGCAGTTTGCCGTTTTTATCGTTTACATAGAAGTATTTCTGATGGTTTTTCATGGAAGTGATAAGCACTTCGGGGGGAAGCTTGAGGAAGTCCTCTGAAAAGCTGCCGAGAACAGCCACCGGAGCCTCAACAAGATTGCTCACAGTGTCAAGAAGATCGGGATCCACATCCACACGGAAACCGTGTTTCTCCTCAAGGGCTTTTATCTGTATCATTATCTGTTCTTTGCGGCTCTCGGTGTTTACTGTCACACGGGCGTCCGCAAGGGTTTTCACATAGCTGTCATAGTCCTTAATCTCAAATCGGGAAGGACACATTATTCTGTGACCGTAGGTGAAGCGGTCTGCCTGAATGCCGTCAATCTCGAAAGGGAGAACCTCTCCGCCGAAGAGGGAGATAAACCAGTGAACAGGGCGGGCGAAACGGAAGTCTGTGCTGCCCCAGCGCATTGATTTCTGAAATGGTATTGACTTTATAATGCGGGGAACAAGATCCTTAAGCACCTCAGCGGTTTCAACGCCGACGGATTTTTTAACCCCTGAGATATATTCGCCTTTGTCTGTCTTGGTGCGTTTCAGGTCTTCGGGCTTGATTCCCTTGGAGGCGGCGAACCCCTGTCCGGCTTTGGTGAGATTTCCGTCAGCATCGTAAGCTATGGAAGCGGGAGGACCCATAATGAACTCCTCGGAGTCCGCCTGCTTTTCAGCTATGCCGGTCACATAAACATACATCCTGCGGGGCGTTCCGTCAGCCGTAACGCTGCCGAAGGCTATATTATTCTCTTTAAGCTGTTTTTCAAACTCGCCTCTAAGAAAATCACAGGACTTTCCTATAAACCCTGCGGGGATTTCCTCACTGCCTATTTCGAGAAAATAGTAAGACATTCTTCACCCTTTCCAGTACCGATTTATTTTAATATCCAATTTATCATTTTTCAGACAATCCAACCTTTATATAACTTAGGAAAGGGCTTTTCAAGCAAATAATCCGCTTTTTTTGGCGTATGTGAAGCTGTTTGAAGAATAAAACATGGAATGAGTGTTTTCAGGAAGAATTAATTTACGGGAAAGTATTTAAGCAGATTGACACGGAAGAGCAGGCGGGCTCACATCTGCCCTGCGGCAAAGGCAATGACAAAATCCGGAGATACGCGATTAATATTACAAATCTCCCCCCTGCCCCTCTTTAAGAAAGAGGGGTGTTTTGCCTTTGTATGCGGAGCGAAGACGAACGAAGTTCGGCGCGAGCGTGTACGCTGAGCGGACAGGATGTAACGCCGATATTGTCCACAAGCCCATGGACGGGCTTGCGCCGTGCGGAGCGGAGACGAACGAAGTTCGACGCGAGCGTGTACGCTGAGCGGACAGGATGTAACGCCGATATTGTCCACAAGCCCATGGACGGGCTTGCGCCGTGCGGAGCGAAGACGAACGAAGTTCGACGCGAGCGTGTACGCTGAGCGGGCAGGATGTAACGCCGATATTGTCCACAAGCCCATGGACGGGCTTGCGCCGTGCGGAGCGAAGACGAACGAAGTTCGGCGCGAGCGTGTACGCTGAGCGGACAGGATGTAACGCCGATATTGTCCACAAGCCCATGGACGGGCTTGCGCCGTGCGGAGCGAAGACGAACGAAGTTCGGCGCGAGCGTGTACGCTGAGCGGACAGGATGTAACGCCGATATTGTCCACAAGCCCATGGACGGGCTTGCGCCGTGCGGAGCGAAGACGAACGAAGTTCGGCGCGAGCGTGTACGCTGAGCGGACAGGATGTACCGCTCAGCGTTTATAATTTAGAACCTGTAAGGCAATGCCGCCTCAAGCTTCGCCGTCTGCTCCCTTCCGGTAAGAAGCTGCGCCAGTGAATCATACGTGCAGTCGAGAAAAGCCTTTCTCGCTCCGTCCTTGATTCCCACATTATATGTTTTGCCGCCCGCTGTGAGTGTTCTCACCTCAACATCAAGCACAAACTCGGTTTTGGGATCCTTTTTGACCAGAGCAGTGAGTTCAGCTCTTTCCGCATCGGGAAGAGTGACACAGACAATACCAAGCGTGGTTGAGTTGCCGAAGAATATCTCGGCGTAGCTTCCGGCTATGACAACGTCATAACCCGCACGGATGATCGCCTGCGGAGCATGCTCACGGGAGGAGCCGCAGCCGAAGTTGTTTCCGCTGATGATGAATCTTGAGCCCTTATATTCCGGAGCGTCCACCGGATGTCCGAGGGGTTTGCCCCCCTCACCGAAGCGCTCGTCAAAAAAAAGCGCAAGCCCAAGACCGTCAAAAGTGACGCACTTGAGGTATCTGGCGGGAATAATTCTGTCTGTGTCTATATCATCTCCGGGAACGGGAACAGCCGTACCCTTTACCTGTCTTATCGCTTCAAGCTTCATTTAACACCCCCGAAGGTTTTTCTGCAGTCGGCAATACAGCCTTCAACTGCGGCAGCGGCAGCCATAACCGGGCTCACAAGCAGTGTTCTGCCTGTGGAGGAACCCTGACGCCCCTTGAAGTTTCTGTTTGAGGTGGATGCGCTTATCTGATCCCCTTTGAGCCTGTCGGGGTTCATGGCAAGGCACATGGAGCAGCCGGGCTCACGCCATTCAAAGCCCGCTTCCTTGAAGATAACATCCAGACCCTCTTTCTCCGCAAGCGCCTTAACCTCATATGACCCGGGCACGGCAAGTGCCCGCACATGGGGAGCCGCCTTGCGCCCCCTGAGATATTTTGCCGCCATGCGGAAATCCTCTATACGCCCGTTTGTGCAGCTTCCGATGAAACAGACATCAATTTTCTTGCCTTCCATCTTATCGCCGGCACCGAACTTCATATATTCAAGGGCTTCCTTCATAGTCTCGTTCACCGGTACGGGAATGCTTTCCGAAATGCCTATGCCCTGCTCAGGGTTGATCCCCCATGTGACCATGGGCTCTATCTCGGATGCGTCAAAAACCACCACGTCATCATACTCAGCGTCAGCGTCGGAGGCTATGCTCTTCCAGTATTCCTTACGTTTTTCAAACTCTTCGCCCTTGGGAGCGTAAGGTCTGCCCTTGAGATACTCGAAGGTCACCTCATCGGGGTTGATGTAGCCTACCCTTGCGCCGCCCTCAATCGCCATGTTACAGAGAGTCATTCTGGCTTCCATGCTCATATTCTTCACGGCCTCGCCGCAGAACTCGTAAGCATAACCCAGACCGCCGTTAACACCCAGCTTGCGGATCACATGCAGGATAACATCCTTTGACGTGACCATGTCGCCCAGCCTGCCTTTTATCTCAATCTTCCTCACCTTGAAGGGGGAGATAGTCATTGTCTGAGTAGCGAGAACATCACGCACCTGACTTGTGCCGATCCCGAAGGCTATCGCGCCGAAAGCGCCGTGTGTCGCCGTGTGCGAGTCACCGCAGGCAACGGTCATCCCCGGCTGGGTAAGCCCCTGCTCCGGACCGACTATATGCACAACACCCTGAGCGCCTGACTCGGGATTGAAAAACTTTATGCCGAACTCTTCGGTATTCCTTTCTATAGACTGCATCATCTCCTCAGCCATGGGATCGGCGAAAGGTCTCTCACGCCCGTCCGTGGGGATAATGTGGTCGCAGGTTGCGTATGTTCTGTCCGGATAAGCCACCTTAAGCCCAAGCTCCCTGATCATTGCGAACGCCTGAGGGCTGGTGACTTCGTGGATAAGATGCAGCCCGATAAAAAGCTGGGACTGACCGCTGGGAAGCTCACGCACAAGGTGCTTTTCCCATACTTTCTGAAAAAGATTTTTGCCCATCGCTATATCTCCTTGTTTAAAGGGAAAGTGAGTTTTTGAGGGGGTTCGGGGGAACTTTGTTCCTAAAAAGTTTCCCCGGAAAATATTAATATTACTGAGAAACCCTTTTTTAACGAAAAAAAAGTGTTTCTTAAACTCTTCCCAAAAAACTGAATTTCTGAATTCAATAAAATCTACAATGTACATGAACAAATGTAAAGGATAAAGTTTGGTTTTGCTGAATTTTGTTTAGCGATGTTGGAACCGGTCTACTTTTCCTCGAAGAGCTCGCATTCCGGTTCGGCGTTGAAATAAAGCCCCAGTATTCCGGTGAATTTTGGGTTTGCCTCGAACAGTCCGAGCGTAAGCGCTATTTCCGTCTGATTATTAAAAGGAGTTGATTTCAGGTATGAGACAACGCAGTTGCGCACAGGCTCAGGCGATGCGGCAAGCTCCGTGAGGAAGCATTCGGGGCTGCGGATCAGCGTGAGCGCAAGGGCGGAGTAATATTTATCCAGAGCGTCCTCTTCAAGGGGAAGGCGGGAGATTTTGAGAAAGTTCTTTACCTGTGCCCTGTTTTTGCAGAGGAAAACATCGGGATAATACTGCGAGTACGCCGTTTCTGTTTCCGCCGGAGAGAGGCGGGCGAAGTTGTCGAAAACAAATGCGAAGTCGA
This sequence comes from Geovibrio thiophilus, assembly GCF_004087915.1. Classification (NCBI taxonomy): domain Bacteria; kingdom Pseudomonadati; phylum Deferribacterota; class Deferribacteres; order Deferribacterales; family Geovibrionaceae; genus Geovibrio; species Geovibrio thiophilus. The sequence continues at coordinate 52,080 of NZ_CP035108.1, forward strand.
ATTTTCCGGTGACCTTTTCATCGAAGGAGCATAGCGGTGAAGCATCATATATTTCCGCAAGGGAAGCATATTTCTCCTCTGTCAGATAATCTGCCAGCCTGCTGTCGAACGACTCATCCTCGCTCTCCGAGTTTGTCAGGCGGAAGAACACACATGACTGAACCTCGTCCTGAGACGCGGAGAGTTCCGCCATGAAGACATCGGGGCATTTTTTGAAATTTGTCCTGAATGCTTCGGCGTAGATATTGCCCTCTTCATAGCCGTAAATAACCCTTGAGAGAGCGGTAAAACCTTTCACGGAAGCCTTTGAGGAACAGTTTACTGTATTCTTTTCAAAAAACACCCCCAGTTCCTCCGCAGTGACGGACGAAGCGGAGAGGTACAGTGATTCAAAAGGATTTTTCTCAGCGGCATAGACCGTGAAAGCAAACAAACAGAATAGGAGAACAGCAAAAATACGCATACAGCCCCTAAAATATATTCGCTGACAGATACCTTTCCCCTGAATCGGGAAGGATTATTACGATGGTTTTCCCCTGAAGTCCGAGCTCTCTGACGGCAGTATCCGCAGCCCATACGGCGGCACCGGAGGAGATTCCCGCGAGAATGCCCTCTTCCGTTGCGAGTCTTTTTGTCCAGTCATAGGCGGCGTCATCCGGCACGGTGACAACCTTGTCCAGAAGCTTAACATCAAGGGTTTTTGGTATGAAGCCCGCACCAATGCCCTGAATCCTGTGGGAACCGGGGATCATAGGCTTACCCGCCATAAACTGCGTGATAACCGGACTGCCGTCGGGCTCAACACCCACGGCGATGATATTTTTCTTTTTATCAAGCTTAAGACACTGGGCAATGCCTGTGATTGTGCCGCCGGTGCCTATTCCGGATACTATCACGTCCACCTGTCCGTCAGTATCGTTCCAGATTTCCACCCCTGTTGTTGCTCTGTGGATAGCGGGGTTTGCGGGGTTTTCAAACTGCTGAGGCAGGAAATATCTGTCGGGTTCCTTTGCGGCAAGCTCCACAGCCTTGTCCACCGCGCCCTTCATACCGAGAGCGCCGTCAGTGAGCATACATTCGGCGCCGAAGGCACTCATAAGCATCCTGCGCTCCGCACTCATGTTATCGGGCATAATCAGAGCTACCTTTATCCCCATGGCAGCCCCGGCATAGGCAAGCCCGATTCCCGTGTTCCCGCTGGTGGGTTCTATAACCGTCATCCCTTTTCTCAGCTTTCCCTTCTCAAGGGCATCCCAGAGAAGAGCGGCGCCTATTCTGCACTTTACGGAGTAAGCGGGGTTGCGTCCTTCTATCTTAGCGAGGAAGGTATTACCCGCCGCACATATCTTATTAAGCCTCACGAGGGGCGTGTTCCCTATGGAGGCGGGGTTGTTTTCAAATACTCTCATGGGTAACTCCTTCCACATACTTCGTTGACATTACATACCGAATTAATTATTTTGCATCCAAACGAAGAAAATGGAAAGTTTTTACTTTACCTTTTCTCATTCAAAAATAAACTTGCGAAGTAAATAAAAATTTTTTGAAGGGGCTCGGCGGATGCTTTTAATAAAAAGTTTCCCTGAACAGTAAAACCCCGAAACCAAACAAAAATTTTATTTCATCTGCCGGAGGAACGAAAATGTCAGGCAAAATCCATTCAATAAACATCAGCGAGAAAAAGGGAGTGCAGAAAACCCCTGTTGACTCCGTTGAGATGGTAAACGATTTCGGTATAAAAAACGATGCGCACAGCGGCAAATGGCACAGACAGGTAAGCTTTCTCGCTCAGGAAAGCATAGATAAGATGGTGGCAAAAGGTCTTAAAGTCAAAGGCGGCGACTTCGCCGAAAACATAACCACAATCGGAGTTGACCTCGTCAGCATGAAGGTGGGCGAAAGACTTAAAATCGGCGGTGTTGAGTTCATCATCTCCCAGCTTGGCAAGCTCTGCCACAACAGATGCGCAATCTACCACGCCGCAGGAGACTGCGTTATGCCCCGTGAGGGAATATTCGGCGTTGTCAAAGGTGACGGCGAAGTTAAACTCGGCGATAGTGTGGAAAAGCTCCCCAAGGAAAAAATAACCGTCGCCGTTGTCACCCTCAGCGACAAAGGGAGCAAAGGCGAGCGTGTTGACGAGACCGGTCCCGCCCTCATAGAGATGGTGAAAAAGGAGCTTGACCCCTCCTTCACAAGGCTTGAGCTCATACCCGATGAGGTCGATCAGCTTAGGAATATAATAAAATATCTCATAGACATTCAGGGCTTTGACCTTGTGATAACAAACGGCTCCACAGGGCTTTCTCCCCGTGACATAGCTCCGGACGCCACGCTTGAGATGATAGAAAAGCGCCTCCCGGGGTTCGAGGAAGCCATGCGGATGGAAAGCTTCAGGAAGACTCCCCACGCTCTTTTATCAAGAGCGGTTTGCGGAACCAGAAAAGACAGTATAATATTGAATGTGCCGGGAAGTCCCAAGGGCGCCCTTGAGAATCTTGAGGTCGTGATAAAGGCTCTTCCCCACGCCATAAAAAAGCTTCAGGGGGATCCCGCTGACTGCGCGGCAAAATAACGGACTTTACATAGCGCTGGACGGAATAGACGGCTGCGGGAAAAGCACCCACTGCATCAGGCTTGCCGAATACTTCGGCTCGCTTGGGCGCAAGGTGCTTCTCACCCGTGAGCCGGGCGGAACCGAGATAGGAGCCGAGCTGAGGGCGAGACTTCTTTCAAGCAAATATGAACTGGAGCCCGAATCGGAGATGATGCTCTTTTTCGTGGACAGGCTTGAGCACCTCACAAAGAAGGTGATACCAGCGCTCAATGAAGGAATGGTGGTAATAAGCGACCGCTTCACGGCGTCCACCTTCGCTTATCAGGTCTTCGGACGGGGAATACCGGAAAACGTCTACACAGCGCTTGAGCGCATGGCGCTCAAGATTGTGCCGGATGTGGCAGTTATAATCGACAATGAGCCAATAACCTGCATAGCAAGAGCCAAAGCAAGGCTTGCGGAAGACGGCAAGTTTGACACGGAAGGCAAGTTTGAGCAGCTTTCCTACGACTTTTTCCGCAGCGTGCGGAACGGCTTTCTCACCTTCGCGGAAAGAAACGGCTATGTCCGCATTGTTGACGGTCTGGGAACTGTTGAGGAAGTATTCTCCCGCATACTCAGTAATGTAAGATGAGATACACTGGTCACAAAAGGGAAAGAGAGATTTTCTCCAAGGCCCTGAAAGCGGAAAAGCTTGTTCATGCGTATATATTCAGCGGGAAGGAGAGCTGCGGCAAAAAGCTCCTTGCCCGTGAGATTGCCCGTTCGCTGTTCTGCGGGTGCGCTCTCTTTGAGGAATCAGCCTCCCGCCACTCAGCGCAGGTTGACGCGCTGAACCACCCCGATCTCCACATTTTCGAGGACGACTCCATACCCATAGAGAAGGTGCGGAAAATAAGCGAAACAGCGTATCTGAGCCCCCATTCGGCAAACCATAAAATATTCATAATCGACAACGCCCACAACATGCGCACAGAAGCCTCAAACGCTTTTCTCAAAACTCTTGAGGAGCCCGGGGAGAACACTGTGTTTTTCCTCATAACCGATAAATACGACCGCCTTCTGCCCACTATCCGTTCAAGGTGCATACACATAGAATTTTCCCGCCTCAGTGATGAGGAGGTTGTTTCCATTATAAAAAAACTCCGCCCCGATGTTTCAAACTACGAGGCGGCGGTTAAGCTTGCCGCCGGTTCCGTGTCGCAGGCTCTTTATTTTCTGGACAATAACGCAGCGGAAAAATGGATGCTTTTTGAGGATCTCAGCGGCGAAAAACTGTACAAGCGTCTGGAAGGACTGAAAGAAAAGGACGATATAAGGATTTTCTGCTCCGTTCTCTACGGCTTTCTTCTGGAAAAATACAGACGTGCCGGAGATCCCGTTCTGCTTGAGTTTTCAAACTATTTGCTGGATATTTTGCAGAGGCTTAACTATAATGTTAATCTTGACATTTTCAGGTTTGACCTGTTCACGAAAATAACAGAGGTTCTAATTGAAAGAGATTGAAGTTACCGGAGTGGCGTTTAAGCCCGCCGGAAAAATATATGACTTTTTATCCTGCGGGATAGAGACAAAGCACGGCGAACATGTTGTTGTGGAAACGGAAAAAGGCGAAGACATCGCCGCCGTTATCCTTTCCCCCCGTCCCATGATTATCAAAAACATGGACGAAATGAAAAAGGTTGTCCGCAAGGCGACTGAGGAAGACTACGCCAGACGCGCCAAAAATATTGAGGAAGAGCCTGCCGCCTTTGCAGAGTGCAAGGAGCTTGTGGTAAAGCACGGTCTCGATATGAAGCTGCTCAAGGCCGAATACACTCTCGACAGGAGCAAGCTCACCTTCTTCTTCACCTCCGACGGCAGGGTCGATTTCCGTGCTCTGGTGCGTGACCTTGCCCGTGTCTTCCGCACCCGTATAGAAATGCGTCAGGTCGGCGTCAGGGACGCAACCAAGATGCTCGGCGGCTTCGGGCTCTGCGGAAAGGAGTTCTGCTGCTCCACATTCTTAAGAAAATTCGACAATATTTCCATAAAAATGGCGAAGGATCAGAACCTTATCCTCAACCCCACCAAGATCTCAGGGGTTTGCGGAAGGCTGATGTGCTGCCTGCTCTATGAAAAGGAATCGTACTCCGGAATCATAGACGAAAACGGCAACACGGCAAAGGTTGAGTTCACACTGGGCAAGGCGGAAGACGAAGGAGGAAACATATGACAAAACAGCCTTTTTATATCACAACACCGATTTACTACGTAAATGACGTGCCCCACATAGGACACGCGTATACGACGGTTGCGTGTGATGCTGTTTCCCGCTTCAAACGCCTCACAGGACACGAAGTCTTCTTCCTCACCGGAACAGACGAACACGGACAGAAAATCGAACAGGCTGCGGAGAAGAAAGGAATAACTCCCAAGGAGCTCGCCGACGGCGTGGTTCAGCGCTTCGCCGGACTCTGGGAAAAGCTCAATATCTCTAATGACGATTTCATCCGCACAACGGATCAGATACATAAAGACTCCGTGCAGAAGCTCTTCAAGAAAATGCAGGAAAACGGCGACATCTACCTCGGTCATTACGAAGGCTGGTACTGCACCCCCTGCGAGACCTACTGGACAGAGACTCAGCTTCTCGACGGAAACTGCTGCCCATCCTGCGGCAGAACCACCGAAAAACTGAAAGAGCCCAGCTACTTCTTCCGTATGAGCAAATACGGGGACGCCCTCCTGAAGCACATTCAGGACAACCCCGACTTCATAAAACCGGAATCCAGACGAAATGAGATAATCTCCTTCATCAGAGAGGGGCTTAAGGATCTCTCCGTGAGCCGTGTCTCCTTCAAGTGGGGGATACCCGTTCCTGATGATACAGATCACGTTATCTATGTTTGGATCGACGCCCTCACCAACTACATAACCGCCCTCGGCTACAGGGACGACGCGGAAAACTTCAAAAAATTCTGGCCCGCTACATACCATGTGGTAGGAAAGGATATTCTCCGCTTCCATACCGTTTACTGGCCTACAATGCTCATGAGCGCCGGTCTTCCCCTGCCCAAAAGCGTTTTCGCCCACGGCTGGTGGACTGTTGAGGGGCAGAAGATGTCCAAATCCCTCGGCAACGCCATTGACCCTTACTGGCTGGCGGATACCTTCGGCGTGGACGCCATCAGGTATTTCCTGCTCCGTGAAGTGCCTTTCGGACTGGACGGCGACTTCTCGTTCAGGGCGCTGATACACAGGGTCAACGGAGATCTGGCAAACGATCTCGGCAACCTGCTGAACCGTACCCTCGGCATGCTCACACGCTACTTCGGCGGTGTTCTGCCCGAGTACAGGGTCGGCGATCCCATTGATACTGCAATGGATGCGAAAATTGACTCGGTATTTGCCGATGTGGAAAAGCATCTGGATACACTCGCCTTCAATAAAGCGCTGATAAGCATTTGGGAGCTGGTGAGCGCATTCAATAAGTACATTGATGACACAGCTCCTTGGGCTCTCGCCAAGGATGATGCGCATAAGGACAGACTCGGTTCCGTTCTCTATAAAATTCTGGACGGCGCAAGGCTCATCGCCACGCTTATCTCCCCGTTTATGCCCGAAACGGCAAGAAGCATGCGTGTTCAGCTCGGTCTTGAACCTGAGATAGCGCCCGCACCCATCGAAGAGCTCAAAAAAAACGGCGGACTGAAAGCGGGAACACTCCTTGACAAGTCAGTGCAGCTTTTCCCCAGAATAGATGAAAAGGAAATGCTGGATAGCATACAAAAAACCCGCATGCCTGAGACAAAAAAGGCGGAGGAGGACGCAAAACCGGAGGCGATCTCTGTTGCCATCGAGTTCGCGGATTTCCAGAAGGTTGCGGTCAAAGCGGGTAAAATCCTTGATGCTGAAAAGGTTGAGAAAAGCGAGAAGCTCCTCAAGCTGAAGGTCTCTCTCGGTGAAAACAGCGAGAGAACCATAGTGGCGGGCATAGCGAAGAGCTATGAGCCCCAACAGCTTAAGGGCAAAACAGTGGCAGTTGTCGCTAACCTAAAACCGGCTAAGCTCATGGGCATAGCGTCAGAAGGGATGGTGCTTGCCGCCTTCGATGGCGAGCGTCACCATGTGCTGATCCTCCCTGACGGAATACCCGCAGGCACACCCATAAAATAAAATGTTGCGTCAGGCGGTTGATCCGCCTGCGAGCGTGTCAGCAAACTGACAGGACGTACACGTTTGCTGCTGTTATAACTCATATTATTCCACGGAAGGAATAACGCCGTGCGGAGCGAAGACGAACGAAGTTCGGCGCGAGCGTGTCAGCAAACAGGCAGGACGTACACGTTTGCTGCTGTTATAACTCATATTATTCCACGGAAGGAATAACGCCGTGCGGAGCGAAGACGAACGAAGTTCGGCGCGAGCGTGTCAGCAAACTGACAGAGCGTACACGTTTGCTGCTGTTATAACTCATATTATTCCACGGAAGGAATAACGCCGTGCGGAGCGAAGACGAACGAAGTTCGGCGCGAGCGTGTCAGCAAACTGACAGGACGTACAGTTTGCTGCATTAATATGATATTGCCTATCAATAATATTGACACAAACACATAAATAAAATAATCTGTCTTCGGACTTGATTTTTCACGAATCGATCCGCATCTTAAACAAAAACATGGGAACAGATTATAAATGATTTCAAAAAAGGATACGCCCGAACACAGGGAATTTCTTGATAAATTAGCCGGACTCAACGGCTTTTTCACCGATTCACATGCGCATGTACATATGCAGCCGCTTTCTGAAGATGCAGACGCTGTGCTTTTAAGAGCGGCGGAACATAAGATCGGACGCATTGTCACCATCGGCATAGATGTTGAAGACAGCCGCCGGGCGGCGGACTTTGCGGCGAAACACAGCAATGTATACGCAGCCGTTGGTGTGCACCCGCACGACACGAAGGATTTCCCCGAAAGCGGGCTTGACTCTCTGCGGGAACTTCTCAAGGCGCCGAAGGTCATAGCGCTGGGCGAAATCGGGCTGGACTTCTATTACGACCACTCACCGAGAGAAACACAGGAAAAGTGCTTCGCCTCTTTTCTCGCAATCGCGGAAGAAACGGGCATGCCCGTTATTATACACAACAGAGACTCAACCGCCCGCCTGACGGAAATAATGAAGGCGGAGCTGCCCCCAAGGGAAAAGAGCGGCATAATACACTGCTTCAGCGGAGATACTGATCTCCTGCGGTATGCGCTGGACAACGGATTTTATATATCTTACGCGGGGGTGGTGACCTACCCCAAGTCGGAAGAGCTGCGCAGAACGCTTCAATTTGTGTCGAAGGACAGGCTGCTGATCGAAACAGATGCCCCGTACCTAGCGCCCGCTCCCTACAGAGGCAGAACAAACGAGCCCGCATACACGGCATACACCGCGGAAACAATAGCGGCGGAGCTTGGTATGAGCTTGGAGAAAACGGCGGAGCTTCTGGAAAGTAACTTTCAGTCACTATTCGGGGACAGGTTATGAAAAAGAAAATTTTGATTGTTGAGGACAACAGATACGAACGGGAAGGTCTCGCTTCTCTCCTTTCCGAACAGAACTACGATGTGGACACTGTGGAAAACGGGCGTTTCGCTCTTGACAAGCTTCATGAGACAGAGTTTGACCTAGTGGTGACAGATCTGATGATGCCCGCCACCGACGGGCTCCAGTTTCTGCATAAGCTCAGAAGCAACGGAAGCAGTATGCCCGTTCTCGTGATCACCGGCAACGAAAACATGCAGAATATGCTCTCGGCTTATCAGCTTGGCGCATTGGATGTTATATACAAACCGTTCCAGTTCAGCGAGCTGATGGACGTAATCAAAAGAGTAATTCCCGTCTGATTTAGTCTTTCTTAACTGTCAGCTAAGGTATATAATAGATTTATCTCGATAATTTATTATGTTCCGGAGGACAGTGATGATAAAGATTAAAAAAATACTTTACCCTACGGATTTTTCCGAACCTTCAAAAATTGCCCTTGAATATGCCGCTGAACTCGCCAAGCAGTTCGGAGCAGAGCTTGAGATACTGCACGTCATGTTTGACGAAACTCAGGTGGTCTCTTTCTATCTTCCGCAGGTGACTATGCAGTCCCTCTCAACCGATATAGAAACGGGCTCCGCAAAGCAGCTTGATGAGTTTATACAGAATCAGCCCGTGCTCAAGGGAATTAACTACACCACGACGCTGATAAAGGGTACGCCCTTCATTGAAATCACCAAGCACGCCAAGGAAACAGGCGCGGATATGATAGTAATCGGCACCCACGGCAGAACAGGGCTTGACCATGTTCTCTTCGGGTCAACTGCCGAAAAGGTAGTACGCAAGGCGCCGTGCCCCGTATTTACTGTGAGACCGGAGAAATAAGGGCAGAAAATTTTAATAATTGGGAGAACCTTTCTTTAACGAAAAAGAACGGTTCTCTTTTTTTATGATCTGAAATTCACCCTCCATGGGAATTTCAGATACACGCTCGCGCCGTGGTAAACACGGCTTCGCTTCACACGGCGCAGTCCCATCCATGGGACTGTACAGTTTACGTCATTGCGAACTCCGCAGGGGTGAAGCAATCTCTCTGTATAATAATACTTAGTGCGCTCACTCCAGCTCAACCGATGCCAATATCCTTTCAGTGAGTTTCTCAAGTTTATCGTCATTTCCGTCAAAGCTGACCGCTACGTGTCTCAGCAGTTTTCCGGAGGAAAAGCTCAGCGCCTCCACACGGATTTTCTGCCCGCCGGTGTTTGCTGTTCCCGTGAGCCGCCAGCCGGAATGCCCGCCTGCCTTTTCCGGTTTTATTTCATACTCAAAAACAGATGCAGCGCCGGAATTTTTTATCTTATTCACAAGATCCGCCGAGAAAGCCTCCCCGCTGATCTCCGCGGGAGCCTCCGCCGCAAGGACAGTAAGCCCGAAGGTTCCCAAAGAGAACTGCCGGACATCCTGCGCCGTGGCATTATCAAAGATTTCTGCCGCCGCTGAAACATCCCTCATATTATCAGGCGCCAGTATCTTTATGCCGGTATTGCCCACTTCCCGCTCTTCCCAGTTCTGCGCGAGAATCACATCAGCTATTCCCTTCTCCGCTTTCGCCGCTTTTTTGTGATATTTAAAAGCCGCCGTTCCGGCGAATACTGCAAGCACCACAGCCGCTGCTATTACAAATGTCCTGATCATACCGTTCAAAATAATCCCTCCGAATGTCTCTGCTGTATTTTTTCAAGCTATCAGACAAAAGACCGCCGACCAAGCAAAACATTCCATTGACTTAGTAATAAAATCGGATGTAATATTGCAGACTTTTTTACTTATCAAGAGTGGTGGAGGGACAGGCCCGTCGAAACCACAGCAACCGCCCTTTGAGGAAAGGTGCTAATTCCTGCCCTGCGTGCCGTGAAGACAGGGGAGATAAGAACCGTTAAGACGACTCTAACGCCTCTTTCCCCTTGGGACAGAGGCTTTTTTTGTATTCAGGAGGCAAACTATGAGCAAGCACCGCATTGAAACCATCGCAGTACACGGCGGACAGACACCAGACCCCGTAACAGGCGCCAGAGCCGTACCCATATACCAGACAACGGCTTACAAATTCCGTGACGCCGACCACGCGGTGAAGCTGTTTGATCTGGAAGAGGCAGGCTACATTTACACTCGCCTGAACAACCCAACGGTTGAGGTACTGGAAAACCGCATAGCGATGCTTGAAGGGGGAACAGGTGCTGTCGCCGCTTCCTCCGGTCAGTTTGCAGAGTTCATGGTTTTCTCCACCATAGCCGAAGCCGGAGACGAAATAATCACCACAAACAGGCTCTACGGCGGGACGAACAACCTGTTTTTCCACACCTTCAAAAAGCTGGGAATAACCTTCCGCCCTTTTGACCAGAATAACCCTGACGAAATTAAGTCTCTGATAAATGAAAAAACCAAGGCAGTCTATCTTGAGACAGTAGCAAACCCCGGCAACGATATAGCTGACTTTGAGACAATAGCAAAAATCACCCATGAAAATGGTCTGCCACTTGTGATAGACAATACATACCCCACTCCTTTTCTCTGCCGTCCGAAGGACTTCGGCGCGGATGTGGTTGTCCACTCCGTAACCAAATTTTTAGGCGGACACGGGAACTCCATGGGCGGCGTCGCCGTTGACCTCGGCACATTCGACTGGGCGAAGAGCGGACGCTTCCCTTCCTTCACCACTCCCGATCCCAGCTACCACGGCATAGTGTATGCGGAAAGGTTCGGCAATATGGCGCTTGCGGTTAAGATGCGCGTGCAGACCATGCGTGACATAGGCGGCTGCATGAGTCCCATGAATGCCTTCCTCCTTCTTCAGGGGCTTGAGACACTTCATGTCCGCATGGAAAGGCATGTGGAAAACGCCCGCAAGCTTGCCGATTATCTTCAGAAAAGCGACATGGTGGACTGGGTGAATTTTCCCGAGCTTGAGGGTAACCCCAACTGTGAAAGAGCGAAAAAATACATGCCCAAGGGAACAGGCGCAATGCTGAGCTTCGGCATCAAAGGCGGGCAGCAGGCGGGCAAAGCCTTCATAGAGGGGGTAGAGCTTGCCACTCACCTCACCAACCTAGGCGACACAAGAACCCTTGTCACCCATCCCGCAAGCACAACTCACCGCCAGCTCAACGCAGAGCAGAAAGCAAAAGCGGGCATAACGGACGGGCTTATCCGCCTCTCTGTGGGCATAGAGCACATCGACGATATAATAGCCGACATAGAACAGGCATTTGCGAAGGCAAAGAAGGCTTAATATATGGAAAACTCCGCAGGCATAGTAAAACCGCAGTACGTCACCTTCAGGGATGATTTCTCATTTGAGAGCGGCAGGGTTATATCCTCCGTCACCTGCTGTTACGAGACATACGGTAAGCTCAGCGAAGACAAATCAAACGCAGTCCTCGTCTGCCACGCCCTCACCGGAAGCGCCCACGCAGCGGGCTTTCACAGGGCGGATGAGCAGAAGCCCGGCTGGTGGGACTCCATGATAGGTCCGGGCAAGACCTTTGACACGAATAAATACTTCGTTATCTGCTCCAACTTCCTCGGAAGCTGCTTCGGAACCACCGGACCTTCCTCTGTGGATCCGTCAACAGGCAAGAGATACGGTATCCGTTTCCCCGTGGCGTCTGTTAAGGACATGGTGAAGCTTCAGAAAAGGCTCATAGACCATTTAGGAATTGAAAAGCTTCTCGCTGTGGCGGGTGGCTCCATGGGCGGCATGCAGGTTCTGGAATGGGGAGCGACATATCCGGACATGATGAAGACTCTGATCCCCATTGCCACCACTCACGCCATAACACCCATGGCGATCGCCTTCAACAGCATAGCCCGCTTCTCCATCACCAAAGATCCCAGATGGAACAAGGGCGACTACTACGAAGGTGAATTCCCCGTGGACGGACTGGCGATCGCGCGCATGGCGGGGCACATCACCTATCTTTCCGATCCGGCTTTTAACGACAAGTTCGGGCGGAGATATTCGGCTTTTGAAGGCTTTTACGATTTTAACGGCTTTTTTGAAGTTGAGAACTATCTCCGTTATAACGGCTATAAATTCACAGAGGTCTTCGACGCCAACACATACCTTTATGTGCTGAAGGCAATGGATATTTTTGATCTTTCCTACGGCAGGGGCTCTTTGTCGGACGCTGTGGAGCTCATAAAGGCGGACACGCTGCTCATATCTGTTTCGTCAGATTTCCTTTTCCCCCCGTACCTTACAGAGGAAATATATGATATAATGAAGTATCAGGGCAAAAAAGCCTTCTGGTACAACATACAATCAAACTACGGACACGACGCCTTCCTCCTTGAGTTTGAAGAGCTGGACAGGCTGATAAGGGAATTTTTCGCTGACAGAGGGCTGTAAATAATGGGATTCAATGAAGCGGCGTTCAACTACTACATAAGCTCGGATCACATCAAGGGTGACGACCTTGATTTGATAAGAAAAAACTTTAAGAACAAAGAGTTTGAATGCCTGCTGGACATTGCCGCTGGCGCAGGGCACTGTGCGGCGGCTGTTCCGGCGAAGAGACGTTATACACTTGACCCCAGCATGCCCATGCTGAAAACCGCCAAGGAAAAATTCGGTCTTAATCTCCCCGTATGCGCCGTGGCGGAGTCGATCCCGTTTTCGGACAACACTTTCGACATTCTCACCTGCCGCATAGCCATGCACCATTTCAAAAACCCCGACCTCTTCTTCCGTGAGGTGAAAAGGGTTCTGCGCCCTCTCGGCTGGATGGTTCTCATAGACAACATAGTGGATGTTGAGGACTCATACCTCAATGTGATAGAATACATAAGAGACAACACGCACATACGCAGCTACAGGCTGGATGAGATACTCAGGTTCGCCCGTGACGACTTCCGCCTGATAGATTACGCCTGCATATTCAAAAAGCATGACTTCCCCGAATGGGCAGGCAGGCTCGCCGAAGGACCTGAGGCTGTGGAGCGGATTGAGCAGGCATTCAAGGATCTGCCGGACAGCATACAGAAGGAGCTGGAGGTGGAAAAGACCTACGGCAGAATTTCCGCATATACGGATAAGAAAGGATTCTTCATTTTCCGCTCCGTGTGATAAGGATGGTAAGTGTTTAAATTCAGATTAAAGGAATTTAATCTGCCGGTAATCGGCAGATGGTTCATACTCGGCTCGCTTGTGGGAATCGTGGCGGGCTTAGGCGCGATTATTTTCTTCCTGATGCTTCAGGGATGCTCGTATATCTTCCTCGACTACATCGGCGGCATGAGGGTGGAGGAGACGGCGGGAGAACCTGCTTTCTTCGGTCATGCGGCAACTCAGTTCAACAGATGGATAGTCCTCTTCCTCCCCGCTCTCGGGGGGCTTATCAGCGGTTTTCTCGTGTATAAGTTCGCACCGGAAGCGGAAGGGCACGGCACTGACGCCGCCATAAAAGCGATTCACCATAAAAACGGCTATATAAAATGGAACGTCCCGCTGATCAAAACCTTAGCAAGCTCCATAACCATCGGAACAGGCGGTTCCGGCGGGCGTGAGGGTCCTATAGCGCAGATAGGCGCAGGCTTCGGTTCCTTTCTCGGAAGAGTGCTGAACCTCACCGACAGGGAGAAACGCATACTGACAGCCGCTGGCATGGGAGCGGGCGTGGGCGCCATATTCCGCTCACCTCTGGCGGGCGCGATCTTCGCTGCGGAAGTGCTTTACAGCAGTTCGGACATGGAGTTTGAAGTCCTTCTGCCATCAACCATAACATCAATCATAGCCTACTCAATATTCTGCTCTTTCTTCGGTTGGGATCCGCTGTTCGCCACTCCGGGCTTCCGGTTTGACAGCCCGCTGGAGCTCGCCGGATATACAATACTCGGTTTTGCCTGCGCCTTCTTCGGCTGGCTTTACGTCAACACCTTTTACCGCATCCGTGATTTTTTCAAGGTAATGAAGCTTTCTCCTTATCTCAAGCCCGCCCTCGGCGGTCTGCTCACGGGGATAATCGGTTTCTGGCTTCCTGAGGCTATAGGCGGCGGCTACGCCAATATAGAGCTGGCGATGAACGTTCACCTGAGCATCCTGCTCTTGTTCGTGCTGATATTCGCCAAGATACTCACCACCTCCTTCAGCATAGGCAGCGGCGGCAGCGCCGGCATTTTCGGGCCCTCCATGGTGATAGGCGCCTCCGTCGGCGGTTTTATAGGTCTGGCGCTGAACATGACACTCCCTGTCATTGCGCCTGAGCCCGGGGCATATGTAGTAGTGGGGATGGCGGGCTTCTTCGCCGGAATCGCGAGCGCACCCCTCTCAACCATAATTATGGTCAGCGAAATGACAGGAAACTATCACCTTCTGGTTCCCTCAATGTGGGTAAGCACTCTGACGTTTCTCCTGCTCCGCAAAACAACCATGTACCGCAGTCAGGTGGAGTTCCGCAGCGATTCACCGATTCACAAGGGCGAGTTCTTTCTTCAGGTGCTTCAGGACATCAGAGTGAAGGACATTATGCGCCCTGATCCCATTGTCATAAGAGAAGATATGAGATTCAGCGATATTGTTCACTTCATATCAGCCACCAAGCACAACAACTTTCCCGTGGTGAAGGAGAACGGCGAGCTTGTGGGCGTTTTGCTGTTTGAGGAGATAAGGGAGTTCGTATTTGAGGAAGGGCTTGAGAGTATTGTTGTGGCGGGAGAGGTCTGCGAGAAAGACATCCCGGTGATCAAACCCGCAAATAATCTCGCCGACGCCATAGAGATGATAGGCTTCAAAAACATAGAGCTCCTGCCCGTGGTCGACACTGATAAGGATAATATCCTGATCGGCATCATCACCCGCAGGGACATCATATCCACATACAACAAGGTGCTCCGCAAGCGCAAATTTGAAAACGAGCAGGAAGCGGACTTCTAGCCAGCTATCTTCAGTCCGGTTATCCCCGCCGCAATGAGCAGAACGGACAAGCCTCTGATAAAACTCAGCGGTTCATTGAGAAAAATCACCCCGCAGATGAAAATACCCGTCGCTCCTATTCCCGTCCAAACGGCATAGGCTGTGCCCATGGAAAGAGTTTTCATGGAGTACGAAAGCAGATAAAAGCTTACGGACATTGCTGCGATTGTGATAACTGACGGAAGGGGTTTTGAGAAGCCCTGACTGTATTTAAGCCCCATAGCCCAGATGATTTCAAAAAGTCCGGCGATGAAAAGAGACGTCCAAGCCATTTTAGACCTCATTTAAAAAAGCGGAGCCGTCCCCTGATGTAACCGAGAGGTGAGGTCGTCCTCACATCGACAGTTTTTTAAATTAGGCTTTCCCCCGGAAAATCAATCTATCCTTTTCGCTATTTCCCTGAAAAAGCCTTCCCCGTCATTGAGGGCTATGTCTATCTCGGCGTAGGCGTATTTATGTCTGCGGTCTTCGGGGATTTTCACAAAATCCTTCTGCGTGGTTATGATCATGTCGAGTTTATAGTGCTCCGAAATGTCCTCCAGCTTATCCAGAGTCTTGCGGCAGTAGTGCATATGATCGGGAAACTGCCTGTTTTTTACTATGTTTATCCCGTTTTCATAGAGAAATGCGAGAAACCTGCCGCCGCCCGCAATCCCTGCGAAGCCGAGACATCGTTTGCCCTGCATATCCTCTGCCGAGAGCAGCCTTCCGTCCGCAGTCCTTATTCCCTTAAACTCTATATTGCTGAAAAACACAGGTCTGTCCTTCACCAGCGGAACAACATTGCTCGGAACCTCCGTATTGTCCGCCCTTGTGAAAACGATTATATCAGCCCTGCGTATTCCTTTCGGAAACTCCCGCAGATACCCGAACGGAAAAGGGAGTCCTGTTGAAATCGGCTTTCTGTGATCCAACAGGAGAATGTCCAGATCCCTGTGCATTCTTTTATGCTGAAAACCGTCGTCCAGAATGAACAGATCCGGTCTGAAGTGCTCCATCGCGTATGCGGCGCTGTCCGCTCTTTCCTTTCCGGTGATTACGATCGCCCCTTTGCAGTTCTCTGCTATCATATACGGCTCGTCCGCTGCCAGCGGCGGCTTCATCAGTATATTCTCCCCGTCGGAGATTACATTGGTTTCAAGCCCTATCTTCCCCTTGTACCCTCTGGAGAGCACGCAGACCTTTTTCCCCTGACTGAGAAAATAGTTTGTGAGTCTGATAGTGAAGGGTGTTTTGCCTGTGCCGCCGAGGGATATATTGCCGACGGAGATAACTTTAGGAGTCACGGTTCTTCATCTCCAGTTCCCAAAGGAAAACATATTTGAGAAATACATAAAGAAGGCTGCTGAACGCTGCCAAGAAGCCTCTGAACCCGTCCAGAAAACCAAGGCGGAGTATGTATTTTTTCAGGAAAGCCGCAGGCGGGTTAAAAATAAGCCTGCCGAAGGACATTTTACGTCCGTTTTTCCTGTACATTTCAGCGGATAAACGGGCGTATTTCACCAGTCTGTGCATGTGGTCTTCTATGTCCTTATACGAATAATGCTGCAATTCACCCTCAAGTCTGCCAGTTTCGCCTTCGATGTGAAGGTATTCGTGCACATCCCCTCCGCGCCATTCGGGCTTGGCGGAAGCCTTTACAAGCCGGAGCCTGCGGTCGGGCTGCCACGAAAAGCGGAGGAATTTTCCGGCGTAAAATGTGCGTCTGCTGAGAACATACCCGCCGCAAGCGCCGCTCAGAACAGCGCCGACTATGGAATGCCTGAGCGCGTCGTCCGGCACCTCATCACAATCAAGTGAGAGTATCCACGGCTGGGAGCATTTTTCCAGAGCGGAGTTCTTCTGTTTCTCAAAGCCCTTCCAGTCCTCGGAATATACCTTTGCGCCGAACTTTTCCGCGATCTGCACAGTTTTGTCCGTGGAGCGAGAATCCACCACTATTATCTCAGATGCTATATCTGCAACGCTTTTCAGCGTTTTTTCCATGTTCGCTTCTTCGTTGAAAGAAATAAAGCAGACGGAAAGAGGAAGCTTAGCCATTCTCCTTTGTTCCCCCGTTTTTCTTTATCGTGTGTCTGAAAAAATCTATTGTCTGTCTGAGACCTTCGTAGATACTGACAACCGGTCGCCAGCCGAGAACAGTCTCAGCCTTTGTTATGTCCGGGCACCTTCTCTTGGGATCGTCCTCAGGGAGCTCTTTATGCACAAGCTCGGACTTTGAGCCGAGAAAACCTATTATGAGCCGCGCAAAATCCTCCACAGCGTACTCGTCGGTATTGCCGAGGTTGAAGATCTCGCCGTTCAGCCCGTCCTGCATGGCTGTTCTGTATATCCCCTCCACAAGGTCGGAGATGTAGCAGAAGCTGCGGGTCTGGCTGCCGTCGCCGTAGACCGTGACCGGCTCGCCCTGCAAAGCCTGATAAGCGAAGTTCGGTATTATTCTGCCGTCATTCAGCCTCATGCGGGGACCGTAGGTGTTGAATATACGGACTATACGTACGTCCACGCCGTGAGTGCGGTGATATGCCATTGTCATGGCTTCGGAAAACCTTTTCGCCTCATCATAAACGGAACGCACGCCCACCGAGTTCACGTTTCCCCAGTAGGTCTCCGGCTGCGGATGCACCTCAGGATCTCCGTAGACTTCGGATGTTGAGGCGAAAACATATCTCGCCCCCTTCTCCTTCGCCATTCCGAGGGTGTGCATTGTACCCACGGAATCCACCTTGAGTGTCTGGATCGGGAAATTGAGATAATCCACAGGGCTCGCCGGACATGCGAAATGCAGAATCAGATCCACTCTGCCCTCAACATGTATATAGTTGGTGACGTTGTATTTAATGAACCGGAAGCAGTCATTGCCCATGTGGTGGGCTATGTTGTCCATGGAGCCTGTTATAAGGTTGTCCATGCCTATGACCTTCCATCCCTCCGCCAGAAAGCGGTCGCAGAGATGGCTGCCGATGAATCCCGCGGCGCCTGTTATCAGAACGGTTTTCCGTCTACCTGCCGATGCTGTAATATTCCACCCCTTGCTCCTTCATCTTTTTAGGATCAAAAGCGTTTCTGCCGTCTATAACAAGAGGCAGTCTCATAATTTTTTTAAGTTTCGCAGCATCGACCTCAAGAAACTCCTTCCACTCTGTAACGAGAAGAACAGCGTCTGCGCCTTCCGCTGCTGCGTACATATCTTCAAAATATTTTATCTGCCCGCTCTCGGGGAAAAGCCTTGAGAAGTTTTCCGCAGCCTTGGGATCACAGAGCCGGAGCTTGGCTCCCTGCGCGGCGAGTTCCCGCACTATATCGATCGCGGGCGCTTCCCTTATATCGTCCGTATTGGGCTTGAAGGCAAGTCCCCAAACGCAGATCTCTTTCTCTTTGGTTATCCAGAGAAGCTCCTCCACCATGGCAAGATATTTGGTTCTTCTGGCGGCGTTGATATAATCAGCCTCCTCAAGGAGGGAGAAGTCCACGCCGTTTTCGTTCGCCATGTTGATGAACGCCTTTATATCCTTCGGAAAACAGCTTCCGCCGTAACCGAGACCGGCGTTGAGAAATGCCCTGCCTATGCGCTTGTCATAGCCCATGCCTTCCGCCACAAGCTCAATATCGGCGCCTACCTTTTCGCAGAGATCCGCAACCATATTTATATATGATATTTTAAGGGCAAGGAATGAGTTTGAAGCATGCTTTATGAGCTCTGCCGCCGCAGGTGTTGTTATAAGCAGCGGAAATCCTCTCTCTGCGAAGGGTTTGTATATCTCTCTGAATATAGCCTCCGCCCTTTCGCTCTCAACTCCGGCAACTATCCTGTCCGGATTGGTAAAATCGTAAA
This sequence comes from Geovibrio thiophilus, assembly GCF_004087915.1. Lineage (NCBI taxonomy): Bacteria > Pseudomonadati > Deferribacterota > Deferribacteres > Deferribacterales > Geovibrionaceae > Geovibrio > Geovibrio thiophilus. The sequence goes on from NZ_CP035108.1 coordinate 70,959, forward strand.
GCGCCGAGCCCTCACGGAGGAACTCGGGGTTTGAAGCCACATCAAAAGTCACGTTCGGATTGGCGTATCTTTTCAGCGTCATCTTCACCCTTCTGTGAGTGTTGACGGGAACTGTGGATTTTTCGATGATCAGCTTGTATCCGTCCGCAACTTCGGCTATCTGCCTCGCAGCTTCCTCAACCTGAGAGAGATCCGCCTTGCCTGTTTCGCTCTGGGGGGTTCCCACGCAGAGGAAAACCGCTTCGGCAAACTTCGCCCCCTCTTCTATGCTGTCAGTGAAGCGTATATTGCCGGAGGCTATGTTCTTTTTGAGAACTTCCGTAAGCCCCGGCTCATAAATGGGCGATTCGCCTTTTTTAAGGGTCGCAAGCTTTGAGGAAATCTTCTCAACACACATTACTTCGTTGCCGGTGTCGGCAAGACAAGCGGCTGTCACGAGACCTACATAGCCCGCACCGATTACAGTAAGCTTCATACTTTATCACCTTCGTTATAAAAATGTATTTTCGCACTGAATAACCGGACTTTAACCGCAGGCGGGGTAAGTGTCAATTTATAAAAAAGTGAGAATTACCTGCTACAATAGGTAATGCGGCGGCGGCATAAGCTCCCTTGAAATGTTTCACCATGTATTTATATTATATGCGAAGGAGATAGCTATGAAATTACGCACAGTGAGAGAGACGGTAACAGGCAGAGCCTCCGTAGACGGAGCCGGAGTGCACCTAAACAGAGTGCTGAGCAGAAGAAACACTGAAAAATTCGATCCCTTCCTGCTTCTGGACGCTTTTGATTCCGTAAATCCCGAGGATTATATAAAGGGCTTTCCCATGCACCCCCACAGAGGGATTGAGACTGTAACCTACCTGATTGAGGGCGAGATTGAGCATCAGGACAGTCTGGGGAACAAAGGAGTCATCACCTCCGGTGCGTGTCAGTGGATGACCGCCGGAAGCGGCATCCTCCATCAGGAAATGCCGCAGCCTTCTCCCCGTATGCTCGGGCTACAGCTCTGGGTGAATCTCGCCGCGAAAAATAAAATGACCGAACCGGCTTACAGGGACATAACCCCGGATCTGGTGACAAAGGTTGAGGATGAAACAGCTGCGGTTGCGATTGTTGCAGGTGAATATAAAGGAAAAAGAGGCGGAATGAGGGGCGAGCACCTGCCCGTGACCTTCCTTGACGTGACTGTAAAGCCCGGGCAGACATGGACACTGTCCACTCCTGCGGATGAAAACCTCTTCGTATATATTATGCAGGGAGAATGCAGCTTGGGAGACAGCACACCTTCGGCGGCAAAACAGGCTGTTCTCTTTAATTACGGAGACACAGTCAAGGCGTATTCGGAAAAAGGCGCAAGGTTCATCCTTGTTCACGGCGCACCTCTTAACGAGCCCATCGCATGGGGCGGACCCATCGTGATGAACACCGAAGAGGAACTTAAACTTGCCTTCGATGAGTTGGACAGGGGCACATTTATAAAGAACCGCTAGACATTAATTCTCAAAGCAGTGTAATGAAGGATCTCAGAATGACGCTCTGCTGTGTCACTGCAAGGGGCGGAGCGACGTGGCAGTCTTTCTCTGCGGAGTTCGCAATGACTCAAACAGTTCCATGAACGGAACTGCGCCGTACGAAGCGAAGCCGTGTTTACCAAGGCGTGAGCGTGTGCGTAAAAGGAGCAGGATGTACCCTTTTCTGCGGCAAGACGGATTGATCTTGACTTTCCATTTTAATCTATATAAGATTTTCCCTCATTTTGACCGCTTGAAGTGCGCCCTGCCGAAGGGTGCTTGGAAACGGCTGAAAAACACGGTCAAAAGCCCTGACACACAGGGTTTGCGCAAAGGTTTAGGACATTGAAAGTTATACTGGAAGACATTGAAAACACAGGAATCGAAATAAAAGCGGAAAGCTGCTTCGCCTTTGACGGCGGAAAGTTTGAATCCGTTATTTTCACCGGACGTCTCCTCCCTGTGGGGGACAAAAAAAGTGAGTTTTACCTTGACGGCAAAATAACGGCAAAGGTTGTTATGCCCTGCGACAGATGCCTTGAGGCAGTTTCCCTCGAACTGGGGGGAGATGTGAATGTCAGAATAGTCAGAACATCCGCTGAAGAGCTCCCCGAAGAGCTTGAGCTTGAGGATGACGATGTTTCCGCATACACTGTTGAGGGCGATGAACTCGAAACCGACGAAATAACCGAACAGGAAGCTCTGCTTCTGCTTCCCATGAAAGTGACCTGCGCAAAACCCTGCGGCAGTGAGCTTATAAAAGACGAAAACGACGAAATAGTGAAAGAAGGCGATCCCCGCTGGGACGCTCTCAATAAACTCAAAAACAACTGACGCTCTTTTCCGCATAGCCTGCGGATACGGCGAAAATATTAAGGAGTACTGTAATGGGTGTACCCAAGAAGAAGACCACACGTCGCAAAAAAGGTAACAGAAGAAGCCACCACCACGCAACCGCGCATTCTTTCGGAAAATGCGAGAACTGCGGAGAGCTTAAGCTTCCTCACAGAGTTTGCCCTTCCTGCGGATATTACAAAAAAGTGCAGGTAATCAAGACGGCTGAAATCTGACATGAGGATTGTGGTTGATGCCATGGGCGGCGACCACGCCCCGGAGGAGATAGTAAAAGGAGCCGTTGCCGCCTGCAACGAATACGGAGCAGACATACTCCTTGTGGGCAGAGAAGAGCAGATAAAGAAAGAGCTCGACTCATGCGGCAGGTTCCCCTCCTCTAAAATCGAAATCGACCATGCGGAAGATGTGGTTACTATGGATGATTCTCCCTCCATGATAGTGAGAGGGAAGAGAAACTCTTCCATACACACAGGTCTGAAGCATGTTAAAAACGGAAACGCGGACGCGTTCTTCAGCGCGGGCAATACAGGTGCGGTCATGGCTGTGGCAATCATGGTTCTGCGCACCCTGCCCGGTATAGACAGACCTGCGATAGGCGCTGTCCTCCCCAACATAAAGGGGCATACCGTAATGCTTGATGTCGGCGCCAACGTCGACTGCAAGCCGCTGAACTACTTCCAGTTCGCTATAATGGGCAGCGTATACGCCCAGATAGTTCTCGGACTTCCCCGACCCTCCATAGGTCTTCTCAGCATAGGCGAGGAAGACATGAAGGGGAACGAAACCACAAAATCAGTTCATACTCTCCTGCGTTCTGTGGGAAGCGCAATCAACTTCTACGGAAATGTCGAAGGCAAAGACCTCTTCAGAGGGACAACGGATGTTGTCGTCTGTGACGGTTTTTCCGGAAATGTCGCGCTCAAGGTTGCGGAATCCGCCGGATGGTACATATCCAAAATGCTCAAGGAAGAGATAACAAGCTCCTTCTGGGCAAAAGCCGGCGCCCTCATGGCGAGAAAAGCGCTGATGAGAGTGAAGGAAAGAGCTGACTACACCGAATACGGCGGAGCGCCCCTGCTCGGCGTTGAAGGTGTCTGCATTATCGGTCACGGAAGCTCAAACGCGAACGCCGTGAAAAACGGCATAAGAGTGGCAAAAGAGCTCGCCGAGCATGATCTCAACAAGGTTATTCAGGAAAAGCTTGCCGATTCCATAGGGGTTTTAGAAGTTGACAAAGATGTGTCTTTTTTGGATAATATCATCGGCAAATTCAAGAAAAAAAACCCGCAGGCTGAGTAAAATCAGCCTGCCTGCGGCGGTATAAATGAACATATATTCAAGATTCCTAGGGACCGGCTCCTGCTTTCCGCCGGATGTTATGACCAACCATGATTTTGAAAAATTTCTCGACACTTCGGACGAGTGGATCGTCTCCAGAACAGGCATAAAGGAACGCAGAGTAGCCAAAACCATGACCTGCGGCGAAATGGCTTACGGAGCCGCGCTCAATGCTCTGGATATGGCAGGCGTTAAGCCTGAGGAGCTGGACGGAATAATCGTCGCCTCGCTCACCCCCGACACAACCATGCCCTCAACGGCGTGCAACGTGCAGAAGATGCTCGGCATCAGGGGCTGCTTCGCGTTCGACCTCACTGCCGCCTGCTCAGGGTTCATATACGCAGTAAACATAGCCAACGGACTGATACGCTCAGGCTCAGCCAAAAAGCTCCTTGTTATCGGCGCTGAAAGGCTCACCGCCGGACTCGACTGGACAGACAGGAGCACATGTATCCTCTTCGGTGACGGAGCGGGCGCGGCTGTCATAGGTGCGGATACAGCACCCGGGATACGCAGCGTACACGCATACGCAGACGGCAGCTTCGGCAACCTCCTAACTCTGGATTCCCTCGGCTCCACATTTTTAGCTGAAAGAAAAGAACGCAACATAGAAGACCACCTGCTCCATATGAGCGGGAACGAGATATTCAAAATAGCCGTGCGCGCCATGTCGGACGCCGCGGACGCCGCAGTTCTCTCAAGCGGGCTCACATATGAGGACATAGACTTCCTCATACCCCATCAGGCGAACCTGCGTATTATTGACGCCACAGCAAAAAGGCTGAAGCTTCCGCCCGAAAAAGTTGTGATAAATCTTGACAAATACGGCAACACCTCTGCCGCGACCATCCCCACCGCATTTGACGGAGTCGTGAGAAACGGCACGCTCAAAAGAGGCATGAACATTGCCTGCGCAGCTTTCGGCGGCGGTCTCACTTGGGGAAGCATGGTTTTCACTTTCTAAAAGCAATAATACGGACGGTAAAAAGATGACAAAAACCGCAGTGGTTTTTCCCGGTCAGGGCTCACAGTTCGCCGGAATGGGGAAAGATTTTTACGACAAATACGCAGAAGTACGCAAAGTTTTTGATAAAGCCGATGAAGTGCTTGGCTACAGCCTCACTTCAATTATGTTCAACGGACCCGAAGAGGATCTCAAGCTGACCTCCAACACCCAGCCCGCTCTGCTCACCATGAGTATTGGCATTTGGGAGGCGGTGAAAAATAAAATAAAGGCTGATTATTTCGCCGGACACTCCTTAGGCGAATACTCAGCCCTCGTTGCCGCTGGCGGCATAAGCTTTGAGGACGCCGTTCTTGCGGTGCATAACAGAGGGAAATTCATGCAGGAAGCCGTGCCCGTCGGAACAGGAGCAATGGCAGCCGTCATGGGTGCTGATGACGCAATCATAGCAGATGTCTGCAAGGCGTGCAGCAAACCCGGCTCCGTTGTGGAACCCGCGAACTTCAACTGTCCCGGGCAGACTGTCGTCGCCGGAAACGCCGAAGCGGTAAACCTCTTCTGTGAAAAAATCAAGGAAGCCGGCGCAAAAAGAGCGATCCTCCTCCCCGTGAGCGCTCCATTCCATTGCAGCCTGATGAAACCCGCTGCGGAAAAAATGGCAGCTTACCTCAAAAACATAAAAATAAACGATCTCCAAGCGCCCGTTTTCAACAATGTTAACGCAGAGATTGAAACGGACGCCGAAACAGTGTACAACTCGCTGGTTAAACAGGTGGCAAGTCCCGTTCTCTGGACAAAATCAGTTGAAAACATGGCGGCATCAGGCGTAAACACCATAATAGAAGTCGGCGCAGGCAAAGTCCTCACCGGACTTGTGAAGAAGATCAATAAAGAAATCGAAGTCAGAAACATCGGAACCCTCGGTGACGAAGACGGAATATAGACCACACAACCCCAAGGAAGGGGTTGCGCCGTGCGAAGCGAAGGATTGCTTTGCAATCCGCGAGCGGTTAAGGAAACGGACAGGATGTGCCGTTTCCGAATATAGTCAATACGAAGACGGAATATAGACCAGATAACCCGTTTACACTTTGCGGAGCAGGTAAAAGTTTTTGAAAGGGTCGGGGAAAAGCTTTTTTCAAAAAGTTTTCCCAGAAAAAACTAAACAAAGAACAGACTATAAACTTTTGTACTAGGGTATTGTTATGAGAAACCCTTTTTTAACAAAAAAAAAGTGTTTCTCAAACTCTTCCCAAAAAACTGTATCTTAGGACAGGATGTACCGTTTCCGAATAGAGTCAGGGAGTCAACAGTATGCTTAAAGATAAAATCGCGCTTATAACCGGAGCATCCAGAGGCATAGGCAGAGACATAGCTATTGCATTTGCCGCACAGGGTGCATATGTTGCTGTCAACTATTCATCCAGCCCCGTTAAAGCGGAAGAGGTCGTGAAGGCGATACTTGACGCGGGCGGACGGGCATTTGCCGTGAAGGCGAATGTTTCGGACGAGGAAGAGGTTAAGGCGATGTTTGACAAAGTGGAGGAAGTAACAGGCTCCACTGTCGACGTGCTTGTGAATAACGCAGGCATAACGAAAGACGGTCTGCTCATGAGAATGAAAACCGAAGACTGGCAGACAGTTATGGACGTTAACCTTAAAAGTGCTTTCCTCTGCACACGTTTTGCAGTAAAAGGCATGATGAAAAAGCGCTACGGCAAGATAATAAATGTGTCAAGCATAGTAGGCTTCATGGGCAACGCCGGACAGGCAAACTATGTGGCAAGCAAGGCGGGGCTCATAGGTCTCACCAAAACAGCCGCCCTTGAGTTTGCCTCAAGGGGTATAAGGGTGAACGCAATAGCGCCCGGATTTATAACAACTGATATGACCGACGGACTCAGTGAGGAGATTCAGCAGAAGATGATCTCCATGATCCCCCTTGCGGCTTTCGGCTCAGGGAAGGACGTGGCGGATACAGCATTGTTTCTCGCGGACTCCGGTTCGGATTACATAACGGGACAGACCATTCATGTTAACGGCGGAATGTACTTATAGGCACTGCCGAAAAAAAGAAAGAAACTCCAGGAGGATTTGAATGGATATCGCAGGAAAAGTAAAAGACATTATTGTTAAACAGCTTAACGTTGACGAAGCTGATGTGAAACCCGAGGCTTCCTTCATCGATGACCTTGACGCTGACTCTCTTGACACAGTGGAACTCATCATGGCTTTTGAAGAAGAGTTCGACCTTGAGATTCCCGATGAGGAAGCAGAAAAAATCAAAACCGTCGGCGACGCGATCAGCTACATCGAATCAGCGCAGTAATTAAACGCAGAATACGCACTTCCCGCAGAGCATAAAACTGCGGGCAGTGTTTCCACAATCGTCAAAGCACGAGTAACTAACAAACAGGAGGAACCTGTGAGCAGAAGGGTTGTTATCACCGGAATCGGTCTTGTGACACCGGTAGGAGTCGGAAACGATGAAAACTGGACAAACCTCATAGCCGGTAAAAGCGGTATCGGACAGATCACCAAATTTGATACTTCCGAATTTCCCGTCACTATTGCCGGTGAAGTTAAAAACTTCAATCCCGAAGAACTTGTCGATAAAAAGGACATCAAAAGATACGATGAGTTCATAGTTTTCGCACTTGCCGCTGCGGAAATAGCGTTCAGGGATTCAGGCATGAACCTTGAAACCATCGACAGAGAACGCTTCGGCGTTATCATAGGTTCCGGCATAGGCGGCTTCAAATCTACAGAAGACACTAAAGCGGCGTACCTTGCGGGCGGAATCAAAAAGATTTCTCCTTTCTTCATTCCCGCTTCCATCATAAACATGGGCAGCGGAGCCGTTTCCATACGCTACGGACTTAAGGGTCCCAACCTCAGCATAGTCACAGCATGCGCCACGGGAACACACGCCATAGGCGATGCCTTCAGAATCATTGCGCGCGGCGACGCGGACTATATGGTAGCGGGCGGAGCCGAAGCCTCGATCACAGAGCTTGCCGTGGGCGGCTTCTCCAATATGAAAGCCCTCGCCAAAAGGAACGATGAACCTGAAAAGGCCAGCAGACCCTTTGACAAAGACAGAAACGGATTTGTTATGGGCGAAGGTTCGGGCATACTGATCCTTGAGGAACTGGAGCTGGCAAAGGCGCGCGGAGCGAAAATCTACGCCGAAGTCGTGGGCTACGGTCTCACAGGAGACGCTTACCACATGACCGCTCCCGATGAATCCGGCGACGGCGCCATGAGAACAATGAGAATGGCTATAAAGGATGCAGGCATAACACCTGAAGACGTGGACTACATCAACGCCCACGGCACATCCACACCATATAACGACGCCATCGAAACAAGAGCGATCAAGGGCGTTTTCGGCGAACATGCGAAAAAGCTTAAAATCAGCTCCACAAAATCGATGACAGGTCACCTGCTCGGCGCGGCGGGAAGCGTTGAGGGAGCAATCCTCGCCCTTTCCATCAGGGACAGCATTGTGCCGCCCACAATCAACCTTGACACGCCCGACCCTGACTGCGACCTTGACTACGTACCCAACAAGGCCGAAAAAATTAATATACGCTACGGCCTCAGCAACTCTTTCGGCTTCGGAGGCACAAACGCAACCATTCTGCTGAAAAAATATGAGTAGCTACGACGAACAGATCAAATACGAAAATCTTGAGAGACTCCTGTCGTATCAATTTACGAGCAGGAGTCTCCTCCTTGAAGCTCTCACTCACCGCTCTTATTCCCATGAAAAAAGAACGAAAACCAATTACGAACGTCTGGAATTTCTCGGTGATGCGGTTTTACAGCTTGTTATCACCGAATATCTCCTCGAAAAATACAGGGATTACGATGAGGGAACCCTCTCAAAACTCCGGGGCTACTTCGTCAGCGAAGGCTTCCTGAGCATCATAGCCCATGAGATAGGTCTCGGCAGGTTCGTCCTCCTCGGCAAAGGAGAGAAGGCATCGGGCGGGATGTTCAAGGATTCCCTCCTCTGTGATATTTTTGAATCACTGGTTGCGGCGATCTACCGTGACGGCGGCTACGAAGAGGCAAGAAGAACAATAATTCACCTTTTCGGGCAGCGCATCGATGAAGACATATCCACCAACAGCTTCATAGACTCCAAAAGCGAGCTCCAGAAGCTCACCCAGAAGATTTACGGTGTTCTGCCCGAATACACCGTGCTTAAAGAGGTGGGACCGGAACATAATAAGACCTTCGTTGTGGAGCTTCATATTGAAGGCATCCTCCACGAAACAGGCGAAGGCAAAAGCAAAAAAAGCGCTGAAAAAGTCGCCGCCACCAAGGCATTGAACCGCCTTGCGCACGTCTCATAAAAAAATACTCCCTGTTTTTATCCCCTTTGCGGGATGCAGAAACAGGTGTATCTACTGCAATCAGCATAAAATCACCGGAACGGGCGGCTGCGGTCTTACGGAAAGCGCCGAACGGCAGATCGATAAATATCTCACATACTCAAGTACATGGGACGAGCTAGCCTTTTACGGCGGAAGCTTCACCTGCCTTCCTCAAAAGGACAGAACAGCTCTCTACTCACTTGCGCACGCAAGAGGATTCAATGCCCTGCGCTTCTCCACAAGTCCCGACTGCGTGGGGGAGGATGTTCTGGATGAGGCGGAAGCCTGCGGCGTGAGAACCGTTGAGCTCGGTGTGCAGTCGCTGTCCGAAACTGTTCTGCGCATGAATAAGCGTCCCTATGACGCAGCAGCCTGTCTTGAGGCGGTGAAAGCCGTTCAGAAGCGATTCATAACAGGCATTCAAATGATGACGGGCATGCACGGTGAATCAGCGGCGGATGTGATACATACCGCAGATACTCTCGCTGCCGTGAAGCCCGATTACGCCCGCATTTACCCCACTGTGGTTCTTGCCGATACTGAGCTTGCGGAGCTGTTTGAGTCCGGCGCGTATGTCCCCCCTTCTCCTGCTGAGATACTTCTCCGCACAGCGTACGCATATGCAGCCCTGACCTCGGCGGGCACAAACGTAATCCGTACCGGACTGCAATACACGGATAATCTTGAAAATTCCATAAAAGGCGGTTTTTACCACCCAGCTTTCGGCGACATGGTAAAGACGCTTATCACACTGATATATCTTCATAATTACGGCGAAATCCGTACCATGGAAGCGGATGCTCACAAGCTCCGCGGCTATAAGGCGCTTGCAAGAAAACATTTCCCTGATAAAATCATTACCGATGAAAGCTTTCAAACAGATTTCACTGAAATCTGCATGAAGACGAAGGAGCACATTTTTGAGAATAACGGCAGGAACCCTGAAAGGCATGCAGCTTCATACTCCGAAGAACTCATCCGTCAGACCCACAACGGATAAGGTAAGGCAGGCTGTCTTTTCCTCTCTTTTTGACGAGACCGAAGGGGCGGAAGTGCTTGATCTCTGCGCCGGAACGGGCGCATTCGGAATCGAAGCAATGAGCCGCGGGGCAGCGTCAGCCGTTTTCATAGACCTTTCAACAGACATAATCAAAAAAAACGTCCTTGACTCGAAGTTCAGAAACACACGCATCATCAAAGGCGACATCAAAAAAGAGATCCCCAGACTGACAGGTGTTTTCAATATCATATTCATCGACCCGCCGTACGGTCTGTTTCTTCCTCAGGAAATAATGAACCTCATCCACGAAAGCGGTATCTTACATCCTGAGGGAACCCTTATCTACGAAGAGAGCACCCGCACTGCTTTCCCTGCGGAGCCTGAACATTTCAAGGTGCTGAAGGAAAAGAAGTACGGAGAAACGGCAATATACTATTTAAAACGGATGCAGATATGAAAAGAGCAGTTTATCCCGGAACCTTTGACCCCATGACCATGGGGCATCTTGACATTCTCAAACGAAGCTCTATGCTTTTTGACGAGGTCATCCTCGCGGTGGCAAAAAGCGAAAAGAAAACCACCCTCTTCTCCATAGAGGAAAGAACCGAAATGGCAAAAACCGCCACGAAGAATATTAAAAACATACGTGTAGTTCCATTCTCCTGCCTGCTGGTGAATTTCATGAAGCGCATGGACAGCCAGATAGTTATCAGAGGGCTGCGCGCCGTGTCTGACTATGAGTATGAGCTTCAGCTAGCACTGATGAACCGCAAGCTGGATCCGAAGCTGGATACTGTGTTTCTCATGCCTTCACAGGAGTTTATATTCCTCAGCTCCAGTATGGTGCGCGAGATCGCAAGTCTCGGCGGTGACGTTTCCAAGTTTGTTCCTTCGGCAGTTTATGAAAAGCTGGTGAACAAACTCGGCTACCCGCCGGAAAATCCATGCGGCGGACAAAGCTAAGGTTTTGCGCCTCTTGTACGATTCTTAAACGGTGCGGAAGCTCAAAAAAGACTAATTATTTGATTTTGCCGTTATTTGGTGTTAGTTTAGCGTATAAGGGCGAAAAATACGCACAGTACAGTACCGTTCGGTGAGGAGTTCCATGAAAAAAGTCTTACTGATTGACGACAGCGTTACCATTCACAGGGTAATAGACATCTGCCTTGACAAGGACAGGTTCATCACGGAAAAAACCTTCTCCGCAGACGATGCAGTAATGAAGCTGAAAAACTCTCCCGCCGACATAGTTCTGCTGGATAACAAGCTCGAAGGGATTCTTCTGGGTGATTTCATCGCAAAGATCCGTTCGCTGGCTCCTGTTTCATGGATAATTCTCCTGACCGGAGCATTCGACCAGTTTGACGACAGCGACCTAGCCAGATCCGGCGCGGACGACTACCTTTTCAAACCCTTCGATTCACAGGCAATAGATCTTAAAATAAACTACGGGCTGAATACAGCGCACCGACCTGCGGCAGCGCCAGCAATGCCGGAGCAGATTATATCCGAGGAACAGACGGAGATTCTCCCCGCTGAGGAAGAATCCCCGGCGGAGGAAGCTGCCTTCATCGACCTTCGGCAGGAGGAACCGCCCGCTGAAGAGGCTGTCCCCTCATTTGAAGAAGAATCGGCAGAGCCGGAAACCGCTGAAGAGGAAATCCCCTCCGCGGAGGATATATTCTCCGAAGACGAGCCGGAAACCGAAGAAGCCGCAGGGAAATACGGAGAAGAGGACAGCGAGGACAGCTTCCCCTTTGACGATACGGAGCCCTCAGCAGCAGTATCCGAAGAAGAGAAGGCTGAGTTGGGGAATCTTTTCGGAGATATTGAAGGTCTTGCTGACATAGCGGATATTGCTGAGCCAGAAACAGCTGAGCCCTTGGAAGAAAGAGAGGAAGAGTCCTCTAAGGCTGAAGAACCGGAAGAGGATCTCGATTCCTTCCTGAAAGATCTCGACACCGCAGAAGCTCCCGAGCTTGAAATCATAGAGGAAGAGGAGACGGTTCCCGAACCTGCGGCTGAGGATTTCAGCGGACTGCTGGAAGAGCTGGGAGAAACAGAAGAACCGGCGCCGGAAGACATCCCCGAATACATCATTGAGGAAGAGGAAGCTTCCGACCCCTTCTCGGGGCTTACCCTGACGGATGAAGAGGACATGTTCGCCTCACCCGAGCCGGAAGCGGAACCCGCAGCTGAGTATGTCATAGAAGAAGAAAAAAGCGATGACGGCGACATCTTCGCGAATCTCATGCAGATAAGCGTTGAAGACGTGATAGACGATAAACCGGCACTCACGGAGGAAGAGATTCGGCAGGAAGCCGCTGAACCCGCAGAGACTGATGAGACTGATGAGACTGATGAGACTGCCCTCGATATTATCACTGAAGGCTTTCCTGAAACAGGAATACCTGTGGACGGAGAAATAGTTGACGAACAGCAGGAAGCGGATCTTTCCGCCGATGCGATAGAGAGCATGCCCATTGAGACGGATTTCTCCGAACTCACACCGGCTGATGAATCAACGTTTGAAGAAACCTCCGAAGAAACAGTGGAGGAGCCCGTTATAATCAGGGATGAGGAAACGGCTAATGTGATTGAGGAAGAGGTCACCTTCACTGAAGAAACACTGCCCGAACCGGAAACAGCCCCTTCTCCCGATGCAGATGCGCCTGAGGAGATCACTCCTGAGAAAGAGGAGCTCCCCGAAGCAGAGACAGAACCCGCCGAACCGGAATTCATCACAGTAGAAGAGCCCGAAGCGGAGCCGGCGGCATTTGAGGAATTTCCGGCTGAGCAGTTCGCCCCGCTGAAAGAGATGGAAGAGGATCACGAACCTGTTAAAGCACCCGCGGTCGGACTGGCGCAGGACGAAATAAAAGAGATTGTCTACCGCTCCTTTGACAGCGGAATGTTTAAAAGCGCCATTCAGGAAGTGCTTGCGGAAAAAATGGAGGAAGTGCTGAGAGAAGTGCTTCCCGAAATTGCCGAAATGGTTATAAGAGAAGAAATAGAGCGCCTTAAGAGAGGAGAATAAGTGGCAAAGATCGACTACAGAAGCAGCGGAGTTAATATAGACGAGGGGAACAGGTTCATAACACTCATAAAATCCATGGCAGAATCCACCTACACCGAAGGGGTTCTAGGCAGTCTCGGCGGCTTTGCCGGATTTTTCAGCCTGAAAGACGCGGCAGGGATGACCGATCCGGTTCTTGTAGCGGCGACAGACGGCGTGGGAACCAAGCTGAAAATCGCCTTTGATTCCGGCAAGCTGGACACAGTCGGTGTTGACCTTGTCGCAATGAGCGTGAACGATCTTGTGGTAACCGGAGCTAAGCCGCTCTTCTTCCTTGATTATCTGGCAACAGGCAAGCTGGCGCCGGAGGACATGGCGGAAGTGGTTAAGGGCATAGCAGACGGATGCAGGCAGTCCGGAACCGCACTGATAGGCGGTGAAACAGCCGAAATGCCCGGGTTCTACAAAGAGGGCGAGTTTGACCTCGCCGGCTTCTGCGTCGGTATACTTGACAAGGCGAAAATGGTGGACGGCAGCAAAGTCTCCGCCGGAGACGCCATAGTGGGCTTCGGCTCAACAGGTCTGCACAGCAACGGGTATTCTCTCGCCCGCAAAATCTTTTTTGACGAGCTGAAAATGGACGTGAAGGATGAAATAAACGGCAAGCCGCTTTATGAACTGCTCCTTGCGCCCACTAAAATATATGTTAAAACAGTCCTCACCCTTCTTTCCGAAGGTTTCGGCATAAAAGCCATGGCGCATATCACAGGCGGCGGCTTCTACGAAAACATACCCAGAGTGCTTCCCGAAGGGCTGAAAGCCGTTGTGGACAAAGACAGCTTTGCCATGCCGGAAATTTTCGGTATTATCACCTCCAAGGTAAGCATAGACAGCCGCGAGCTTTACAGAGTTTTCAACATGGGTATAGGCTTCATCGCTGTAGTACCGGCTGACGAAGCCGGAAAGCTCAGAGTCCGTGCTGAGGAGCTCGGCGAAAAAGCCTTTATAATAGGCAGGATAGCCGAAGGCGTGAAATCAGTTGAGATAAAAGGAATAGACTTCTGATGAGAATAGGGATACTGCTCTCCGGCAGGGGAAGCAACTTCAAGGCTATAAAAGCGGCAATAGACAACGGCGAAATCAAAAACGCGGAGATCGCCGCGGTAATCAGCAATAAATCCGACGCGGCGGGTCTCGCCTACGCGAAGGAATGCGGTCTGAAAACCGTTTACCTCAATCACAAGGACTTTGACGGACGGGAAGCGTACGACAGGGAGATAGTTAAGCATCTCAGCGAATCGGGCGTTGATCTCGTCTGCCTCGCAGGGTTCATGCGCATAATCTCCCCATATTTTGTGGAACAGTACCGAAACAGGATCATCAACATACACCCTTCACTTCTTCCCGCCTTTCCCGGGCTGGACGCACAGAAGCAGGCTCTGGACTACGGAGTCAAATTCGCCGGATGCACGGTGCATTTTGTGGATGAGAAGATGGACAGTGGCGCCATCATCCTCCAGAAATGCGTTCCCGTTAAGGATGACGACACGGAGGAAACACTCTCCGCGCGGATACTTGAGGAGGAACACAGGGCATACCCCGAAGCTGTGCGTCTGATCGCTGAAGGCAGGCTGAAGACAGAGGGCAGACACGTAAAAATATTATGAAAAAACTGCTGGCAGCATCGGCTCTCTTTCTGATAAGCCTCACAGCCTCCGCAGGAGACACAATGACACTTGAAAACGGAGTCAGATTTACAGTAATCGAACGCCCCTACACCGAGACGGTTTCCGTTTCGGTTTTCATAAAAGGCGGATTATTCAGGGAAAGCAAAACAAACAACGGCGTGGGCGCGCTCATGTCCTCCGTATGGGTCAAAGGGAGCAACATGCTCCGTGAGATGGAATTTTACGGAGGCAGCGTCGGGGCGGGTCAGGGAACTGATTCCTTTGAAATAGGCTTCTCCTCCACAGCCGAATACATGGACAAGGCTATTGAGCTTTTTTCCCCCTTCCTCTTTTCACCCGAATTCAGCGGGGATGTATTTGAAAGGGAGAAGGCTATACAGCTTGAAGAGATCAAAGCCATTCAGGATGATCCGTCATCTTTATCTTTCCGCAATTTCATGAAGCTCAGCTACGAAGGCACACCCTACGCCCTCACTATAGAGGGAGAAAAGGACAGCGTGGAGAAGCTCACACTTGATGATGTGAAAGACTTCTACCCTGTTATACTCCAAGGGAAGAGCACATTTGTAACCGTCGCAGGCAGGATAACGCCCGAACAGGTGCAAAAGCTTAAGACGATATTCGCAGCCGTTCCCGCAGGTACGGAATTTACGGCAGATTGTGCCTATCCGGCTCAGAAGGAAGAGATTTACAAGGAAGACCGTGATCCCAGAACTCAGCAGGCGAAGCTCTACGTGGGTTATGAAGCCCCCGAAGCGTCATCTCCTGAATACGCCGCGGTTAAGGTAATGACGGATATAATGGGCGGCGGCATGAGCTCACGCTATTTCTCGGAAATGCGTAAAAACAGAGGCTACGCATACTCGGTCGGCGCATTTTACCCGTCCAGACTCTGCAAATCAAGATTCGTTGGACACATAGGGCTGGAATACGCAAATGTTCCGGAGGCGGTCAAAGCCATGGAAGAAATAAACAAAACCTTCCTGAACACGCTGACGGATGAAGAGCTCACCAAGGTTAAAAACTACATGCTGGGCAGACTGCTAATAGAAACCGAAACCAACAGCAAGCAGGCATGGTACGCTAACTTCTTCCTGAACGCAGGACTCGGCAGCGGCTACCTGACAAAATATATCGAAGACATCAAGGCAGTGGATAAGGACGCGCTCAAAAAAGCGGCGGAGATATTCAACAAACCAAAAACTGTTTACGTGCTGAGGTAGAAGTTCAGATACCTGAAAAAACAGAAATCACAAAAGAATTGAGTCTTTGAAGGATTCGGGAAACTTTGTTCCAAAAAGTTTCCTGAAAATAGCCGGATTATAAAACTTATAACTCTTCATCATCTTCAAAGTCGGCAAAGTCGTCTGCGGTTTTGGCGCTGTATTCGAGGGTTTCGATGTAGAGAGGAAGATCTTTCTTAGGGATGCTTTTCTTTTCGGGAACCTGAAGCACTTTTATCTTTTTGCGGAAATTCCACATATCAAGCTCTATAACATCGCCCGCCTTAAGATTACAGGCGGGCTTGGCTGTGCGTCCGTTGACTGTGATGAAGCCTTCACCAGCCGCCTCATTGGCAACGGTTCTGCGCTTCATCAGGTTCATTGTCTTCAGAAACTTGTCCAGCCTCATAAGCGATTAGTACATATACTGCACAAGGATGCGCTGTTTGCTGTCCTTAAGCCATTTATCGTAAACGATTTTCGTTTTCTCATCGGCTATGGCGCCTGCGGCGGTCTGCCTCACTTCCGCAGTGCCTTCGTATTTATCCTTGAAATTTTCAACATAGAGAACCCTGTACTCCCCGCCGAAAGACTGAACCGCAGTAATGTCTCCTTTGTGCTTGCCCTTAAGGAGATCTTTCAGGGATGAATCCAGAGCATCATACTCAAACCAGCCAAGGTAGCCGCCCTCTTCATCTCCGGCGAATTTCGCAGTGGTTTCCACAAAGGAACCGTTCTTTTTGAAGAACTCCAGAGCCCTTTCAAGGGCAAGGCGGTTTTCAAGCTTAAGCATCCTCAGCTCAAGCTGATCGCTGATGTCGAGCTTATTCCCGTTTTCTTTTATATACTTATTGATTTCATCATCAGTAACAACCACTTTCGGCGCAAGAACCCTGCTGCGCACCCTCGTGGAAAGAATATCCATCTTTATCTGCCACTTGTAATGTGCCATTGTACGGTTTTCCTTCGCGAGAAGCTCAAGAAGCTGCTGCTCGGTGATGCCGTTTTTTTCCATAACGTCCTTCACCGCATTGTCCACTTCCTGATCGCTTACACGAACACCCTCACGGCGGGCGGAGTTCAGCACCACGTACTGATCCACAAGGAAATCCAGCGTTTTCTTCGTGTAGTCGGCAAGAACACGCTTTTGCTCTTCCTGATCCTTAATGGCGTATATAGCCTTTGTTCTCTCGGGGTTGAGGGATTCAATGTCGAATTTGGTTATAACGTCATCCCCTACGCGGGCGTAGACCCTGTCAATTACCTGCGCCTGAGCCTGCTGTGAGAGGCTCAAAAGCAGCAGGAGCAACATTAATAATCTCAGCTTTACCGTAAATTTCATCTATAAAATTCCTTACGCTTTCTTCTTGTTTCTGTGAATAAAGTCTTGCGTATATATCCGATTTAACCTGTTCAAACTTTCTGTTTTCACCGTTTCTGTATGCTACTGTGCGGAAAATATGAAAGCCGTATTCCGATTTGATTATACCGCTGGTTTCTCCCGCTCTCAGCCTGAAGGCTTCGGCGAATACTTCGGGGTAGTCATCCATTGAAATCCAGCCAAGGTTCCCGCCGTTTTTCTTTTCATCGGAAATGGAGTACTGCTCCGCCACTTCCGCGAAGGGCACGCCTTTTTTGAGCTCGCCCATGGCTTGTTTGGCGCTCTCCTCTTCTATGGTGAGGATCATGAATACGTTCGCAGTTCTCTTCCCTGTGAAGCGATCCTTATTACTGCCGTAATACGCTTTCAGTTCTTCATCCGTGACAATGACGTTGGTATCCGCCACCTGAGTAAGCAGATTCTGCACCAGAACATTCTCAATCATCTGTTTTTTCAGACGGTTTTTCAGTATCTCATCCGTTGCGTTGTCATCATTTTCCGCGGCTCTGCCCTCTTCCATCTTATCGATGTATCCGGCTATTTTAGCGCTTCTTTCATCACCTATATCAAGTCCGCGTTTTTTCGCCTCGTCCAGAAGGAGCCTGTGGATTATGAAGTTGCGCACTATGCGGTCTTTCACTTCCTGATTCTCAACGGTGAGGGGATCCATCTCCAGCACAGTAAAATAGGCGTAGTCAAGAAGCTCGGAGTTATCTATCTCCACGCCGTTGATTTTCAGAATTGTGCGTTTTTCAACCTTCGGACGCGCGTCTCCGGACTTTTTGCCGTTGTCGCCGCAGCCGAAAAAGAATGCCGTTAAAAGAAGTAAAATCGCTGTCTTTTTCATCATCCGCATAAATTACAACATTAACTCCCGCAGGGCAACACAAAAGGGCTGCAATGATTCTGACAGTTTCAGCCCTCAGCCAGTTCAGAAAGAATTTCGCATGTTTTCTCTAGGAAATTGTCCTTTTTCTCAAAATAAAGCACTAAGCTGTTCTCGTTTTCAAACTTATAAACCGCTTTAACTTCGGCAAGAACCTGAACCAGCCTTGACGGGGAAACGGGTGTGTCCTTGTCGAAAATGATTCGCACACGCCCCGTATGTATGGCGAGTTTCTCGGCATAAACCTTCCCTGCGAGATTCTTCATCAGCATTATCCAGCCGAGATTTTCAGTCTCCTCACGCATTTCGCCGTAAACCTGAGCAAGGTCGTCCAGAAGTCCGCGCATCTCCTTCTCTGACTGAATTTTGGAAAAGCGCCTGTAATAATCGAACCTCAGCGAAACATCCTCCACATACTCGGCGGAGATAAAATACGGCAGAGCGGAGGCAACCTCAGTCTCTCTGGAGCTGTTCAGTTCACCCTTAAGCTCCTTGACAGCGTCCTCTATCATCCGGAGGAAGAGCTCATAGCCGATCTTCACCATGAAGCCCGATTGATCAGCACCGAGGAGATCCCCCGCACCTCTGAGCTGGAGATCGTAGAAGGCGATCTTTACCCCGCTTCCGAGATCGGAAAGCTGCTGGATAATCTTCAGTCTCTTGCGGGCTATCTCATTAAGGCTTGTCATGCTGGGTACAAGCATATAACAGTAGCCCCGCCTGCGGGAGCGCCCGACACGCCCCTTAAGCTGGTAAACCTGTGCCAGTCCGAAATGAGCGGCGTTGTTTATGATAATCGTATTTGCGTTCGCAATGTCTATTCCGTTCTCGACAATCGTGGTGCAGACAAGAACATCCAGCTCACCCTGATAAAAACTGTAGAGCACGCTCTCCATAGCGTCCGCAGTCATCTGCCCGTGGGCGATTCCAAGCCTTGCGTGGGGCACAAGCTTCCGCACGGATTCCGCCACGGATTCTATGTCCTCAACCTTGTTATGGAGAAAATAAACCTGCCCGCCCCTCTCAAGCTCTTTCAAAAGGGCGTTTTTGATCTCCTCATCCGTTTTGATTACACGGGTGATAACCGGAAGCCTCTCCTCCGGCGGTGTTTCTATGACGCTTATGTCACGGATGCCGGACATGGAAAGCTGCAATGTTCGGGGAATAGGCGTGGCTGACAGGTAGATTATATCTATATTGCTCTTGAGCGCTGTTATTTTCTCTTTGTGGGCAACGCCGAAACGCTGCTCCTCGTCTATTATCAGAAGCCCCAGATCTCTGAACTCCACATCCTTGGAAAGAAGCCTGTGCGTTCCGATGATTATATCCACCTCACCCGCAGCCAGCCTGCGGAGGGTCTTTTTTATTTCGGCGGATGTCTTATATCTGCTGATATAGTCGACATTCACGGGCATATCGGCGAAGCGTTTCTTGAAGTTTACGTAATGCTGACGGGCAAGAACCGTGGTCGGCACCAGAACCCCTACCTGCTTTCCGCAGGCGGCAGCCTTGCAGGCGGCACGCATGGCGACTTCTGTCTTGCCGAAGCCCACATCGCCGCAGACGAGACGCTCCATCGGCTTCTCATCCTCCATGCCCTGATAAACATCGTGTATGGCGGAAAGCTGATCATCCGTTTCGTCATACTCGAACCCCTGCTCAAACTGCTCAAGAAGCACGCCGTCGTCCATGAAAGCGAAGCCGTTTCTCACTTTTCTGTCTGCGTACAGCTTCAGAAGGTCGATAGCCAGCTTCTTCGCCCTTGTGCTTGCCTGAACCTTCAGCTTTTTCCAAGTAGCGGTCTGGAGGCTGTGAACCCTCGGCGCTCTGCCTTCTGCGCCTATGTATTTCTGGATCTGTCCTATTTTATCAAGCGGAACGTAGAGTATCTCCCCGTTTTCGTACTCAAGAACGAGAAAGTCCCCCGCAACACCGCCTATCTCTTTGTGAACAAGTCCTCTGTATATTCCGATTCCGTAATCCACGTGAACAACGTAATCATTCGGCTCAAGGTCGCTGAGACTTGTGGTGTAGACTTCCTTTTTTGCCTTCTTGACCTTTCTTTTAACGGTTCCGAAGATGTCCTCATCGGTCACGACAGCAACCTTCCCTCTCGGGTCTATGAAGCCGCCGCTGACCTTCTCGCCGTAGAGCCCTATGCCGTGGGCGGGAAGTTTATAGTATGAGGATATTTCCGTGACCGCTATTTCATGGTCCCGCATGAAGTCCAGAAACAGGCTTTTAAGCTTGCGGCTTTCGATACAGACCAGAACACCGTATCTGTCGTCCAGCAGATCCTTTATCTTCGCCGCCGCGTCTGTCACCGACTGGTAAAGGTTCTTCTTCTCATGAGTGAATCTCGCGGCGGAACCGGCAAGCCCGCCGTCCTCGCTGTCTGCGTCCGCCGACTCCTCAAAAAGGTGCACCTCGCGCGCAGCCAGAAGCTTTTCCACTGTCTCCGCGTTTATGAAGTTTTTCTCAGCGCCCGCAGGAAGACCGTAATGATCCTGTTTGTCCTTAACCGTGTTGTCCAGCTCTATGAACGCATCGGTTAGATCCCGCTCCAGAGTGACAACCTGCACGCCTGCGCCAAGGTAATCAAACAGGTTAGCCATGCTCCTGTATATAAAAGGGCTGAACCAGTGGCATCCGGCAAACTTGCCGAAGTTCTTCGCCTTTTCACTCACTGACGGAATATTCACCGCCGCCAGATCATCCTCATCAAAAAGAGCTTCCCCCGCCGGAAGAATCGTGAGCTCCTCAAGCTTCTTCTCCGTTCTGCGGCTGAATGACTCAAAAACGTCCATACGGTCGATCTCGTCATCAAAAAACTCTATCCTCACAGGGTTTTCCATCTGCGGAGTAAAGACTTCCGCTATGTCGCCCCTGAAGGTGTATTCCCCCTGACCGGAAACAAGCTCAACGTTTACATAGCCGGAATACTCAAGAGCGTATCTCAGCTCCTCCCTGTCCGCAGTGCCGCCTTTTTTCAGGCTGATCACCGACGCGCCGAAAACATCAGCCGGCGGAAGAGTCTTCGCGAGTGAGCCGGGAGTTACAAGCACAACCCCTTCAAAGCCGTTCGTAAGTCTGTGTAAAGTGCTGATACGCATGGAAAGGACATCGGTAAGAACCCTTGCTTCCTCGAAAGGTTCCTGTGTGTATTCGGGAAAAGGCGCAACCCTATCCGCCCCGAAGAAGAAAACCAGCTCGGATAAAAGAAGGTCAAAACGGTTTCTGTCGGAGGCAATGACAAGCACCCTGCCCCCGCTGAAATTTTTTCTGAGGCGGTACGCGGCGCCTGCGCCCCATAAACCGCCTGTTATTGAAGTGAAGTCCATTATTTTTTACAGTTTTTTTCGATTTCTCTTTTAATAATATTTCGGTTAATGAACAGCCTAACTAAATTTGCCGAACATTATCTCATCCACCAGCTCGCATATAATGTGAGCGGCGGCGATGTGTATCTCCTGAATCCTCGGAGTGCACTCCGAAGGGGAAATCAGCAGATGGTCGCAAAGCCCGCGCATCAGCCCGCCGTCCTTGCCGGTGAAGCCTATGGTGGTCATGCCCTGCCTGCCCGCGGTACGCAGAGCAGCCAGAACGTTAGGCGAATTGCCGCTGGTGGAAATGCCCCACGCTATATCGTTAGCGTTGCCCAATGCCTTGAGCTGCTTATCAAAAACCTGTTCAAAACTGTAGTCGTTCCCGATAGCCGTCAGCGCGGAAGTGTCAGTCGTCAGGGCAAGCGCAGGCAGAGGAGGACGCTCCATCTTAAAGCGGTTGGTAAACTCCGCCGCTATATGCTGGGAATCCGCGGCAGAACCGCCGTTACCGAAAATCAGCACCTTGCCGCCGTTTTCAAAACATCTCACTATCTCAGTGGATATGCCTATCAGCACAGGCATAGACTCGGCGGAAAACCTCGCCTGAGCCTCCCGCATCTCATCAAAAATATCACTTATGAAATCTTCCATTACGCTACCTTTTAGATTTTAAACTCTATCTGCTATGAGAGAACCCTTTTTCCACAGGAAAAAAGGGTTCTCTCATACTCACTCCCAAAAACCTGAAATTCGGGTTTTGAGGGGGAACGGGGGAACTTTTGCCTAAAAGTTTCCCCGAAAACAAATCTATGCACCGAATGCGTTTATTATGTGCGTTATTTCAGCTGTCTTAACAACAAAAATCCGCACATCCTGTCGGATTTTTGTACACGCTCGCGCCGAATTCTCATTCGGCTTCGCTTCGCACGGCGGGTTTCCGATCCTCGGAACCGGAGTCAAGCACCGAATGCGTTTATTATGTGCGTTATTTCAGTTGTCTTAACAACAAAAATCCGCACATCCTGTCGGATTTTTGTACACGCTCGCGCCGAATTCTCATTCGGCTTCGCTTCGCACGGCGGGTTTCCGATCCTCGGAACCGGAGTCAAGCACCGAATGCGTTTATTATGTGCGTTATTTCAGTTGTCTTAACAACAAAAATCCGCACATCCTGTCGGATTTTTGTACACGCTCGCGCCGAATTCTCATTCGGCTTCGCTTCGCACGGCGGGTTTCCGATCCTCGGAACCGGAGTCAAGCACCGAATGCGTTTATTATGTGCGTTATTTTATCATTGTCTATGGAAATCACATCGAAGCGGCAGAGTTTTTCCGGATTATTTTCCATGAGATAGAACTCGGCTGTGCGTATAATTTTTTCCTGTTTGGCGTGTGTTACTGACTGGTAGCCTTCGCCGAAGGCGTCTGAGGAGCGTGTCTTGACTTCGACAAACACCAGTGTGCCGTTCTTTTCGGCTATTATATCGATTTCGCCTGTTTTGGCTCTGTAGTTGCGTTTTACGACGGAGTACCCGTTTTTTTTCAGGAACACTGCCGCCTTGTCCTCGCCGGACTTACCTTTTAATATCCGCATTTTTCAGAAAGCTCATCCGGTGCAGTTCGGTTGCGCCGTATTTTTTCAGTGCTTCAAGGTGAACCTTTGCCCCGTAGCCCTTATTGGAATACCAGCCGTATTCGGGGTATGTCATATGGAGTTTCTTCATCATGGCGTCCCTGTGCACTTTCGCCAAAATTGACGCGGCGGCAACGCAAAGGAAGCTGTCCTCCGCCTTGAACGGGTTTTCTATGGGAACGGAGACATTCAGCTTAACGGCGTCTACTATTATGTTGTCGTAAGAGGTTTTCAGGCGGGAGAGGGCAATGTGCATAGCCTGCCTTGTGGCACGGAGTATATTGATCCGGTCGATAACCCTGTTGCAGACGACACCGAAAGCGTAGTCCACTGCATTGCGCCTTATGCTTTCGGCAATGACCTCACGCCTTTTCTCTGTGATTTTTTTGGAGTCGATGATGCGGGAATCCTCATATCCTTCGGGCATGATAACTGCACAGGCGACAACGGGTCCCGCGAAGCATCCTCTGCCCACCTCATCCATGCCGACGGTGACTATCTATTCCCCCTTTTTCCTGCGGATTTTAGCCTTGATCCAGCCGATGAACTCGTCAAGTCCCTGACCTGTTTTGCAGGAGGTCTCAAAGATGTCCAGAGTGGGGTTAACGCCCAGAGCGAAGTCACGGCATTTCTGCATATCAAAATCCACATAGGGGAGAAGATCCGTCTTATTGATGATGAACGCTGATGAAACATGGAACATAGAGGGATATTTGGCGGGTTTGTCCTCTCCCTCGGTAACGCTGAGCATGCAGACTTTGGCATCCTCACCCAGTTCGTAAGAGGAGGGGCAGACAAGATTGCCCACATTTTCTATTATGAGAAGGTCAAGTCTGCCGAAGGCAACCAGAGACTTTTCTATGTCAAGGGCTTCAAGATGGCATGAACCGTTGGTGTTCACCTGAATGGCGGGGATTCCGGCGGCTCTGATGCGTTCCGCGTCAAAGTCCGTCTGGAGGTCGCCTTCGATAACGCCGACTGAATACTCTTTCTGAATCTCCACAAGGATATTGGAAAGGAGAGTGGTCTTTCCGCTGCCGGGAGAGGAGACAAAGTTCAGCACAAGCGTTCTGTCCCTGTCAAAACCTTCCTTCAGGGCTTCCGCCAGTTCTTCGTTTTTGGAGAGAATCCTTTTATTCACATCAAGCTTTGTCATTAACCACCTTCTTTTATTCTTTTAAAGACTGAAAGGTCAATCCACTTCAATTTCTGTAATCTGCAACTCTTCCCCTGTGAGGATTTTAACAGCGTGGGAGCCGCATTTCGGGCACTGCATAAAAATCTGCTCAAAGGTATTTTCGTGTCCGCAGTCAATACACTTGCCGGTGAGAGGAACATTATCGATGATAAGCTCGCCCTCTTCGGCTATTGTACCATCCTTGAGGGCGTCAAAGGCAAACATCAGCGGAGAGCTTTCCACCGCCTGTAATCTGCCTATTTTCACGAACACTTTATTAACTTTCTTCGCGCCGTTGTTCTTTGCCGTCTCAAAAACGACATCCATTAAGCTCTGAGCTATACTGACTTCATGCATGGAAATATGTATAATATCCTATAGTGTCTTAGTCAACCGCATAATAGAGTTCGTGAACCTCGCCCCTGCGGAAGAGCCTTCCCCCGCACTCCGCTTCCTCTATTATTATTGTCCCCGAGCCGCAGGCAATCTCCGCCCCGTACGGGGTGAGTTCAACCAGTTCTCCGGGTCTGCCGTATTCCCCCTGCCATTTCTCCGCCGATGCCCGCCAGACTGTTATCTGCCTGCCGTCCTTCATGAAATACGCGCCGAAATACGGGCGGGAAAAACCCCTGATGTGGTTGTATATGTTGTATGCGTCACGGTTGAAGTCTATCACCCCTTCTCTCTTTCGTTTGCGTGGAAGATAAAACGCCTCCCGCTCATCCTGCGGTGCTGCCTTGAAGCCGGCTAATCCTTTTTCCATGAACTCCTTTATGAAGCGTGCGCAGACAGCGGAGTATTTTTTCAAGAAATCTTCCGGATATTCGGTGAAGCCGATCTTAATTTCTTCGGAAAATAGGACATCCCCGCCGTCTACCCTGTCGGACGCTGTATAGAAACTCGCTCCGGAAACCGCAACGCCCCTGAGAAACTGTTCAGTAACGGCGCTGTAGCCTCTGTACAGCGGCAGGAGTGACGGATGGGCGAATACCGCTTTAGCATCTGTCTCCATGAAGAAATCCTTTGTCCAGTCCACACAGACGGCGATCGTCTCAGTGTCAAGCACCGCTTCCGCCGCTTCGCCGTATTTATTTGATGATATAAAGGTTATGGGAAAAAGACCCCTGTATTTGGTGAAGTCTCTTGAGAGGGCAGTCTTCTGAAAGCCTGCGGGATAAGTGTACACCTGCGGATATACCCCCAGAGCATCCAGTGCGTCCAGCAGGTATTCCCCTGTGAGATTCGATGTAAAAAGCGCTGTTTTCACCAGCTTCGTCCTCCGCCTCCGCCGAAGCCGCCTCCCGAAAAGCCGCCACCGCCGGAGAAGCCGCTTCCGCCTCCGCCCGCACCGCCCTGAGGCGCCGGCTGTGAGGTCATAGCCCTGCTCATGGAGGATATGCCGGAATTAAGGGAATCGGCAAAAGCATACATTGTGAACCCTCTGCCGTTATGGGAGACATACCAGTCCGGCGGCTCCCGGAGAAGCCCCTCAAACTTGCCCGCCCAGTCTTTAAGCATTCCGAACGCCACGGCATAGGGTACGGTCAGATTAAAGTATTCGGGATTTTTTGCAAGCATCCTTTCAAGCCTGCCCTTCTCCGCACGCTCCACAAACTCCTTAAAGCCCGCAAGCTTGTTGTACAGCCCCTGCCCCTTGGCGGTTCGTTTGGGAATAAACCGCCCGAAGAAAAATGTGGAAATTCCCATGAGAAGGCAGGCGACAAACCAGCCTATATCGCCGGAGAAGGCTGTGAGGAACACGCCGAGGAATATGAATATAATGCTTGCGCCCTTCATAAGTCCGCCTGCTTTTCTTGTGCCGCCCTCATAGAGCCCCATGGCGGTCACGTCTCTGTCAAGCTGCTCACGGGCAATGAGCATGGTTTTATAATACACGTTCTTCAGGTCGGACAGCCTGCGGTTCTTGAGCCCCGCGGGGAACATCCCCGTGAAGAGCGTCTGCTCATAGGAGGGCGCGCTTTCGGGCAGCTCGCCGAGTTTTACAAAAATATAGTCGCTCCTGCCGAGGAAGGAGCTGTAGTCCTCCGCCTCTTCTATCCTGATAACCTTGTCCACAGCCCACTTAAGAAAGACAGAGACAAGATCCCTGTTGTCTATTTTATCATCCGCCAGAACACCCGCCACGGCAGAGCTGACCCCCGCTGGCGGTTCATAGAGGGTGACCAGCGGTGACGATGTGTCCCTGCCTTTTTTGTACCAGATAAAAAACAGCAGAGGGATATAGATCAGAACAGCGATAAGATAAGCGTTGTTCACTGAAAAAAGCCTTAAACGCAGCCACGGGGTTCCGTAATCCAGATAGCCCTCAGGCAGGAGAATGCCTATGCTTAATCCTTCTTTTGGATTGAGCCTGCGCAGGGTTCCGCCGCTCAGCGTCTGTCCGTCATATGAATACGAAGCATCGGCTCCCTGTTCGCCGTAGTGACCAGTGTAAGCGAAAATTTCCTCATCCGGCAGATCAAGCCTCTCCGGCAGGCGAACGCTGAAAGTGACGCTTTCCGCAGGAACATCCCACAGGGTTCCGTGTATATTCCAGTAGATTTCGCTTCTTGAGTCAAAAAAGTTCACCGCTCCGAAAACTCTGTAAGTGACGATATACTCCTTCTCACCCGTTATATACTGATCGGGCGAGCCGAGGCGCACCTCACGGAAGGCGCCGCTGTCAGAGACTTTTATCTCGGCACTTTCTGTCTGTATGTCATCAATGAGGATCCGGTAGCCGCCGCCGAAGATATTGGGACGCTTCGCCGTGCCCTTGACGCTTCCTTCACGGTAAATTCTCGGCAGTTCAAGGATTATCCCTCTTCTGGGCTGACGGAAGTTTATGAGGTAGGTCTCCGTCACCTCAAGCACGGAGGTTTCCAGCACATCAATACGCACATCGTGCTTCTTTATAACGAAATCCTCCCCGAAGACGGGCAGAACCGTGAGGATAAAAATCAGTAGAACAAAAATGAAGCGCATAAGCGTATCCGGTTTAGAATTTGACCTGAACGTTTTCCCTCTGGGCGGAATCCATCTCGAAATATTCTTTTTTGGTAAAACGGAACATGCCCGCAACTATAAGAGAAGGAAAACTTTCGCACATGGTGTTCAGATCACGAACTACTGCATTATAATACCTTCTGGCGAGCTGTATATCGTTTTCTATGCTGTTTATGCTGTTCTGAAGCTCAAGGAAGTTCACATTCGCCTTAAGCTCCGGATAGCTCTCGGACAGGGCGAACAGGCTTTTCAGCGCTCCGGTGAGCATGTTTTCCGCCTTGGCGTGCGCCTCCACACTGCCTGCCCCCATAGCCATATTGCGGGCTTTTGTCACATTCTCCAGAGTGTCCTTCTCGTGGCTTGCGTATCCCTTCACCGTCTCCACCAGATTGGGAATGAGATCCCACCTTTTCTTGAGCTGGACGTCAATATCACTCCATGAAGCCTCGCTGAGGTTTCTGAGGGAAACAAGCTTATTATAATAGTAGATGAAAAGAGCTATAATGAGCGCCACAACGCCTACGAACACCAGTCCTGCCATACGATCCTCCACGGCTAAAACACCTATATAATTTCACGCAAAATAATTATAATCCTAAATTGAAGGCACTTCAACATCATTGATAATATTCTGAAATCATCACAGGTTCAGGTCAGCACAAAATTCTAGACATAGTATTATAATTGTGTTATACGAAATTGTATACAGTATACGATTGCCCATTTATAATTTCGCCGTGGAGAGTGTAATGCCACAAGTTTGCTACGGATTCTGGAAAAACGCCAAATTCGATAACAGAGGCAAACCCGCATCAGAGTGGAGCGAATCACCGTTCAAAACCTCTGAAGCATATGAAGGAAAGCCTCTGAAAGCCCTTGTTAACTGGGACGGGTTCCTTGTTTTTGATGAAACAGCAGATATTCTTGCCATTCTTGCTAACTATATGAACGAGATAAGCTCGCAGGGCTGTTGCGGACGATGTTTCCCCGGCAGGGTGGGCACAAGACTGCTTGCCGAACAGCTGATGAAGATCCGCTCCGGCTGCACAGACAAGTTCGAGCTGGACAAGGCTTACGAAATTGCGCAGTCTATCCACCTTTCCGCAAAATGCACTGTAGCACCAACGGCTTCTATCCCCGTTATGCGTTTCATAGAAAACTTCGCAGATCAGGTTAAGGCAAGTGTTGTCCCCGCCGAAACAGCGTATTATAAACACATAACCGCACCCTGCACCGCAGGCTGCCCCGCTAATGTTCAGATTCCCGAATTTATCGAGCAGATAAAAGATCACCGTTTCCTTGACGCGCTCTCCATAATACGTGAGACAATGCCCCTCGCCGGAGTATGCGGAAGGGTCTGCCCTCATCCCTGTGAGCTTAACTGCCGCAGAGGGCTTGTGGATAAAGACCCCGTGAGCATAATGGTGCTTAAACGCGCTCCGTGGGATTACGAATATTATCAGGAAAAAGCGCCTATTCTTCCCCCTAAGGCTCCCGCCAAGGACAAGAAGATCGGCATAGTCGGCGCGGGTCCCGCGGGGCTCACGGCGGCTTATTACCTCGCCCTAATGGGGTACGAGTGCAAAATATACGAATGGATGCAGGAACCGGGCGGAATGGTTGCCCTCGGAATCCCCGATTACAGAGAGCCCAGACACCTTCTCCGCAGAGAGGTTGACATTATAAAATCCCTAGGTGTTGAGATAGAATACGGGCGAAAGCTCGGTGATGACCTCAGCCTTCAGTATCTTAAGAAGAATTACGACGCGGTTCTGCTCACCATCGGCGCATGGAAAAGCAGAGACATGGGAATAGAGGGCGAAAAGGAAGGCTTCACAGGCATCCACGAATCGGGCATACTTTTCCTTCGTGAACAGGCAACAGGCAAGGATACGGGCGTTAAGGGCAAGAAGATTGTGGTTGTCGGCGGCGGAAACACCGCTATAGACTGCGTGCGTGTTGCCCTGCGTGAAGGCGCCGCGGATGTAAACCTTGTTTACCGACGCTCCAGAGACGAAATGCCCGCTGAAGACTACGAAATAGTTGACGCCATGGAGGAGGGAATTAACTTCCACTTCCTCTGCAACCCCACAAAAATAATCGCTGAAGACAATGTGGTCACAGGCGTTGAGTGTGTGCGCATGGAGCTCGGAGAACCCGATGAATCCGGCAGACGCAGACCCCAGCCAGTCAAGGACTCCGAATTTATAATAGACTGCGATGTGATAATCCCCGCCATAGGTCAGTTCACAGACCTCACCTTCCTCAAAGAGGAGGACGGACTTGAGGTGACAAAGTGGAGCACCTTCAAAGTTGCGGACGACCTTTACGTAACCAGCGATCCGCAGATTTTCTCCGCAGGGGACTGCGAGTGGGGACCCATGACCGTGGTCAAGGCAATAGGCGCGGCACGCTGGTCAAGCATCATGATCGACCGCTACCTCACCGAAGGCAAGCCCTATCTTAAGCCGGAGGAGATACTCCAGCTTGATCTCCAGAAGAACAAAGTCTTCGACAAAAAGGAAGACGTGAAGGAACAGGAATGCCCCACTATCAAGCGTGTGCATCAGCATAAGCTCACAGGTGAGGAAAGAAAAAGCAACTACGAAGAGGTTGAAAAACCCTATACCGATAAACAGGCATACGACGAGGCGACCCGCTGTCTGAGATGCGTGCGCATGGCTATGGTAGCCCTTGAAAATAAAGGGGAAGGGGAGTAACCGATGGCAGAAATAATCATAAACGGAAATACATACAGCTTTGAAAAAGGCGAATCAGTTCTTGACGTCGCTAACAGGAACGGTGTGCACATACCCACCCTCTGCTACCTCAAGGAAATTACCCCGATCGGAGCGTGCAGGCTCTGCCTTGTTCAGGTGGACGGAGCGAAAAGGCTTCAGGCGGCATGCGTAACCTACGCCATGGACGGAATGAAAGTTGAGACCGACAATGAATACATCTGGACTCACAGAAAGCAGATGCTCGACTTCATCCTGATCAAGCACCCCCTTGACTGCCCCGTGTGCGACAAGGCGGGCGAGTGCATGCTTCAGGATACGGCATACGAATTCGGAATGATGACCGAGAAGGTCTCATCCGAAAAGCCGAAGGATCCTAAAGCGCACTGGAATAAGATTGTTTATAACTCGAACCTCTGCGTTCTCTGCGAGAGATGTATAAAATCCTGCCACGAAATGACAGGATGCAGTGCATTGAAAATGGAGGACAGAGGCTTCTATAACCATGTGGTTCCCGCTAAAGGCGATACTCTCAACTGTGATTTCTGCGGAACCTGTATTGACCGCTGTCCGGTGGGCGCACTGCTCGATACTCAGTTCCACAATCAGGCACGGGTGTGGGATCTCAGTGAAACCGTAACCGCCTCCCCTTTCTCCGCAAGCGAAAGCGATGTTGTGTACGGAGTGCTGGACGGCAAAATCGAAAGAGGCAAATCCGTTGAGGGAGCCCAGATCTCAAGCCAGAGCCGCTTCGGCTTCAACTACATAGAAAATCCCTCAAGGGTGAAAACCCCCCTTGTGAAGTCAAACGGCGAAGCCGCTCCCAAGTCATGGGAAGAGGTTATGACAGTTCTCAGGGACAGGCTAGCCGGCTGCAAGCCGGAAAACACAGCCATGCTCATGGGGTCCCGCCTCACCAACGAAGCAATAGCCGCCTACAAAGCGCTCATGGGCGCCATAGGCTCCAAAAAAATCGTCACCGAGGCGGACTTCACGAAGCCCGTTTTTATGAAAAAATATAAAGAAAAGTTCGGCACCTTCGCCAATATCCGCAGAGCGGACGACCTCAAAAAGGCCGACGTGATCTTCGTGATCGGCGCGGATCTCCGCCGTGAGGCGGTTGGTCTCAAGTGGAGAATGATGAACGCAGTCATCCACAACGACTGCAAGCTCATAACTGTCGGCTTGAAGAAGTATGAATACGATGTTTTCACAAACAAATCGCTCCTTGCCGACGGCGGCGACTTCGGCGGCGTTTTTGAGAAGATCAAGACCGACACAGGGGAAAGCTTCAGTGACATCAGAGAATATATAAAGGACGCAAAAAAAGTCGCCTTCATAGTGGGGAATGAATACGCCGCAGCCTGCCCGCAGCCGGAAGCGGTTCTCGCCTTTGCCGATTTTATAGGACAGGAGAAGCTCAGCGCCTTTCTTGTGGCGAATGACAAAACAAACATCTACGGGCTTTACGCTCAGGATCTTTTCGCTGGCGGATACTCAGCGGATGAGCTGATAAAGGATCTGGAAGCGAAAAATATAAAAAACCTGTTCCTCATAGGCTTCAACAACACCTACACAGGCGAAACGGCGGAGAAGCTGAACAATGCTCTGCGCTCCCCTGAAACGGTTGTTGCGGTTGACCTTTTCAATGACGGTACTTCGGCGCGGGCAAATGTCTTCCTCCCTGCTAAAGCCGCTCTTGAGGTCGACGGCTCATTCGTAAAAATCGGCGGAAGGCTGGCAAAAGTCCGCAAAGTCGTGGACACGGCGGGCGAACAGAAGTCAGACACAGAAATAGCCTCCATGCTGGCGGGGCTCTTCAAGGCATCCGTACCCGCATGCCCGGAGGAGATCTACAACACCATGCTTGCCGGCAAATACGGCTATCCGGAAGTAAAATTCAGCATACTTGACAGCTGCCTCGTAATCAAAACCGCTCCGGCGTTCAATGAAACTCCATTTAAATATGAGCAGCCGAAAAATGCGGAGAAGACTGTCTTCGTCAACCCCAGACATCACAGCGGCACCATAACCGCCAAAGCGAATTTTACGGTAAGAGACGAATTCGCTGTGCAGAACTTCCATTTTCAGCAGGCGGAAGAAACAATCACCTCCGAAAGCTGCGAATGTGCGGCAAAAGGTGTTAAGCTGATCACAAAGAAATTTCAGTAATCCAAGCAAAAGCAAATCGATAGAAACACAAAGGCCGCTGCTGACCCAGCGGTCTTTGTGTTTGTTGACAAAGTCATTTCCTGAACAAAAAACGCTGGTGCCTGCGAAAAATCCGCCGCCCTCTTTTTGCAAAAGTAGAGCGCTCGGCTTAAATAACAATCACCTGCCCTTTTATAAAAGGCGGGATAGAGAGGATTTAATAAGCGTGCCGGAGAAAGCCTCAGAGACTGAATATTCTCACTATTTAGTTCCGGTAATATTAATACTGGTGTGCTTTACACCCTTCATCGTCTTGAGCGAGCTGTAAAGCTTCTTGATGCTGTTGCCGTTGCCTCTCACTGCGAGGATCTCAAGGCAGTTGTCATGATCAAGATGTATATGCTGGATGGAGATCACGGAATCGTGATAATCGTGCTGAATATCCATGAGAGAAGAAAGAAGATCCCTGTTATGATGGTCGTACAGAATAGTCACTGCGCCTGCGACATTGCCGCCTGAGGCAAATTCCTTTTCTATCACGTATTCCTTAAGCAGATCACCCACAGCCTTCGATCTTGTCTCGTACCCTTCTTCGGCTATTTTGCGGTCGAACTCAGAGAGAAGATCTTTATCAAGGGAAACACCGAACCTAGCTATCTCAGCCATATGAATATCCTTTTTTTGCTTTATTTTATAGTTTTGCGCGCCTGACCGCAAGGCTTTTGCTCTTGGAAATCACTGTGAAAAAGTGTAATCTCTCATCTATGGAATCACATAAAAAACCTTACATCAAACTGCAGTTTAAAATAACCCTGCTGTTCTTCGCCCTGCTCTCCCTCGTGAGCTTCACAGTGAGCAGCATGCTTGCCGCCAATATCGAAAAAAAGGCGAAGACAATAGCCAGCGACTATATAACCAGCATCCCTTTCCTCATAGACAGCTCGCTGGACAACTACATGATGATGGAGAACAAGGGCGCCATAAAAGAGCTTATCCTCAACCTTCAGAAAGACGCCAATATCCTCGGAATCCACATCCTTAACAGGAACGGACAGATCTCGTGCATTTTGCAGGATCTCAGCAAATATTACAGCAAGGACTACCTTGATCTGATAAGGCACAACTTCAACAGCACAGAAGGCTTCACAGAACTGACGTACGCAGGCAAAAAATACCTCTCTTTCAATAAACCACTGCTGAATGAGGAGAAATGCCAGTCCTGCCACAACCCCTCCGAAGGAGCCGTAATAGACACGCTGAACATAAACATAGACCTCTCCCGTCTTAAGGAGCTTCTGAGCCGTGAGGTGTTTGAGGTGCGTCTGTTCCTGTACACTGCGGATATTCTGCTGTTCATAGTGCTTTTCTTCCTGATCTACATTCTGGTGATCCGCCCTGTGCGCATACTTGAGAACGGCATGCAGGCTGTTGCGGGCAACAATCTGGACATAAGAACGCAGATCACCTCCAACGATGAGTTCGGACGTATGTCGATCCTCTTCAACTACATGGTGTACTCGCTGCGCAAGGCGTTCAGCACCATAAGCTCCATGCACAAAAACATGCTCCACAACGACAGACTGATGACTATGGGAACACTCACCGCCTCCATAAGCCATGAGATAAAAAACCCCCTGAACTCCATAATGATCAACGCCGACATAATGACGATGAAACACCCCGAAACCAAGGCTTACACCGAGAAAATTCTCAAGGATGCCGAACGCATAAGAGACATAATAGACCAGACCCTGAAATTCTCCCGGGTGGGGAACGACAAGCTGGAGTGCATAGACGTTGCCGAATTCATAGGGCGTATAGCGCTGTATGTTGAGCGCACGCTGCTGAAATGGGCCGATGTTCCGTTTGAGACCGTCACGGATAAAAATCTCGGCTGCATAAAGGCCACCCCAGTGCATATAGAGCAGATATTCATCAACATACTCCGCAACGCAGTGGAAGCTGTGGAACACAAGCCCGGGGGCAAGGTCACCCTCACAGCCAAGCTTGACGGTGAGTTTGTAGAGTTCGACTTCATAGACAACGGTGAGGGTATACCCCCGGAAGCCAAGCAGCATCTATTCACCGAGTATTTCACCACCAAGCACAACGGAACAGGCTTGGGGCTCACCATCGTGAAGCAGCTCATTGAAAACTACGGCGGAACCATATCCTTTGAATCGGTGCAGGGGCAGGGAACAATATTCCGTGTCCGCTTCCCCGTTGTGTCGGAATGCGAATGCGCCGCCGATCTGGAAAATGAAAAGAAAGCCTGATCAAAACATATAATTTGCCTGCACTACCGATATTTGCTATAAATGCAGATGGACTGCGCACTTGAACTCAAAACCCTTTTAAGCCGGTCAGAGAGAACGGTTTTCTTTTCCGGAGCAGGTATAAGCACGGAAAGCGGAATACCTGATTACCGCACGCCGGGAAAAGGGCTCTGGGCTAATCTCGCGTCCGAAGACTATCTCAACATAGACTCCTTCACCGCTAATCCCGAAAAATTTTACACACTCTTTGCGCCGCTGTTTGATGTATTTAAAAACGCGCTCCCCAACAATGCCCATGCCTTCATCGCTAAGCGGGAGGCAGAGGGAAAAACTATAAGCGTTATCACCCAGAACATAGACGGACTCCACCAAAAAGCGGGCTCAAACAAGGTGCATGAGCTGCACGGCTCCCTCATGACCTCCCGCTGCATGCACTGCGAGGAGGAGATGGCGACAACGAGAGTCTTCCGCATTCTCTCCAAGGGCGGGAACCCGCCGAAATGCCCCGTGTGCGGCGGCGTTATGCGCCCGAACGTGATCTTCTTCGGGGAGATGCTGCCCCCCGCCGTGATGGACAGCGCCGTGAAGGATTCCATGAGCTGCGACCTGTTTATCGTGACCGGCTCGTCTCTTTCTGTTATGCCTGCTGCAATGCTGCCCGGATATGCGAAGTCATCCGGCGCGAAAGTTGTTATAATAAACAGAATGCCCACGCCCTATGACTCCATGGCGGATCTGGTGATAAACGGTTCTCTGGGCGAAGTTTTTAAATCTTCGGAGGTTGGTTAAGTGGCTGAAGAACAGAAAGAAAGACTATGGGCGCCGTGGCGCATGTCATACATAAGCGGACTTGGCAAAACGGAAAGCTGCATCTTCTGCGATAAACCGTCCGAAGATGAAGATAAGAAAAACCTTATCCTCCACAGAGGGAAAAAAGCGTTTGTAATCATGAACCTTTTCCCTTACAACAACGGTCACCTCATGGTAGCTCCCTATAAGCATACCGGCGATTTTCTGGAGCTGGATGATGATGAGATGCTTGAGATAATGCAGCTCACACAGCTTGCCATAAGAGTGCTCAGAAAAACCATGAATCCCGCAGGCTTCAACACCGGCTTTAACATTGGCAAGGCGGCGGGAGCGGGCATAGACGCCCACCTGCACTTTCATATAGTTCCCCGCTGGGTCGGGGACACAAACTTCATGCCCGTTGTAGGGGAGATGAAGGTAATATCCGAACATATAGAGGTCACTTACGCTAATCTGCTTGAGTGCTTCAGAAGAGAGGCGGAATAATGAAAATAATCAGCAACACGATCAAGCTGCTCATAATAGCGGTGGTAGTTATTTTTGCGGTAATGAATGTTCAGCAGGTGGAAGTCACCTACTTTTTCAACTCTCCCGCTGTGAAGATGCCCCTTTTTCTTGTTATCATAGCGGCAATGGTGATAGGGCTTGTGCTCTCCTCCATGCTGTATTTCTTTGACAGGATGAAGCTTACAAGCGAAATACGAAAGCTTAAGAAAAAGGTGAAAACCGGAGAGGACGAAATAAAAAGGCTCCGCAGTCTGCCGTTTAACGGAAACTCATCCAAGGAGATCTGATGAAAAGCGCGGATCTGTACGCTCTCAGGGCAAATGCCCTGCTTAAACTGATCGACGGCGACACCGACGCAGCCCTTGAGAGCCTTAAGGTTCTCTCCTCCGCCGATGTGGAAGCGGCAGACGCGTATATTGTCAGCGGAAGCCTGCTCAGAGACAAGGGCGAGTTTACCAAGGCTGAGCGGATCCACAGAAGCATTCTGGAAAAGAAAGACCTCTCCAAGCATGTGCGGGAAACCGCGGTACGGGAGCTTATTAAAGACTGCATAGCGGCGGCGGACTACAAGAGCGCCCTCCTCCTCACGGAGAGAGCGGAGCTTGCCCTCCTTCCCTTCCGTGCCTATGCCCTTGAGAAGTCAGGACATCTGAAGGAAGCGGCGGAGCTGTACAAAAAATGCGCCAAGATGGAGCCCGTGTATCTCAAAAATGCCGCCAGATGCTGGTTCGGCGCCTCGAAAAACGATAACGAGACAAGGTCATACTCCATAAAGCTCCTCACATACGCCGAGAAGTGCGATCCGTCATTCTTTGAGGCGAAGGCGGAGCGGGCTAACCTGCTGTTTCTTGAGGGCAAACGGTACAAGGGACTCTCCCTCTGCGAGGAGATAATAAAATACGAGCTCCCTAAATGCCCTGAGCATATGAACATACTTGAGGAGTTCCACTACGCTTACTCTGACATAGGCACACTGTTTAACTCAGTGATGAAAAAGATAAACTCCGGCTCGGCGAACCTGTCGTTCTATGTATACGCCGCCCGTTACCATATGAGAAAAAATGAGGCGGAAAAGGCTAAAAGCCTGATCTCAATCTGCGCGGCAGGGCACAGCTTTCCCACGGCGCTTGCCGCCGTATACGCCGAAATGAAAGACGACGCTGTAATGACGGATTATTTCAAAGCCCGCCCCATGTACAAATGCTCCGCCTGTTCCGCGGAGCAGGTCCACTACGCCGATGTATGCGGCGAATGCGGCTCCTTGGGGACGCTTACTTACTTATAAAAAGGACAAAGCCTTGGAAACACCGCAAAAGACAACCCCCATGATGAGGCAGTACGGCGAGATTAAGGATAATTATCCGGAGACCATACTCTTTTTCCGCATGGGTGATTTTTATGAAATGTTCTTTGAAGACGCACAGGCAGCCTCTAAGATAATGGGCATAGCCCTCACCAGCAGAGGTGACGGAGTGCCCATGTGCGGAATCCCCTACCACGCCTATCAGCCGTACCTTATGAAGCTGATCAGGGCGGGGAAGAATGTGGCGATCTGCGAACAGCTTGAGGATCCCGCAACAGCCAAGGGGATAGTGAAAAGAGGCGTGGTGCGTGTTGTCACCCCGGGCACAATCCTTGAGGACGAAGGGCTTAACTCCGCCTCAAACAATTTCGTTGCCGTGCTCTGGACTGAGAAGGAACAGATTTTCGCCGCAGTTGCGGATATATCAACCGGACAGATTTTTCTTGAGAAATGCACTCCCGCAAATATTAACGATATAACAGGCAGGTGGAAGCCTGCCGAAGTGATAAGCCATAAGGAGATAGAAGGTCTGAACCGCCCCGTCTCCGTCATTGACGCATCGTTCGGAACAGACACCGCAAGGCGCAGAGTGCTTGAGCATTACAGCGCCGCCAGCGAGAAATCCCTCGGAATAGACGGCGAAGGCTACCTCAAAGCCATTGCCCTGCTCCTCACATATACCAAAAACCTGATGCTGGATGTTAAGCTGAAATATCCGGTCACGCTTGCGCCGGAGAACAGGCTTCACCTTGACTCCATAGCGGTGAAAACTCTGGAGCTTGTGGAAAACTCGCAGGACGGAAGCGAGCGGAATACCCTCTTCTCCGTGCTGAACTTCTGCCGCACTTCAATGGGCGCAAGGCTCCTGAAGAACTGGCTCCGCTATCCCCTGCGCAGTAAGGAGAGCATTCTCCGCCGCCTTGAGATTGTCGAATACCTCTCCACCCAAAGCGAGCTGCGGGGGGCTCTGTTTGATGCTCTCTCCACAGTGTACGATATGGAGCGCATAACAGCCCGCCTCCTCGCAGGAAGATGCAGCCCCAGAGATCTCGTGTGGCTGAAAAGCTCAGTGGTATCCTTCCCGAAGATAAAGGAGATGCTTCTCTCCGCCGCTAACCCGCACCTCAGCGAAACAGGGGAGACCTTCAACGCTCTTGAGGGCATATACAGCGTAATAGATGCCGCCATAGTCGATGAACCGCCCCTGAACATAAAGGAAGGCGGCATAATCCGTGAAGGATACGACAAGAACGTGGACGAGCTCAAAGCCCTCCGCAAGGACAGCCGGACACACCTTCTGCGCATAGAGACCGAAGAGAAGAAAAAGACAGGCATAAGCACTCTTAAAGTGAAATACAACAAAGTGTTCGGCTACTACATCGAGATCTCCAAATCGAACCTTGACCGTGTGCCGGAATACTATGACCGCAAGCAGACGCTGGTAAACGCGGAACGCTTCACCATCCCCGAGCTTAAGGAGCTTGAGACAAAGCTGGTGTACGCAGAAGAGCGTCTGGGCGAGCTGGAATACGCTCTCTTTACGCAGGTGCGGGACACTCTGGCGAATTACAGCGAGATGATAAGAGCCTCAGCGGAAACCGTATCCGAGATAGACTGCCTCTCCTCCCTTGCTGAAGCGGCGGTGAGAAACAGATACACCCGTCCGCAGATAGGCGCATTTGAGGAGATGGACATAAGAGAGGGGCGCCACCCCGTGGTGGAGAAGAACATCACGGATAACTATGTGCCCAATGATCTCTACCTCAACTCAGATGATTCACGCATGGCTGTGATCACAGGTCCCAACATGGCGGGCAAGAGCACATATCTCCGCATGACTGCCCTTGTGGCGCTCATGGCTCATACCGGTTCCTTCGTTCCCGCCGCCGAGGCGAAGATTCCCCTCCTTGACAGGATATTCACCCGTGTGGGCGCCAGCGACAATCTGGCTGGCGGCGAATCCACCTTCATGGTGGAGATGACGGAAACTGCCAACATTCTCCATAATGCTACGGATAAATCACTGATCATTCTTGATGAAATAGGCAGAGGAACATCCACTTTTGACGGGATCTCCATAGCGTGGTCAGTCGCCGAATACATACTTGAAAGGCTTAAGGCTAAAACCTTATTCGCCACACACTACCACGAACTCACAGACATACCCTCATCCATACGGGGCGCCGTGAACCTCACAACCGAGGTGCGGGAATGGAACGATGAAGTGATATTCATGCGCAGGGTAATCAGAGGCACGGCGGACAGAAGCTACGGAATACATGTCGCCAAGCTTGCGGGACTGCCTGATTATGTGATAAACCGTGGTTACGAAGTACTCTCCAAGCTGGAGAAAAACGAGTTCGGCACTGACGGAACGCCGAAACTGTCCCAGAGTAAGATAAGACAGGAAAAAGTAGTTCAGCAGATGCTTATATTTGAGGACAGCCCCGCGCTGGACGAATTAAGAAGCATGGATATAAACAATATGACTCCTGTTGAGGCGCTGAACACCCTTGCCAGACTGAAAAAGATCTCGGAGAAATAATGCGGAGCCTCTTTCTGTATTTTGCCCGCAATCCGCTGTTTGCGCTTGCTTTTATATTCTCACGCCTCCCCTTCTGGGCGCTCCTTATCTCTTTCTCCTTCGGCTACATCGATGCTCCGGGCACTGTTTTCACAGCTGTTCTTGTTTTTTTTTCAAGAGGTTATGTAGAGCAGGAGATCTCCTTCGGGCACCCTGTCTCCCGCTTTTTCTCAACGGCGCTTATCAAGCCGCTGCTGATAATCACAGGAATCTTCCTCTTCGTTGCTGCATATCCTTTCCTGCTGTATTTTCTCGCCTCGGAGGATATTTATATACAGACAGGCTTTATCATTCTGCTGATACTCGCAGCCTACCTGCTCCTTTTCGCGGGGCGGGAAACCTTCGGGCTGAACACCTTCGGCGTGCGGGGACTGAGAAAACCCTCGGGGAGCCTGTCTGTCAGACTGCTTATAACCTTTTTCTGGGTGTATATATTAGCAGGGAACGATCACCTCTGGCTCATCATCCCCGCTCTTCTCACAGTCTTCATCCTTGAAGTATACCAGTTCACCAAAAAATATGAGGGAATCATCTGATGCCTGTTCTCAATGTAGCCGCCTCCGGCAGCTCCGGCAACTGCTGCTGCATAGAGCACGGGAACAATCTCATATTCATTGACGCAGGAACAGCATATAAAAACGTTGCCGACGCTTTAAGTGAAACAGACATATGCGGGAAGAGAATAAGCCTGTTTCTCACCCACGAGCACAATGACCATATCAAAGGGCTTAAGCCCTTTCTCAATAAACTTAAACCCACTGTTTACAGCAGTGAGGGCACTGCGTGCGAGCTTGAGAGAAAAGGGTTTGACGTGAGCCGCTTCATGATAACTGACCCCGATTTTCTCTATGAGCTTGAGGATTTTTCCGTGACTCCCTTCGCCATCACCCATGACGGGCATGAGCCGTTCGCCTTCCGTTTCGACTTCGGAGATAAAAAAATCGCCATGGCGACAGACCTCGGAGTAGCGGGAACATATATCCTTGAGCATCTGGGTGAGGCGGAATCCGTAATTCTCGAATCAAACTATGAGGAAAAGCTGCTCACCGAAGGGGCATATCCCGAATACCTCAAACGACGGATCCTCTCCCACAGGGGGCACCTATCCAACAAGGATGCGCTGAACACCGTGGGACTTCTCAGCCGTGAGAGACTTAAAAAAGTAATCTTCGCCCATGTGAGCCATGAAAATAACTCATATGAGCTCCTTGACAGGTACTCCGCATTCTGCCGTGATAATTTCGGCGTTGAGGCAATGTATCTCCACCGTGAAACCGTCATAAGGAAAATAGAGCTGTGAGCCCCGAGCTGGAACTGATAGCCCTTGTCTCCATTGGGTTGCAGACTGTCTTTGTTCTGCTGAATCTTCTCGGTCTGCCGGGAAACATAGCGGCGCTGTTGATACCTCTTTTCTGGGCGGCGTCCGGACATATGCAATGGAATGTTTTCTACACCGTGCTGGTGCTTATCACTGTCGGTGAAGCGGTTGAGCTTGCGGCGTCCTACTTCGTGGGGAAAAAATACGGTGTATCCAACATGAGCTTTTTCGCCTCTGTCATAGGCTCGCTCATAGGCGGGCTGTTCGGAGCGGGTATTCTTCTGGGAATAGGCGCCGTGCCCGGAACATTCTTAGGAGCCTTCCTCGGAACCTATCTGTATGAGTACTTCAAATTCTCCGACCACAGAACCGCGCTGAAACGGGGTATAGCCACATTCACCGGAAGGTTTATCGGGACAGCGATGAAGGTAGTCCTTGGGTTTATGGCGGTGTTTGAGACGTGGAAGGGGCTGACGGCGGGATTTTAGGCTACTGCATGTTTCTCACAAGAAGATTCGCTATGTTTTCGTGCCCGTACTCCTTGGCTAAATCAAAAGCCGTGCGGCTGTAGGCATCCGCCTTCATCGTATCAACCGCTGAGGCTATCAGGGCGGCAGCTCCGTCCATATTGCCGTACTGAGCCGCGTACATCAGCGGAGTAAAGCCGTTCATATCCGCCTTGTTCACATCCGCCCCGCTTCTTATAAGATCCACAACTATGTCATGAAAGCCGTATCTGACAGCCAGCATCAATGGGGTCACGCCTTCACTGTCTGCGGCGTTAACATCAGCTCCCCGCTCTATCAGCAGCCTTATTATCTGCTCTCTGTTCCTTCTCGCCGCCTTATGCGTAGGAGTTCTGCCGTCATAGTCCTTTATATCGGGATCCGCACCGTGCATGAGCATAAGCTCCGCCGCACGGATATTCCCGCCCGTGATGGCGTACACAAGCGGCGTGTTGCCGAGTATGTCGGTTTTGTTTATATCCTCTCCGCTCAGGATCAGGCTGCTCACAGCCTCAAGGTCGCCCCTGCGGAGCGCTTCTGTCAAGGGAGAGGCGGTGACTTCCGGCGCCGCTTCAGGGTCTTCATAGGGCGATGTATTATTTTCGGATATGGGTGCGGCGGGCATCTCCTCAGAGGGCGTGGTGTTGTCGGTCTGCGGGGATGTGCCGAACACCGTAAGCCTGTCACGCAGGGGAATTATGTATTCGCTTAAGAAACGCCCCACTAATGGCTGCTCCCTCATGGAGTCCGCAAACAGAAGTGCGGTGATTATAATGGCAAGACCGAAAAGGATTCTGAAAAACAGCTTCATGGATTAACTATAGCTGTTTATGAAGAAATTGTCTACAGGGTGCGCTTATCACGCACTATGACTGCGTATGCGCTGTGGTTGTGTATGCTCTCGTAGTTTTCGCTGGAAACCTCAAACCACGTCACCCTGCTTTCCGCCATGAGCTTCTCTGCGGCGTTGCGCACCACATCTTCAACAAATGCCGGATTCATGTAAGAATGTTCCGTGACGTATTTTTCATCCTCACGCTTAAGCAGCGGGTACACAGGGGATGAGGCGGAGGACTCTGCTATGTCTACAAGCTCTTCTATCCAAAGCATCTTTTTGAAGCGCACCTTGATAGTAATTATGCTGCGCTGGTTATGTGCACCGTATTCGCTTATCTCCTTGGAGCAAGGGCAGAGAGTCATCACAGGCACTCTAACGCAGAGAACAAAATCCCGCTCAGTATCGGTGAGCGTTGCGTAATATTCGCAGGTGTAGTCCATCATGGAGGTAAGACCGGAAACCGGAGCCTCTTTCTCTATAAAATACTTGAAGAAAAGCTCAATATGCGACTCGCTTGAGCCGAGACGCTTCTTCATCTCTTCCAGAATGATCCAGACGGTGGAGATCCCCATATTTTCTCTGTGGTCATTGAGAATCTCAACGAAGCGGGACATATGTGTTCCCTTAAAGTCCTGAGGAAGCTGAACATACATGTTGATAGAGGCGTTGGTGTGCTGACGCCCCTTCTTTTTATCATCAAGAATAACGGGGTAAACTATCCCCTTGATGCCCACCTTATCAATACTGATATTGCGGGCATCTTTTTCGTTCTGAATGTCTCTCAATTACTACCTTCTCTTAATGCGCTGGTTAGCGATGAACTGCTGGTAGGGCTTTGCGCCGTCAGGAACTTTGGTAAGCTGGAGCTGAAGCCATACGTTGCCGTATCTCTCCATTTTTATCTTCTTGCCGTTTTTAAGGGCTTCCATGTTAGCCTCAAGCTTCTCGTCCGCGGGGCATTTCTTAACGCCTTTGTTCAGCACCTCTATCGCCTTGGTATCGTTGCCGCTGCCGCTGAGCATCCACGCATAAAAGCTGTATACAAAACCCTCCTTCGGAGAGCCTTTCACAGCCGCCTCAAGGGTTTTCAGAGCCTTCTCCGTCTCCTTTGCCTTATATCGGGATGCTGCGAGCATACTCATTGAAAGCCAGTTTTTGTCGAACCCTTTTTCAAGGTATTCAACAGATTCATCAAGCCTTTTGGTGGAATAAAGAATGATCCCTATCTGAGCGTTGATCTGCTCTTTTACGAAGAACTGCCAGTTGGAGTACTTATAGCCCTCCTTCAGACGCTCAATTGCCTTTTCATACCTGCCCGCACGGAGATCCTTTTCCACATTGCCGAAAAGCTCCTTGAGCTTATTGAGAAAATGCCTTCCCATGAAGAAGTTGACAGCGATGATGCCCAGCACTGCTACGGTAAGCGACCACCAGATGTTGTAAGTCAGCGCGTAAATCCCTATGGCAAGAAGAGCTGAAGCACTG
This sequence comes from Geovibrio thiophilus, assembly GCF_004087915.1. Lineage (NCBI taxonomy): Bacteria > Pseudomonadati > Deferribacterota > Deferribacteres > Deferribacterales > Geovibrionaceae > Geovibrio > Geovibrio thiophilus. The sequence goes on from NZ_CP035108.1 coordinate 114,869, forward strand.
ACTGAAATAATAATAGTAAACATAAAAACACCGACCTGTATGAAAAATCTTTTTTACTTTTTCTAAAACAACCCGCCCTCCGAAATGAGCAGGGAAAAGTCACAAATTATATATAGCACATGTCCGTTTTTCAAGCAGGAAAAAACAGGACAGTCAGATACTCTTGCGTCTCAACACAAACGCTCCACGGATGGAGTTCCGCCGTGCGAAGCGAAGGCTTGCTCCGCAAGCCGCGAGCGCGTATCCTGAATTTCCATGGAAGAAAATTCAGAATTATACAAGCAGAGACTGTCGCGTCGCTTAGGCTCCTCGCAGTGACACTGTTGACTGTCATTGCGAACGAAGTGAAGCAATCTCATAACTCCACGGAGGGAGTTCCGCCGTGCGGAGCGAAGGCAGGTTTATCCTGCCGCGAGCGTGTATCCTGAATTTCCATGGAGGGAAATTCAGGATTATTAAATCAGGGCCAGCATGCTTCGTATTCAGTCCTGTCGGACTCGTTGCCGTCCGTGGCGGAGGAAACAGCAAACTTAACGCAGTCTATCGTGTTCTCCCCTACAGAATACATAAAGTAAGGCACATCAACCTTTGAAAGGAAAGAGTAGCTGTCGCCCTTCATTATATAAACATTATAAAGCCAAGCCCCCTCGGGCTCGTTCCATGATATAGTCAGAGTTCCCCTGCCGTAAACGCTTCTGAAACCGAAGGGCGCTCTGGGAACAACCTGCTTGACGGCGAGACGGATAATCTTCTCCTCACCGGCATTGCCGTATTTGTCAAAGGGGTACATGGTTACGGTGCGGTTCTCCTTCCCTTCCATGTTCACCTCGAAGCTTTCCCTTGAGGTGCGCAGTTCAAGTCCGCCGTCTATGAAAATCTCAAAGCGCTCAAAGGGCTTATCCGCCTTGAGTGTAAAGGCGAACCTGTCTCCTGTAAGTTCTTTTATCTGCACATCGGTTATCTTGACCGGTCGGGCATATATAACAGCCTTTTTCACAGGCTGGGATTTGTTGCTGTAAACCGGGTGCAGCGCTACTATGCTGTAAACATAACGCACGTCAGGCGTCACATTATCGTCCACGAAAGCGGCGGAAGGCGGAATTTCCGCTATGTCAGCATAATCGGTGAGGCAGCCGCAGGACGGATCGAAAACAGCTCTCTGAACATTCACGGCGAAGCGCTTGTCAGCATTGCGGATAACCACACCCTGATCATTATTGAAAATACGCAGGTTCTCACCCGGGGCGGGAACAGCCTCTGTGAGCACTACGGGGTCGGTCTTTTTGCCGCAGCCTGTAAACAGAGCCAGAACAGCAATAAGTGTCAGGATATACTTATAGAACCTCATCCAGAAACTTCCTCGCGCTTTCTATCTGCGCCTTTACGGATTCCCCTGCCGTGCCGCCCTTCGCCTTTCTGCTGCTTACGGACGCCTCGGGGGTTATATAGGAATATATATCATCATCTATCTTTTCGGAAAAGGATTTAAGCTCATCGATCGTCAGTTCGCTTATGTCAACTCTCTTATCCAGCGCAAATGCCACAGCGGAACCGACAATATGGTGCGCCTCCCTGAAAGGCATCCCCTTCCGCACGAGATAATCCGCCAAGTCCGTCGCGGTGGAGAAACCGAGCTTCGCAGCCTTCGTCATCTTCTCCGCGTTTATACCCATCTTCTCTATCATAGGAATGAATATGCGCAGGGAAGCCTTGATTGTGTCTACTGAGTCGAAAAGCGGCTCCTTATCTTCCTGCATATCCTTATTATAAGCCAGCGGAAGCCCCTTCATCGTGGTGAGAAGACTCACAAGGTTGCCGTACATGCGTCCGGTTTTGCCTCTGATCAACTCAGGCATGTCGGGATTCTTCTTCTGGGGCATTATGCTGCTGCCCGTGCAGAAATCGTCGCTTAAATCTATGAAAGCGAACTCCGATGTGGAGAAAATTATCAGTTCCTCGGAAAATCTCGAAAGGTGCATCTGACATATCGCCGCAGCGGAAAGAAACTCCAGAGCAAAATCACGGTCACTCACGGAATCCATGCTGTTTTCCGTCGGTGCCGTAAACCCCAGCTTTTCAGCGGTCATGTCACGGTTAACAGGAAATGTTGTTCCGGCAAGGGCGCCTGAACCGAGCGGAGAAAAATTCATCCTCTCCGCGCAGTCCGTCATTCTGCCGTAATCACGGCGGAACATCTGCACATACGCCATAAGCCAGTGGGAAACAAGCACAGGCTGCGCCGTCTGCAAATGCGTATATCCGGGCATCAGCACGCCCAGATGCTTCTCCGCCTTATCGGTCAGAGTCTTCACCAGCTCCGCCATATAACCCGCTATAACCTCTGTCTCCTCACGGAGATACATGCGCACATCCACAGCAACCTGATCGTTTCTGCTGCGCGCTGTATGGAGCTTGCCGCCCACAGAGCCCACTATCTCAGTCATGCGCTTCTCAACCGCCATGTGGATGTCCTCATCCTCCGTGCGGAAAACGAAACCGCCCGACTCAATCTCACCAAGCACGGCAAGAAGACCGTCCTTAATCGCCTCCGCCTCTTCAGCAGTAAGTATGCCGCATGAAGCAAGCATCTCAGCATGAGCTATGCTACCTCTTATATCATGACGATACAAACGCTTGTCGAAATGAATGGATGCGTTGAACTCGTCAACCAGACTGTCATTCTTTACCTTGAGCCTTGCCGCACTGAGTTTGGACATATAAATACCTCACTGCTGAATCTTTGCGAAGCAGTTTAAAATTTTTGAAGGGGTATGGGGAAAGCTTTTTATAAAAAGTTTCCCCATAAAGTTACAATACTCTTACTCTATTGATAAAAAACTCATGAGGAACCCTTTTTTAATGAAAAAAAACGGTTCCTCAAACTCTTCCCAAAAAACCAAACTTTTACCCGAGCATCTTCATCCGTGGAGATGTTTTATCCGAAAAAATCCTTTATTTTATCAACTTAATACCGGCGAACCTGCGTCCTGCGGTTCGCCTGAACCGCTCGCGCCTTGCGGGGCAAGTCTTCGCTCCGCACGGCGCATCTTCATCCGTGAAGATGTTTTATCCGAAAAAATCCTTTATTTTATCAAACAGGGATCTGTCGGTTTTGTAGGTGTCTTCGTTGGAATCCGCCTCGAATTTTGCCAGCAGGTCTTTCTGTTTTTTGGTGAGCTTGGTGGGTATGATTACTTTGAGCTCTATGTACTGGTTGCCCACGCCGTAGCCCTGAACATCTGCGATACCTTTGCCTTTGAGGGTTATGACATCGCCGGGCTGTGAGCCGGGTTTGATTTTTATTTCGTCCTTGCCCTCAAGGGTCGGGATCTCTATGGATTTACCGAGCATGGCGTCCACTGCGGAAAGCGGGAGCTCAAGATATATGTCACGTCCGTCACGGCGAAAGAATTTGTGTCCTTTGACAGAAACAGCAATATAGAGGTCGCCGGCGGGACCGCCGTTGCGTCCGTGGTTGCCTTCGCCGCTTATGCGTATTGTCATGCCGTCTTCGATTCCGGCGGGAACCTTAACGCTGAGTTTTTTGTGGATGCGTTTTGCGCCTTCACCCTTGCACTCCTTGCAGACATTCTTGATAACCTTGCCTGTACCGCCGCATGATGAACATGTGGTGGTGATGGCGAAAAGCCCCTGCCTGTTCTGGATAACGCCTGTTCCGCGGCATGTGGCGCAGGTTTCGATACCGCCGTCCTCTGCTCCTGTGCCGCCGCACTTGGTGCATTCCACTATACGGGGCACGCTTACTTCTATATCACAGCCGAAAACGGCCTGTTCAAATTCTATTTCATGGCGGAGCTTTATGTCTCCTCCTCTGGTGGGGCGGCTTTTCTTCCTTGAGCGCCCCGCGGAGCCGAAGAAATCGCCGAAAACATCGCCGAAAAATTCCTCGAATATAGTCTCCGCACCGGCTCCGCCGTAGCTTCCTGAGCCGCCGGAAAATCCGTTATTGTCGAAAACCCGCCCATACTGGTCGAACTGCGCCCTTTTCTGAGGATCGCTTAATACTTCATACGCTTCCGAGAGCTCTCTGAATTTGTCTTCGGCTTCTTTGTTGCCGGGGTTGCGGTCGGGATGGTACTCCATCGCCAGCTTGCGGTAAGCTTTTTTGATTTCTGCTTCCGAGGCGTTCTTATTTATGCCAAGGATTTCATAATAATCTCTGTTCAATGACTTATCCCCGTAAAAAGGTGTTATTTGGGAAGGAATTTAAAGGGAGCCTGTTACGGCTCCCTTCTTATAAGCAATGTTATTTCTTATCGTCTTTTACTTCTTCAAAGTCCGCGTCCACTACGTTTTCGTCCTTAGCGGACGCTGAGGGTTCCTCAGCCTGCTGCGCACCTTCGTCTGCCTGTGCGTTCTGCTGCTGGGCAGAGTTGTATATAACTTCCGCAAGCTTGTGAGAAGCTTCGGTGAGTTTTTCCACAGCGGCTTTAATCGCTTCAACGTCTTCTCCGCCCTGAACGGCTTTAAGTTCTTCCTTGGCGGATTCTATGTTCTTTTTGGTTGCTTCGTCAAGCTTATCCCCATAATCGGCGAGGGATTTTTCAGTGCTGTAGATCAGTGTGTCAGCCTGATTGCGGATTTCCACAAGCTCTTTTTTCTTTTTATCGGAATCAGCGTTAAGCTCGGCGTCTTTTACCATACGGTCTACTTCGTCATCGGAAAGACCGCTGCTGGGCGTTATCCTGATGGACTGTTCCTTGCCTGTGCCCTGATCCTTTGCGGCAACATTAAGAATGCCGTTTGCGTCAAGGTCGAATGTTACCTCGATCTGAGGCAGCCCTCTGGGAGCGGAGGGAAGACCCACAAGGTCGAAACGCCCGATGGACTTATTGTCCGCTGCCATTTCACGTTCACCCTGAAACACGCTGATGGTAACAGAAGTCTGGTTATCCGCCGCCGTTGTGAACACCTGACTTTTCCTTGTGGGGATTGTGGTATTTCTGGGGATGATTTTTGTCATCACGCCGCCAAGAGTTTCAATGCCGAGTGAAAGAGGTGTTACATCAAGGAGAAGAACATCCTTTACATCGCCTTTGAGAACCGCACCCTGAATTGCCGCACCGACAGCAACCACCTCATCGGGGTTTATCCCTTTGTGGGGCTCTTTTCCGAAGAAGGCTTTAACCTTCTGCTGTACAAGGGGCATTCTCGTCATACCGCCCACAAGGATAACCTCGTCTATGTCGGAGGCTTTGAGCCCTGCATCCGCAAGAGCTTTGCGGCAGGGCTCCAGAGAGTTGTCAACCAGATCCATAACAAGGGACTCCAGCTTGCTTCTGTTTATTTTAACCACAAGGTGCTTGGGTCCTGTCTGATCTGCGGTGATAAACGGAAGATTGATCTCCGTTTCGGTGGAGCTTGAAAGCTCGTGCTTGGCTTTTTCAGCGGCTTCCTTAAGCCTCTGAAGCGCCATTTTATCGTTTCTGAGGTCTATGCCGTTGTCTTTTTTGAACTGGTCAATGAGGAATTCCACTATACGCATGTCGAAGTCATCACCGCCGAGAAACGTATCGCCGTTGGTTGATTTTACTTCAAAAACGCCGTCGCCGAGTTCAAGGATCGATACATCAAATGTACCGCCGCCAAGGTCGTATACTGCGATTTTTTCATCGTGCTTCTTGTCCAGACCGTAAGCAAGAGCCGCTGCCGTGGGCTCGTTTATAATACGGAGAACGTTGAGACCGGCGATCTTGCCGGCATCCTTTGTTGCCTGACGCTGAGCGTCGTTAAAGTATGCGGGAACGGTTATCACCGCATCCGTTACAGTTTCGCCGAGGTAATCCTCCGCTGTTTTCTTAAGCTTCTGAAGTATCATCGCCGAAATTTCAGGCGGAGCGAATTTTTTATCCCTGACCTGCACCCATGCGTCACCGTTGTCAGAGGGTACTATGGAGTAAGGAAGAACTGTTTTCGCTTTTGCCACCTGAGGTGCGTCAACCTTGCGTCCGATCAGCCTTTTGATGCTGAAAACAGTGTTTTCCGGGTTTGTGATCGACTGTCTTTTCGCAAGAAGACCCACAAGCCTGTCCGAATCCGTAAACGCCACTACTGAGGGGGTTGTGTTCATGCCTTCCGCATTGGCGATAACTTTCGGCTGGCCGCCTTCCATTATGGCTACAACTGAGTTCGTCGTACCAAGGTCTATACCGATTACTTTACTCATAAAATGCCTCCTGAATATATCTTTTTCTTTTTAAATCCGTTCTTATCACCGTAATCTGAATGTCCTGTCAGATTACGGTACACGCGTCTGTCTTATTTATTGGTTCAAAAAAGACGCGTCCTGCGCTTTTTTTCACTCGCAGCCTGCGGAGTAAAACTCCTTGCTGCTCTCGTTACGTTTGCGCTGCTCGCATTCGCTGTGCTGCGCACTCCACGCACCCATCCATGGGTGTGCTCTCGTTATATTGCACGCATCTGTCTTATTTTGGTTCAAAAAAGACGCGTCCTGCGCTTTTTTTCACTCGCAGCCTGCGGAGTAAAACTCCTTGCCGCTCTCGTTACGTTTGCGCTGCTCGCATTCGCTGTGCTGCGCACTCCACGCACCCATCCATGGGTGTGCTCTCGTTATATTGCACGCATCTGTCTTATTTTGGTTCAAAAAAGACGCGTCCTGCGCTTCATACCATAACAAATTTGGTTTCTTTGGAAAGAGTCTGAGAAAACCTTTCTTTACCATAAAAGAAAGGTTTTTTCAGTTTATTTAAAAATATACCCCTCTTTAAAAAAACCGAATTTGCACCGAACTCTGATTTGTTATTACTTCTTATTTACCTTTACTTTAGCCGGACGTATCACTCTGCCGTTGAGAGTGTAGCCGTTTTGCAGAATCATGGTTACGCAGTTGTTGCCGTATTCATCCGTATTATCCAGCATAAGCGCTTCATGAAAAGCGGGATCAAATTCTGCCCCTACTTCCAGCATGATTTTCTCAAGCCCGTTTTTGCCGAGAGTCTCAAGCATCTGTTTCAAAGTGAGATCAACTCCCTGCTTCAGAGGGCTATCTTCTTCGGCATGAGCAAGAGCCATCTCAAGGTTGTCCAGCACGGGGAGCAGCCCTTCAAGAATCCGTGTGCCGGCGAATTTTATTCTGTCCTCTGCCTCTTTCGACATACGCTTGCGGAAGTTGTCTGCGTCTGCCACAGCCCTGAGGGCGTCATTCTTAGCCTCTTCCGCCTGCCTTATCAGCGCTTCGTTCTCTTCCTTCAGAAGCTCAAGCTCGCTTTTTTCCGCTGCGGGTATCTCTTCCGCGCAGATTTCGGCTTCCTGTTCATCCAAAGTCTTTTTCTCGTCCGAATTCATCTATATCCTCATTGTCGTTTATTACTTATTCGGAAAGCCTGTTGAGCATCTTGGTTATTATGTCCGACGTACAGTCAACTATAGACACAACCTTCGGGTAGCTCATCCTCTTGGGACCGATGATGCCGAGGCTGCCCACTATTTTGCCGCCTCTGGAATAGGTTTTGGAGACAAGACCGAGTTCGTTTATCTCCTCCTTGCCTATCTCTGAGCCGACAAAGATCTGAACTCCGCTTTCTGTCATGCACTTGTCCAGTATCTCGCTGATGAAATGTTTTTCCTCAAATATTCTGTATATCTCTTTTATCTTCTGCACGTCTTTGAACTCCGGCATATCCAGAACATTTGAGGTTCCCTCCAGATATATTTCATGACCGAAATTTTCCACGGCAAAAACCCTCTCGCCGAGGGTATACGCTCTTTCAAAAAGCCTGTCGAGATGCTCCTTTCTGTCCTCCATCTCGCTGAGGATGTGTGCTTTTATCTCTCCCAGAGATTTATCGCCGAAATGCTCGTTAAGATAGTTGCTGACCCTTGTGAGGTCGCTTTTATCCACCGGCTTTTCGGTTTCCAGCATGAGGTTGTGCACAATGCCGGACTTGGTGACAATCACCGCCAGCACCGTATATGCGTTAAACTGTAAGAATTCTATATGCTTCAGGTGCATTGTGTTCAGCTTGGGCGCAACAACAAAGCCCACGGCATTTGTGAGGGAGCCCATTTTACGGCTGAAATGCTGTAAGAAACTGTTAACGCTGGTGGTTTGGCAGCCTTCCTGAAGTGAGGAGATTATGTCATTGTCCGGTGAGCCGAAAACCACCAGCCTGTCTATATAATAGCGGTACCCGTTATCAGAGGGGATGCGCCCTGCGGAGGTGTGCGGCTGGGTGAGGTATCCCTTCTCTTCGAGATCGCTCATTATGTTGCGTATGGAGGCGGCACTCAGTTGGAGGGGTCCGCTTTTTGAGATATAGCGGGAGCCCACAGGCTCGCTGGTTTTTATGTATTCCTCAACTATAATTCTGAGAACCGACTCTTCCCTTTCGTTCAGCATTTTTGTTTTTTTACCTGCTTTATCAATGTCCGGCGCTTGCTGTTAGCACTCAATGCTAAAGAGTGCTAAATAAAGAATAAGAGTTGAGCTTCTCACTGTCAAGCAGTTTTTTAAGCTATACGCATAAGGAGTTTAAGCTGCGGAGAAAATGGCGTTTCGTGATTACGCGGGAAGGTAATATCAGCCAGATGCGGTTAAATGCAGGAAACGGGACTGCCGCGTCGCCTTGCTCCTCGCAGTGACGCTGAAAACAAAAACGCTCCCAAGGATGGGAGCGCACCGTGCGTAGTGAAGCCGCATTTCATGCGGCGCGAACGTGTATACGCCCCTGAAAACAAAAACGCTCCCAAGGATGGGAGCCCGCCGTGCGTAGTGAAGCCGCATTTCATGCGGCGCGAACGTGTATGCCAAATTCCCATGGATGGAGAATTTGGCATTGTTAAGTCGAGATTCCCCCCGAAAGCAGCCGACCGACTGCTTTCGGGTGATCTCTTAAATCCCCTGTGGTTTCAGTTCAAGCAGCGAACCGAATGCCGGAGTCTCCGGCTGTTCTATTATGGAATAGCAGTTAGTAGATTCAAGCAGTGTTCTTGCGAAAATATTATTGAGCATATGTCCTGATTTGTATGCCCTTACGTGACCGTAGAACCTGTAGCCTATAAGGGATATATCTCCGAGGAGATCGAGAATTTTGTGGCGCACGAACTCATCATCATACCTGAGACCTTCAGCGTTGAGAACTCCGCTTCCGTCAACAACGACAGCGTTTTCAAGGCTGCCGCCTTTGGCAAGCCCCATGGCGTGGAGAGCGTCAACATCCTTTTTGAAGCCGAAGGTTCTCGCCCTTGAAACATCCTCAATGAAGCCGCCGTCGGAGAAGTTAAAGTATGCCTTCTGCTCCTGCACGAAGTTATCGTCAAATGAGATGCCGAAAGTTACCTTAAAAAAGCGTGAGGGGATAAGCTCTATCCATTTGTCGCCTTTTTCGATGATGATTCTCTTTTTAAACTTGAGGTATTTCCTCTTTATATTGAGTTCTTTAATTCCTGCTTCTTTTATCATGCCGACGAAAGGATATGCGCTGCCGTCGAGTATGGGCACTTCCGTGCCGTAAACGTCAACGAGTGCGTTGTCCACACCGAGACCGTAAAGAGCGCTCATGAGATGCTCAATGGTGGAGATGCTTCCTTTCCCGCAGTTTATGCTTGTGGCGAGTTGTGTGGAGGTCACAGTATAGGGGCTGGCTTTTGTGTAAGAGGAACCCTGAATATCCGCACGGCGGAACATTACGCCTGTTTCGGAATATGAGGGGTTTACAACAACCTGAATTACTTCTCCGGAGTGGAGCCCTATGCCTTCAAATGAAATTTTATTATTGAGTGTAGTCTGAAACATTTATTCTGTCCTCCAACAACACAGGTTATTGAGCAATAACTGTGCCAATGGCTGGATCCCTTAATTTAAGGGATCCTCAGATCAGATCCTGTACACAATGTACAACAGATCAGAAAAAATGTATGATTTTTTATACATATCCCTGAACAACATCTCTGAACTTCATGTATTCGCCCACGAACTCAAGGTTCACCGTGCCGGTGGAGCCGTTCCTGTGCTTGGCGATGATAACTTCCGTTATACCGGTCTTCTTCTCTTTATTGTAAAAATCGTCTCTGTAAAGGAATACAATAATATCCGCATCCTGCTCTATGGCGCCCGATTCACGAAGATCGGAGATAAGCGGGCGTTTATCTATCCTGCTTTCCACACCCCTGTTAAGCTGTGAGAGGGCGATTATGGGAATATCCATCTCTTTTGCCAGCGCTTTAAGCGATCTGGAAATATCGGCGATCTGCTGCTCTCTGCTTTCGGTCTTGTGAGAACCCATGAGCTGGAGGTAGTCGATTATGACAAGGTCGATCCCGTGCTCCCTTTTCAGCCTGCGGCATTTGGCGCGCAGCTCCATGGCTGTGATAGCCGGAGTGTCATCCAGAAAAAGCCCCAGCTCGCTGAGTTCGCCCGCGGCCGCGGTGAGTCTTGTCCATTCGTCATAGGAGAACTTGCCGGAACGGAGCTTGTTTGAGTTTACACCGGCCTCGCCGGAAAGAAGACGCTGGATAAGCTGCTGAGAAGACATTTCAAGGGAGAAGAACGCCACGTTGAACTTATCCTTCCCCTCCCTGACGGATTTTGAGCTGTTGAGTGCTACATTCAGCGTGAAAGCCGTCTTACCCATACCGGGACGTCCGGCTATGACGATAAGGTCGGAGCGCTGAAAACCGTTTGTCATCTGATCCAAATCCATGAAGCCGGAGGGGATCCCTGTTGTATCCTCCTTCCGATGGTAGAGCTTTTCCAGCACCTCAAAGGTGCGGTGCATATGCTCGCCTATCGGGAGAATATCCGCCTTGAGTTTCTGCTCCGCAAGGGAGAATATCTTCTTTTCCGCCGCTTCCACAACCTCGGCTACATCGTCTGTCCGGGTGTAGCAGTCCTCCGTCATTTCAACGGCGACTCCGATAAGCTGGCGGAGGGTGGATTTATCCTTAACAATGTTGGCGTAGTACTCGGCATTGGCTGAATTGGGTATTATCTCCATCAGAGACGAGATATACTCCACGCCGCCCGCTCGGGGAAGTTCGTTTCTGTCATTTGCGTAATTAGCCAGAGATATTATATCCACGGGCTTTCCGCCTTCGTGCAGCTTGTAGATTATCGAATATATGTATTGATGGATCGGGGAATAAAAATCCCCCGGAGTCAGCATGTGCAGAACCTTATCCGCCGCCTTGTCGTCTATGAGGAGGGAGGCGAGAACCGCCTGCTCCGCGTCAAGACTGTGCGGCGGAATACGCTTTACATCACTCGCCATGAACCTCAACCTTGATTTCGGACTTGATGTCCATATATATATTGACTTTTACGGTATGCACGCCTGTTTCCTTAATGGGGTCATGCAGGTCAATGTCACGCTTATCAACTTCGAGACCTTCCGCTTTGAGGGCTTCGGCTATGTCGCCGGAAGTAATTGCGCCGTAAAGCTTTCCGGTTTCACCGCATTTTTTGCTCATTTTGATACCGACTTTTTTAAGTCTGTCGGCAAGCGCCCTCGCGTCATCCTTTCTTTTCTGTTCTTTCGCGGCTTCGTTTGCCTTCTGCTGCTCAAGCTTGCTCAGGTTCGCCTCGGTCGCCTCTATGGCAATATTCTGTTTAAAGAGGAAATTTTTGGCGTAGCCGTCCTTTGCTTCCTTTATGTCGCCTTTCTTCGCGACGCCTTTGACGTCTTTGAGAAATATCACTTTCATCCATCAACCTCCAATTTCCGTTAAGCACATTCAGTGCCTACCTGAAGTCATTCTCTTTGAGAATGGCTTCAAGACGTTTTTCCGCCTCATATATATCAAAACCGCGTCCCAGCATAAATCTGAGACACTTTGAACGGACAGATATTCTATCCTCATCCCCTGTTTTTGCAAGATACTTTTTCAGAGCGTTCTCCAGCAGGGCATCCGTGTCTATATCCCTCTTCTCCGCAACGGAGAGCACATAACCGCGGTTTACGTCCACGCCCTTCTCTCGGAGCTTTCTTATAACGGCATAGATCCCGAAGCCGGAAAGGAGTTTGGACACAACAAAATTTTCTGCGTAGCGGAGATCATCGATATAGCCCAGTTCCTTCAAGCGGCTGAGGGTTTCCTCCGCCTCCTCGCTGCTGAACCTTGAAATAAGCTTCTCCCGCATGCCGTACTCAGAGTAGTCCCGCATGGAAAGAATTCTGAAGGCGTAATCAAGGGGTGATCTATTCCTCTTCTTCTTTATTGAGCATTCCTCCGAGTTTCCACTCGTTTTCCTCGTTGTCGCTGGAGGACGATATGCCGCGCATCTTCAGCGCGAAATCGTCCGGCTTTTTCGCCCACTTCATAGCCTCCTCAAAGGTGACCTGCCCTGAGCGTACATGATCGATGAGCGACTGATCAAAGCTCTGCGAGCCGTAAACCGAGCGCCCCTGCTCTATGAAGTCTGTAATCTGGCGGGTTTTCATCTTATCCGTGATACATTCTCTGATTGTGGCGTTGGACACCATAACCTCAATGGCGGCAACACGCCCGTGTCCGTCTGATGTGGGAACAAGCCTCTGCGAAATAACGGCTTTTATGATGCCCGCGAGCTGTATCCTTATCTGCTCCTGCTGGTGCGGCGGGAAAACGGATATTATTCTGTTTATGGTCTCCGGAGCATCCAGAGTGTGGAGCGTGGACATAACAAGGTGTCCGGTCTCTGCGGCGTGCATCGCCGTTTCTATGGTTTCCAGATCACGCATCTCACCCACGAGGATAACGTCCGGGTCCTGCCTAAGGGCACGCTTGAGGGCTTCGGAGAACGAGTTGGTATCAGCGCCGACCTCCCTCTGAGCTATGATGCAGTTTTTATCCACGTGCATAAACTCTATGGGGTCTTCGACGGTAATTACGTTTACACGCTTGTGGGTGTTGATATAGTCGATCATCGCCGCCAGAGTGGTTGACTTCCCGCTCCCTGTGATGCCTGTCACAAGTACAAGTCCTCTGTTCTCCAAGGCGATCGTCTTTATGACTTCGGGGAGACTGAGCTTCTCTATGTCGGGAATATCTATGGGGATTGTCCTGAAAACCATGCTGATTACGCCGCGCTGGAGAAATGCGTTCACCCTGAAGCGCCCGACCTTCGGCACGGCATAGGCGAAGTCCGCCTCCTTGCCTTCCTTAAATCGGTTTTTGGCGCTCTGAGGCATTACGTCCGTGGCAATTTTGAGAGTGTCCTCCGCGTTGAGCTTGGGAAGCCCCTGAATGGACTCAAGTGAGCCGTGCAGCCTCACGGTGGGCGGTCTGCCGACTTTGAGGTGGAGATCTGACGCTCCCATTGCGACTGTTCTCTGAAGAATAGTATTAATGTCCACGGCATTAACCTCCGACTTAATAGTAAAAATTTGCCATCAATGGAAATTTTTACACACGCTCGCGCCTTGCAGAGCAAGGCTTCGCTGCGCACGGCTCAACTCCTTCCGTGGAGTTGTTATAGCATTATCATCATTGCGAACCCTGAGGTGTCATTCTGAGCAACTGCGTAGAATCTCTCAGTATTTATTCAGAGATCCTTCACCTCGTTCAGGAGACACATCAGCACCACTGACAGCAGCCCTCCTTATTACAAAGGAAGGGCAGGAAGGATTTAAGAATATCCCTTAAGCAAAAAGCCTATTTGAATTTTACCTTTATTCTTTTTCAGCGGCAACGGCGATTCCGTAGTGTCCCCTGATCTTAGCGTCTATTTCCTTAGTTATTTCCTGATTAGCGGTAAGAAAAGCCCTTGCGTTCTCCTTACCCTGTCCGAGTTTGGTGTCGCCGTAGCTGAACCACGCTCCGGCTTTGTTGATGATGTCAAGCTTAGCGCCGAGGTCTATAAGCACGCCGATTTTTGAAACGCCTTCACCGTAGAGAATGTCGAACTCGGCGACTTTGAACGGGGGAGCTACCTTGTTTTTGACAATCTTGGCGCTGCCCTGATTGCCTACCTGCTCCTCCTTCTCTTTGAGAGCGGTGCTTCTCTTAATCTCCATACGGATTGAGGCGTAGAACTTCAGCGCGTTGCCGCCTGTGGTTGTTTCGGGGTTGCCGTAAACAACGCCTATCTTCGAGCGGGTCTGATTTATAAAAACAAGTGATGTCTTCGATTTATTGACTATTCCGGCAAGCTTTCTCAGCGCCTGACTCATAAGCCTTGCCTGAAGACCCATGTGAGAGTCACCCATTTCACCCTCTATCTCCGCTCTGGGAGTGAGCGCCGCCACTGAGTCCACGACTATTATGTCGATTGCGCCTGAGCGCACAAGGGTTTCGCATATCTCAAGGGCAGCCTCTCCGCTGTCCGGCTGACTGACTATGAGGTTATCGGTATCGACACCGATTGCCTTGGCATACACAGGGTCAAGGGCATGCTCGGCATCTATGAACGCAGCTATGCCGCCCGCCTTCTGCGCTTCCGCTATTGTATGGAGCGCAATGGTTGTCTTGCCTGATGACTCACTGCCGTATATTTCGATTATGCGCCCTCTGGGTATTCCGCCCACACCGAGGGCTATATCTATGGACAGAACGCCCGTAGATATAACGGGAAGCTTCTCAACGGCACGGTCGCCGAGGCGCATCACCGCTCCCTTGCCGAAGTCTTTCTCTATCTTGCCCATGGCAAGGTCTAAGGCTTTCCTTTTCTCTGCATCCATTTTATAGGCTCCTTAAATTTATATTTTTTTCAAGTTTATAGTCTGACTTAAGTCGCACAATCTGAATCTGAACATCCTGTCAGATTCAGATTAACGCTCGCGGCTTGCAAAGCAACCCTTCGCTCCGCACGGCGCAACTCCCTCCATGGAGTCGTTTCAATGCTTTTACAGGCTTCTTAATTTATATTTTTTCAAGTTTATAGTCTGACTTACGTCGCACAATCTGAATCTGCGCAACTCTATTTCAGTAAATCTATGAGCCAGCCGAAGGCGGTTTTCACGCTGCGTTCTCTTATGGCGGATCTGTCGCCGGAGAAGCCGTAGCCTTTCACCTCTGTTTTTCCGTTCACACTTACAGCTATGAAAACAGTGCCCACAGGCTTTTCATCCGTTCCGCCGTCAGGTCCCGCTATGCCCGTTACAGCCGCGGCGCAGTCAGTACAGAGAACTCTTTTTGCTCCCTCAGCCATTGCGACGGCGCATTCGGCGCTCACAGCGCCGTAAGTTTCTATAACATCCGCCGGAACACCGAGGACATTTATTTTAACATCATTTGAGTATGACACCACGGAGCCCTTGAAGACTGCGGAGCTTCCTGAGACAGATGTAATATCCTCTCCCAGCATGCCTCCCGTGCAGCTTTCAGCGAAACCCACGGTAAGCCCTTTTTCCTTAAGCATACGCACAAGACGGACTTGGAAGGTTTCGTCTCCGTAACCTATGAAGTTACTCTCAAACGGTTTTCTTATTGCTTCGGCAAAGCTGTGGACTGCTTGCTCATCAAAGCCCCGCACCTTCACGAGAATGTCGCCTTTGCCTACATTGATTATGCAGTCCAGCCCGTCCGGTATGCCCAGCTCACGGATAACGTCATCCACTTCTGATTCAGGCTTGCCCGCTATTCGCAGGTCACGGATATGGCGCTCCCTGAGAGGAAAGAGCTCATGGAGCCAAGGCAGCACCTGTTCATCAAACATCGGCTTCATTTCATAGGGTATGCCCGGCATGGAGATTATTCTTGAATTTCCGCAGGATACGGAAAAACCGAACGCCGTCCCCATACGGTTAAAGAAGGTTTTACAGCCTTCAGGAAGTTTTGCCTGATGAAAATGGTTTTCCTTGAGGCTTATGCCGAACTTGGCAAGCCGTTTCCTGATATGCTCAAGCTGTTCTTCGTTCAGTGTGTAGCTACTGCCTGAAACACGGCTGACCACCTCAGCCGTGAGGTCGTCAAATGTGGGTCCGAGACCTCCGGTAGTGATGATCAGATCGTATTTTTCAGATGCTTCCAGAAAGAGTTCCGCCATTCTGTCCATATTGTCGGGCAGAAGGCGCACATCCTCCACGTTTATTCCGTGCTTAACCAGACGGGAGCCTATCCACGAAGAATTGGTATCGACAATGCTCCCCTCCAGCAGTTCGCTTCCGATGGCGAACACCGCCGCTGTTACAGTACAATCCACAGCAGACCTTTAAGCACGAGAAGCGCGCCGAGGGAGTAAACCGCGGCGCCTATGTCGTCCAGCATAACGGCTATTCCGCCGCCGATCTCCTCAAGCTTTCCTATGGGGTGAGGCTTAACTATGTCGAATATGCGGAAAAGCACAAACGCCCAGAAAAGGTTAAGAGCCGAGTTCTGGAAGAACAGCATGAGAAAGTAATAGGCGGCTATTTCGTCTATTACCACTTCAGGGGCATCCTTCTCCCCTGTGGTTCTCTCATGATATTCGGCGGCAAGGACACCTGCCGCGAACAGAAGGATAAACAGCATTATCTGGTAAAACAGGGAAAACCATCCCGTGAGAATAACCAGACCTACTCCTGCCAGCGTGCCTGCCGTGCCGGGAGCGTAGGGACTTCTGCCCGAATAGAAACCTGTAGCGATAAAGTAAAGAATGTTGTGGATCATGTTAGTCAGTACCCCAGAGCCTCATTAGTTAGTTTCAGAGGCGGCGCAATGCCGTCCTGAATGCTTTTATTGAATCACCCCGCGATGGAGGCAGCTTCTTTTAAATCTATTGTTCCTTCGTAAAAGGCTTTTCCGGCTATGGTTCCTTTTATGTTCGGGTGGTTAAGCTCCCTTAGGTTCTTAACGTCAGTTATGTCCTTCAGCCCGCCGGAGGCTATTATGCCCCACGGGCTCTTGTCCGCAAGGGCTGCTGTAGCTTCTATATTAAGCCCCTGAAGCATACCGTCACGGCTGATGTCGGTGTAGATTACGCTTTCGATGAAATATCCTGCGTAGGTTTTCAGCACATCCTCCGCCTTTGTTCCGCTGGTTTCATACCAGCCCTCGGTGGCGACATAGCCGTTCTTCGCGTCTACTCCCAGTATAATCCTGTTCGGATAAGTTTCAGCGGCTTTTTTCACAAAATCCGGATCTTTTATCACAACAGTACCCAGAATGGCGTACTTCACGCCAATATCGAAGTAAGCCTTTATCCTGTCCATGCTGCGGATTCCGCCGCCTACCTCTATCTCCATATCCGCTTTCGCTATAATCCGCTTTATAGTTTCAAAGTTAGTCATTTCGCCTTTTTTGGCTCCGTCCAGATCCACTATATGGAGCCTTTTTATCCCCAATTCACGGAACTGAGCGGCAGCTTCCGCCGGATCGTCAAAGTATATTTTATAATCATCCATATCCCCCTGACGGAGGCGCACAGCCTTTCCGCCGAGAAGGTCGATAGCGGGAATTATCAGCATTTCCACTCCCCGAAGTTTTTAAGCAGCCTAAGCCCTGTCGTCTGGGATTTTTCGGGATGAAACTGAGTGGCGAATATATTGTCCCTCGCCGCGGCTGCGGTGAATGTCACTCCATAGTCGCACTCAGCGGCAATTACCGCCGCATCCTCCGACTGAACATAGTAGGAATGCACGAAATACACCATATCTCCGTCATTTATCCCGTTCAGCACTGGGTGATTTTTCTGTTTTATGCTCAGGCTGTTCCAGCCCATGTGGGGAATCTTCATCCTTTGCTTTACTATTTCATCCGGAAACTTCTTCACCGAACCTCTGAAAATGCCCAAGCCGTCATGCTCGCCGAACTCATAGCTTTTGTCAAAGAGCATCTGCATGCCCACGCAAATGCCCAGAAAAGGTCTGCCGGAAGCTATCACGCCGAGAACTGTCTCCCTGAGCCCTGCTCTCTCCAGCCCGCTTACGCAGTCCCCGAAGGCGCCGACACCCGGCAGGACAACCTTGGCCGCGGATTTTATATCACCGGCGTCTGAAGTCACCGCGGCATCGTATCCGAGACTTTCAAATGCCTTCTGCACACTGCGGAGATTCCCCGCTTCGTAATCTATAATCGCGATCTTACTCACTCAAAGTACCCTTTGTGGACATTATCCTGTCCGATTCCACAACGACTGCGTCCTTTATCGATCTGGCAACTGCCTTGAATATTCCTTCTATAATGTGGTGGGTGTTGCGCCCGAACCTTTTTATTATATGCAGGTTCACCGCAGCGCGGTCAGCGAACGCCTTGAAAAATTCTTCGGCAAGCTCAGTCTCAAAGGTTCCCACACGCACAGCCTGAATATCAGCGGCGTAGTTAAGGTATGTTCTGCCGCTGAAGTCTATGGCGCATTCAATAAGTGTTTCATCCATGGGAAGGAGAAAGAAGCCGTAACGCCTTATCCCTTTTTTATCGCCGAGGGCTTTCTTAAACGCATCGCCAAGGCATATGCCTATATCCTCCACCGTATGGTGGTCGTCCACGTTTGTATCGCCCTTCGCTATCACCTCAAGGTCAAAGCCTCCGTGACGAGCGAAAAGCTCCAGCATGTGATTGAGAAAGCCCACGCCTGTGGTTATTTTACTCTCACCGGAACCGTCAATGTTCAGCTTGAGATAAATGTCCGTTTCGTTTGTTTTTCTGGTGATTTCCGCCGTGCGGCTGCGGTTCATTTCAGGTAAACCTCCGTAAGGCATTCTCCAAGCTGCCGGTCAGCGAAAAGAGAAGCATGTTATAAGAGTGTCAGGAATAGTGCGGGCAGTCTGTTTTCCCTTTATTTTTAACGGATTTTATCATACATTACCGAAAAATAAATAACTATTTTCCTTTATCGGAAAAGCTGCCGGAGTTCGTTTTTCCCCTGCGGAGCCCCACATGAAATACTTTAAAAATCTTCAGAAAAGCTATGATGTCACGGAAGATGATCTCCGCAATATTGCGTCTCTCAAAGAGATAATGGAAAACCATAAGGAAGACTTCGTAAGGGATGTCTTTGAAAACTTCACAAAAAAATTCCGCCTGCCGGACAATGTTTATCCCGTTGTTCTCGCCAAGCACAGGGAATTTCTTATCACATGGTACAACAGGTTTTTTGAAGCGAAACTCAGCAACGCCTATCTTGCCTATCTTGAAAAATTCGGCAACCTGCAAAAGAAATACGATATAGACTACGAATGGATAAACGCCATGATGAGCTATATACGCCTATGGATGCACGAGCGGATATTCCAGAGCCTTGACGATGACGTGTACAGAAAAAATATTCTCCTAAGTGTTCATAAATTTATGGATATTAATTTTGATGCGGTTAACTACGCATTTTGCGAAAACAAAATCAGGGAATATACATCTATATTCAGTGTGAGGAACTTTGTAGTTTCCGTTTCCGAGAAATTCTCATTCCTCATGCACGCGCTGATGGTGGTCATACTCATAGTAATGACAATCGCAGCGGCAGTGCTGTTCGGAGCGGAGATACTGGCTCTGCTGAAAGAAAACGCCGACAAGGTTCTCATAACCGCTCTCGGCTCTCTGCTTATGATATGGGTTCTGGTTGAGCTTCTCCATACAGAGGTCCAGATGCTCAAAGGGGGCAAGTTCAAGATAAGCATTTTCATCGGCGTGGCGCTCATAGCCTTCATCCGTGACTTGCTTATCATAACCCTCAAACATGAAACATCCAATCCGGTAACATACGGATTTGTTCTGGTATCGATAGCGGTACTGGGAGTAATATACTGGATGATTGCAAAAACAGAAAAATAAGGAAGGTCAAAGGATGATTAAAGATCTGGCGAAAAAACTGTTCGGCGACTTCAACCAGAGGTACCTCAAAAAGGTAGCCGGTGTTGTCGATAAAATAAACTCTCTTGAGAGCGTCTTTGAAAGACAATCCATTGAGGAGCTCAAGGCATGCACGGCGGAGTTCCGCAGGCGGCTTGAAAACGGAGAAAGCATTGACGACCTCCTTCCCGAAGCATTCGCTGCCGTAAGGGAAGTGAGCAAACGCAGAATGCACATGAGGCACTTTGACGCGCAGCTCATAGGCGGATACGCACTGCACAAAGGCAAAATATCAGAAATGAAAACCGGTGAAGGCAAGACCCTTGTGGCGACCCTTCCCCTTTATCTTAACGCTCTCGAAGGCAAAGGCGCTCACCTTGTAACCGTGAACGACTATCTCGCCAGACGTGATGCCCTCTGGATGAGCCCTGTTTACCTCACTCTCGGACTCAGTGTCGGCATTATCCAGCACGAAGCCTCATGGCTTGTGGAGTGGGAGGATGAGGAAACCTTCACCGCTAAAGCCGTTCCCTGCAACAGAAAACAGGCATATGCGGCAGACATTACCTACGGAACAAATAATGAGTTCGGATTCGACTATCTGCGTGACAACATGAAACTCTCCGTTAACGATATGGCGCAGAGAAAGCTCCATTACGCAATAGTGGATGAAGTGGACAGTATCCTTATAGATGAAGCGAGAACACCACTTATTATAAGCGGTCCGACTGAAAACTCCACTAATGTTTACTACAAAATAGATGAGGTAATCCGCCTGCTTAACCCTCAAACTGATTTCAAGATTGATGAAAAGCGCCGTGATGTCCAGCTTCTTGACTCCGGCATAAACTCCATAGAAAAAACTCTCGGGCTGGAAAACCTTTTTGATGTCGCCAATGTTGACACCCTTCATTATGTCAACAACTCGCTGAAGGCTCACGCGGTCTTCAAGCGGGACAAGGACTATGTGGTGGAAAACGGCAAGGTAATAATTGTCGATGAATTTACAGGCAGGCTCATGCCCGGCAGAAGATACTCAGACGGTCAGCATCAGGCGATAGAGGCAAAAGAACAGGTTGTGATCGAAAACGAAAACCAGACACTCGCATCCATAACCTTCCAGAACTACTTCCGCATGTACGCCAAGCTCGCAGGCATGACCGGTACCGCCGCAACGGAAGCAGGCGAATTCATGCAGATATACGGACTCGGCGTGGTGAGCATACCCACACACCGCAAAATGATAAGAAATGACAGAGCGGATGTTATATACAAGACCGCCCGTGAAAAATACGAGGCGATCGTAGCCGAAATAGAGGAAATGTTCAAATCAGGGCGCCCCGTCCTTGTGGGAACCTCATCCATTGAGAAGTCTGAGCTTGTAAGCAAAATGCTTGAGAAAAAGAAGATCAGACATGAGGTACTCAACGCCAAGCACCACGAACGTGAGGCTCAGATAGTAGCTCTCGCCGGGCAGAAAAGCGCGGTAACCATAGCAACCAACATGGCGGGACGCGGGACGGACATTAAGCTGGGCGAGGGAGTACTCGAACTCGGCGGTCTTCACATTCTCGGTACAGAGCGCAACGAATCCAGAAGGATAGACAACCAGCTCAGAGGACGTGCCGGACGTCAGGGAGACGCTGGCTCATCAAGATTCTTCCTCAGCCTTGAGGATGACCTCATGCGCATCTTCGGCTCCGAAAAGATCTCCTATATCATGAACAAACTCGGCATGAAGGACGGAGAACCGATTGAGCACAACATAATCTCCAAAGCCATAGAGAACGCACAGAAAAAAGTCGAAGCGATGAACTTTGAAGTGCGTAAATACCTGCTGGATTACGACAACGTAATGAATCAGCAGAGAACCATCGTCTACGGACTCCGCAACAGCATCCTAAACAAGGATCAGGTGGAAGAAGTAGCCAGAGAAACCATCAACAATACCATTAACTCCCTCTATGACGAATTTGTCACGGCGCAGGAGAAGCCTGATCTCGACGGCTTTATGAAGGCTCTGAAAGAAACCTTCGCCATTGATGATATATCAACTGACGTCAAGAAAGCCGATGACTTCCTTGACACCGCCGCTCTAAAGATCAGGGAAAAATTCGACGCCAAGAAGGCTGAGTTCGGCGAGCACTACAGAGGGCTTTTCAGCTACCTGATGATAAGCATGCTGGACGATAAATGGAAGGAGCACCTCCTCAGCATGGATCACCTCCGTGACAGTGTGCGCCTAAGAGGATACGGACAGAAGGATCCTCTCAACGAATACAAGCGAGAGGCGTTTAACCTCTTCGCCGCTCTCATGGACAGAGTTTACTCCAACACCTGCCGCATCCTCTTCAACGTCAGAATGGGGCAGAAGCAGGAAGACGTGGATCTTGAGAAGAAAGAGCAGGAACGGCAGAAAGCAGCCAGAATATCCGAAGAGCGCAGAGATGTTCTCTCCGCCGCTCCCAAAGATGAGAAAGCGAAACCGGTCAGAAGAGTTGTTCCCAAAGTTGGCAGAAACGATGACTGCCCCTGCGGAAGCGGCAAAAAATATAAAAAGTGCTGCGGTCAGAACGAAGCCGACAGTGATGATGTTTAAATCCTAAGTATTTTGCTATGCTGAGGAAACCCTTCTTTAAAGAAAAAGAAGAGTTTCCTCGGACTCCTTCACAAGGAGCCGGACTTTGTTTAAACTGTTTTTAAAACTCTGTATGTAATATTATTGTGTTTCTGAGACTTTTTTAACGGCAGAAAGATTCCCTGTATCTCCTCAAAAAACAGTCTTTTCGACTATATCCCGATATTATTTTCCAAGCTTAAGATTGTTTTGTCTTTTTCAAGCAACCCGATTTCCCTTAAACTTGAGTTTTTGAGGAGTGTAGGGGTACTTTGTTTCAAAAAGTTCCCCTTGCTTTAAATTATCAGAAGCAAAATGTAGACTGCCATAACGCCTGAGGCAAACACGGCAATGAGGCTTCTGCCCATGAAGGCAAGCACTGCTGAGGTTATGATTCCTCCTGCTGCCGCAAGCGGCGGGGTGACGGAGAACAGTGCTCCGGGGAATATAAGCGCGCCGAGGGACGCGTAAGGGATGAATCTGAGAAATCTGTTCAGCCAAGGAGCCAGACGCATATTTTTAAGAAAAACCATCGGGAGCATTCTCGGGATGTACGTCACCAGAGCCATGAGTATGATTATGTTAAGCTTGCTCATTCTCTTCTCCGTGCAGAACAGCGGCTGCGAAAGCACCGGCTATGGTGGCGCCGACTATCATCCATCCCGAACCCAACTCAAAAAACGGCTGAAAGTACAGAGCGCCGCTCACCGCCATTGAGCACAATGCGGCGGTCACAGCTGGTCTTGTTCTTTTAAGCTCCGGCACAAGCAGACCTATGAACAGTGCGTACAATCCGAATGTCAGGCTCTGTTTAAGGGTATCGCTCAGGATTGAGCCCGCCATGACTCCGACGAAAGTTCCCGACGCCCATGCGGAGTAAGCCGTGAAATTAAGCCCGTACAGATAGGAAGGAGTGAGCTTTTCCTCCCCGCTCATGCTGGCGACAGCGAACGTTTCATCCGTGACCCCGAAAGCCGCCAGCGCCGATTGAGACTTCGTTGTCGCTTCCGGCAGTCTTCTGGAGAGGGATGAACTCATAAGAAAATGGCGGAAGTTCAGCACAAAGGTTGTGAGAACAATCTCCCAGCCGCCTACCCCCATGCCGAACATGCCGGCACCGACAAACTGGGACGCTCCGGCAAAAACTATTAATGACATGAGAACGGCAAGCCAGCCGTCCAGCCCTGCGGAGACAGCGGTAAGACCAAACGAAACAGCCACAGGAAAATACCCGGCGGCTATGGGAAGCGCATATTTCAAGCCTTTGGAAAAATGATTAGGACTCAGGGGATCACCTATAAAGCAACAGTGCTGTGTACCGCTTTATTATATAGAATGTTTCATGTGAAACAACAGAAATTTCAGTCGAAGAGTTCCACTCCGGCGGCACTTTCACGCTCTTTTTCCTTCTCCGCCAGCCATTCGTCAGTGGAGAAGCGCTTAACATGAAACGCAGTGACAAAATACGCCGCACCGCCGCAAATGTCTCCCCTGCCACCGATAACCGCTATGCTCAAGGCTACCGCAGCGGGATAATCCGCCCTGTTTTCCTGTAATTTATGTTCGATGAGAGAGGCGAAATGTCCGCAGAGCTCATCAACCATACAGGCATCGGCAGAGGTGAACAGCACTTTCCCGTCCGGCTGCCTTTCGCCTCTGAAATTCGATGCGTGCAGCAGCACAAGTGTCTTCTTATCCAGATACTCTTCAGGCAGAGCAGGAGAAATAACCGCATGGCGGAATGTTTTCATCAATCACCGGCAGAATTTTATGAGTTAAAGAAAAGTTACTTTTTCCACTCTGTTGCGTCCTCTGCTTTTTGCCATGTAAAGGGCGTCATCAGCGGTTTTAATAATAAGATCCCTAGACTGGAGCAGGACATACTCGGTCACGCCGAAGCTGCATGTCACTCTGCCCACATGCGGGAACTGCTGGCGCTCTATCTTGCCCCGTATCTTGTCCGCAAGCTGGAAGCCGCCGTTTATATCTGTTTCGGGAGCGAGTATTATAAACTCCTCTCCGCCGTATCGGGCAAATGTGTCCACAACACGCACATTCTGTCTGACAAGCTGGGCTATCTCTTTGATAATACTGTCGCCGACCTGTCTTCCGTAGCGCTCGTTTATTTCGCTGAAGCCGTCTATGTCGAACAGAATAAGAGTAAGGGGACGGGTGTAGCGCTGCACCCTGTAAAGCTCACGATCCAGCTCCTCAAGAAACTTCTGCCTGTTCACTACTCCGGTCAGGGGATCAACCATCGCTGGTGTTTCCCCTATTGCTGAAGCTGTCTCAAGAGTGGATATATCAACCATTGAGACAAGGACGGAGTGCTCCTCCTCCACCCTGTTCAGGCGCACAAGGAAGTTCTTTGCCTCGCTTTTGAGCTTTCCGGCTCCCTGCATTTTGAGAACCGCCTCGTCCAGATTTCCGTCAACAGCTTTTTTCAGCCAGCTTTTCAGATCCGCTCCGCAGTATCCGCTGCCGTCCTTAAGTATATTGACACCTTCCAGAACAGCTGTCCTTGTACCGAGTTCCGCCATGTCCTCATAGCCGATGTAGCGGAGGAAGGCTGTATTCATGTAATATATTTTTTCAAGGTCTGTAATGAGGTAAAATTCCGCGGAATTTTCCATAACAAGACGGAGCAGTCTGTCCTTCTTGGCTTTTTCCTTCTGCTGAATAATATTGAGAGCAACTTCGCTGAGGAGGCTTCTGAGCTTCTTGATGTCCACAGGTTTCTTGATGTACTTCATTGCGCCTATGTCGATGGAACCGACGAGATATTTTTCATCATCGTACCCGGTGGTGATGATTATCGGTACATCCGCGTTCTCTTTTCTTATCTCTTCCGCCATCTCAAGCCCGTTCATAAGAGGCATCTGAATGTCGGTAATAATTATGTCCGGCTTCTCCGACTTGAATACCTCAAGCCCCTCTATACCGTCGGACGCGCTGTAGACCACACCGAAATTTTTGCCGAGAAAGCCGGAAAGCTTATCTCTGGCATCCGATTCGTCTTCAACGCAAAGTATCGTGATTTCCTTCATTGCTTCAGGAAAATCGTCCGTCCATTTATTCATCTCAACCTTCATGCGTTATATAATAATCTTTATCAAAAAAAATCACAGGGTATTATTACCCGCCGCTAACACTTTTCTCACTCGCTGCTTCCGCAATAGCCTTCAGGAGCGAGTACGCAAAGACAGGCTTCCTGAGAATTATTTTCCCTTCACTGCCGATCCCTTTTCCTTTCAGGGATTCGTCGTCATATCCGGTCATATAGATTATCGGCAGATTTCCGTATTTCTCAAGCAGTGCTTCAGCGGCAATTACACTGCCCGAATCCGCAAGCACCATATCAATCACAGCCAGAGAGACTTCACCAAGATGCTCAAGCTTATTGTACATGGACGGATACCCGTCAAAGCTCACAGCACGGTAGCCGAATTCCTCAAGCATAGTTTCTATTCCTTCCCTGACTCCCGGATCGTCGTCTATAACAACCACAGATCCCTTCAGCTTCACCAAACTGTCAGACGTTGCAGCCGCGCAGGAGATTTCATCTATATCCACAAACGGAAATTCCAGCGTGAAAACTGTCCCGTGACCCAAAATGCTGTCACAGACTATCTTTCCGCTGTTTGCGTCCATGAGGTCCTTTACTATAGCCAGCCCAAGCCCCGTCCCTTTTCCTTCGCTCTTAGTTGTGAAGAAGGGCTTGAAAATATTCGCCAGAACATCGGCGGGCATGCCTGTGCCTGTATCCCCTATACGGATCAGCACGCTCTTCCCTGAGGGGCTTTTAGAGCTTGCGACAGTAAGCAGCCCTCCGTCGGGCATTGCGTCCCTTGCGTTGTTAGCGAGGTTCAGCAGAATCTGCTCTATCTGAGACTCAACCGCTCTTATTCTCGCTCCTCCGCTGTTCATTTCAACATCTATTACAATATCCTCCGGAAAAACCAGAGAGATTATATCCGTAACCTTGCGAACAGTGCGCTCAAGCTCTATAATCCTGTACTCCTGCTCCTGCTTCCTGCTGTAGCCGAGAAGCCCCTGTGTGAGCGCCCTCCCTGATTCAGAGAGTTCAACAAGCTTATCCGCAAGGTAGCTCAGATCCTTCCTGTCCTTAAGCTTACGGCTTATCACACTCGCAAAACCGCCAATCGCAGTGAGTACATTGTTGAAGTCATGAGCTATCCCGCCAGCCAGCTCACCGAGGGTTTCCATCTTCTGCGCATGGATGAGCTGCATTTTCATCTCGTTAGCCAGCGTGGCGTCCTCATCAAAAAACGCCAGATTAGTTATCTCGCCTTTTGAGTTTCTGATTGGAGAAACAAATGAAAGTACCTCTACCTGCCCGCCGTCCTTAGTTATGCTCTTTGTCCGCCCTGCCCATCTGCGTCCGGAGAGAACTGTCGCCCAGATGCGGTCATACTCTTCGCTGTCTTCGATTATGTTTTTTATTATCTTTATATTCTGCCCTATTATATCCTTTTCGCCGAAGCCCGTCTGTCTGTGGAGCTTGGGGTTGGCATAGGTTACCGTGCCGTCCTTCTCTGTGACAAATATCCCAGAGGTGCTGTGCTCCACTACCTGCATCATACGCATTGCGTTTTCATGGGTGCGTATCTTCTCGCTGAGATCTTCAAGCCGCGCGTAGAAAAGGTTTTCGTTCTTTCGGTAAACCAGCTGCACGGTGGCTTCACTCTGGTGCACTTTGCCAGTTTTGGAGACTATTTCGGTGAAAAGCACGATTTTGTCCTGCTCCCCTTCCGAAACTCCCGTAAGCCTTTCCCTCAGCACTTCTGCGCTGAGGTTCCGCACCAGATCGACTGGTGTCATGCCCCGCAGCTCGCCGAAGCTGTACTCTGTTTTCTCTATCACCGCGCGGTTGACGTATCTGAACCTGAGGCTCTTCTCATCTATGAGAAAGATAAGATCCCTGCTCTCCTCAATCATATCGGTCAGCAGCTCTCTTTCGTACTCCTCATAATCCTCTCTGCGCACCTTTTTTCTGGACAGAGCGCCACTGACCGATTCCATCAGTCCGGCTATGTCGTCCTTGGTGCGAAAGTCCGCAGCACCCCGCCGCACGCACTCTACAGCGCCGCGTACATCGGAATAGGCGGAAAATACAAAAACAGGTATCTCCCTGCCGGAAGCGTTTATAATGTCCAGTATTTCAAAAGCATCGGTTTTGCTGAGATATTCTTCGGACACCACCATGTCCCAGTGGCGTCCGGTGAGAAGTTCGTGAAATTCGTCCGTTGTGGACGCCAGAGCGTGGATCTCTATTGTGAAATGCCTTTTGAGAGCTTCGAGAATTCTATTTTTTTCAACTCCTGAGTCTTCAACAAAAAGAACGCTGACTGAAGGCAACATAAATCACACCGCCCGGGAATTGAGGGAATACTGCGGATCAGTCCGCAGTCAGAACAGCGGCAACGAAACTGCCGAAACAGTTTCCGCAGGTCAAGGACTTCTCTTTTATCAGCCCCTGTAGCCGAACTTGATGGACAGCGCTTTTGCCGCTTCCTGAACTATATGCGCGATTTCCGTTTCGACACGTTCCATCGGAATGCGTTCCACAGGCGCGCTTACGCTTATTCCCGCTATAACATTGCCCATGAAGTCTCTCACGGGAGCACCCACACACCTTACCCCGATTTCGTATTCCTCATCGTCCATGGAGTAGCCTCTTTCCTTGATCAGTCTGAGGTCAGCTTTAAGGGCGTCCATTGAGCCAATTGTGTTTTTGGTGAAAGTCATCATTTCGCCCGGGTAAAGTTTTTCAACATCACGCATGTCATAGTATGCGAGCTGAGCTTTCCCCGTGGCAGTGGCGTAGGCGGGTCCGACATTGCCTATGCGGGGAAGCACCCTGACGGCGTGGTCGGTTTCTATAACATTAAGGTAGACGACATTACCGTCCCTCATTACGCTTATGTAAGCGGATTCCCCTGTCTGCTGTTTAAGCTGCTGGAGAACCTGAATGGAGATTTCGATTATGTTAAGCTTGTTTATATATGCCTGAGATATTTGGAATGTCTTCACGCCGAGCCTGAAGTTGCCGGTATAACGGTTGTATTCAACATAGCCGAACATCTCAAGTGTTGCCAGCAGCTTGTTTACGTTGCTTCTGGTAAGGTTGAGCTTTGTAACGACATCGCTTATGCTGAGCTCGTGCTCTCCGTCACCGAGCAGCTCAAGAATATCTATGGCGTTGTTCACCGCTTGGACGGCATATTCCGACTTATCTCTTTTCATTTTAGTCTCCGATAATAAATTAAAACCAAACGTTGTTACGAAAGACGGCAGCCAACGCATAGGTATCTAAATCTATTACATAATCTTATTTTTTGTCAATATAAATCATGTTTGAGGAAGAATGCCCCAGATCTCTCTTATAACAGCAGAACAGGGCAGCGGGCGCTTTCACGCCCGTTTTATCAATAATACCCTTAAAATATAAAATTAGCATTCAAATAAAACAGCAGATGTCCCCGATGCTTTTTCTTTTTTTGATTTCGTGCGCTGTTCCTGCGGCATAGCCGAGAGGAGTCATAATATAAGGCTTCTCATTCTCCGGCAGATTCAGCGCAGAGGCAAGCCTGCTTTCATCGAAAGCAGCTATCCAGCAGGTGCCTAGACCTCTTTCATGGGCGGCGTTTATGAAATGGTCTGCAATTATCGCAATATCGCACATAAGATAATCAGTGCCGCCCGCCCTCATCCAGTTTTCTCCCCGAAGCCCGCAGAAGACAGCGATCATCGGCGCGTCTTTCAGCCAGTCTCTCGGGTATGCTCCGCATACCGCTCCTCTGAGCTTTTCATCCCGTACTACGTATATTTTCCAAGGCTGGAGGTTGCATGCGCTGGGAGCAATGCGCGCGCACTCCAGAATGTATTCGAGATCATCGTGCCTTACTTCCGTGTTTTTGTAGCCACGACAGCTGTACCTGCCCTTGGCTGTCTCGCAGAAGCTCATATCAGCGCCCCAACATCTCTATTTTTTCCGCGGAAACTATCCTGAAACCCTTAACGCTTCTTACCGCTTTCCCGTTGTCCATATATTTAACGTCTGTGGCGAAAGTACTTACCGGCTCGCCTTTAAGAAAGGCTATCATATCATTGGCCATATATGCGGAAAGTGTCGGCTCCTCGCCGTACTGATCAATATATATTCTGCGAAATTCAGAGGCGTTAGCGTTGCCCGCAAGGTAAGCGGGGGTAAATATCATCGCCCTGCGGAAGTAGCCGACATAATCGTCGTTCAGGTATCTTTTGCCGAAGGAATCCGTGCCGATGAGCAGCTTCACCTTTTCGGGGTTCTTCACACTGTATCTCACAAGCGGAACAACCTTTATAAGCTTTATCTCAGAAGAGAAAATTACCACTGTGTAGCGGGTGTCCTGCTTATATTTGGCGGAAATGCTCTTCATTTCGTTCTGGAAGTTCCCCTTCTCAAAATTCATAACATGAACGGGAATATTCAGTGCTTTGAGTTCACTGGCGGCGATCTCCGCCTGAACAGCGTATTCGTTTGAAACGGCTATCACTGTCACTGCTTTCTCAAGAACCGCATAGCCTGTGGTTTCAGCCACTATATCATCCTTGCTGATGTCAAACCTGTATGTGTTCCCGTCCACCTGCACTGTCCTGTGGAACGGGTCCACCTTTGCCGAGTTGAACCCGATGCCGTCGCCCATTTCAAGCTTGAAAGACGCACGTTTATACGCGACAGCGGCAATTGCCGCCTGCATGAACTCAGCATGGCTTCCTCCAACGAGAAAGACCTTGTCCGCTTTCGGCTCCTCACTGATTATTACGGGAGCCGGTGCCGGATCCGGTTCTCCGGCTTCCGGTTTGACGGACTCCGCCGCAGGCTCTCCAGCCTTTTTACCGGACGGCGCAGGCTTAAGTCTGCTGTCCACACAGTCAGCGAACGGATCATCTCCGGCTTTTATCCCTTCAGTGCTGCAATATGTTTTTATAACAGAAGGAAAAGGCTCTTCATCCTTCCTGTTGCTTATCATTGTGTAAAATTCCAGTGCCTTGTCCTCTTTTCCCGTCTTGAGATATGCGTCGAAAAGCCAGAGCATTCCGGAAAAGCGCATATATCTGCTGAGATAAGTTTCTCTGTAACTGCGCTCAAGAAATTTCAATCCTTTATCATACTGCGCTTTCCGTATGTAGTGCCTGCCCATGATCAGTCCCGCCGCTGCGGACTGCTCCAGCGGAGCGTTGCTGTTTATTGTCTGAAGCTTTTCAAGATCTCTGAAATTAAGGTCTTTACCTGCGTAAAAAGTCTCCGAGAACGGTTCAACGGGAGCCGACATCTGAGGGCGTGCCGCGCAGGATACCGTCAGCAAAAGAGCCACAGCCGCCGATAATAGTGTAAGTCCTCGTAAATGGTTCTTCAACCCTGACATTTTCAAACCCCAATCTGTATTTTTTAAGCAAGTCTTCTGCCTGCTTCATTTCTTCTTCCAGTCTCTCGCCTTTATATAATAGCCACAAAGTGTCTTTGCGGGCAAGGTGCTTCGTCCATTTTAATATTTCTCTGACCTTTGCCACACCTCTTGCGGTGATAAGATCAAACTGCCCTTTGACCTCTTCCGCACGGCAGTTAAGAACCCTTACATTATTCAGACCTAGTTCAGATGCGGCATGTTCAAGAAATCTGCACTTTTTGGCTATGCTTTCCACCAGAGTTATCTTCATCTCCGGATGAAAAATTGCCGTCACAATCCCCGGAAAGCCGCCGCCGCTGCCTATATCCGCCATTGTTTCACGTAAAACATTTTTCAGGATGAATATGTAAATGCTGTCCAGATAATGCTTAAAATAAAACTCTTCCCTGTCTTTGATAGCTGTGAGATTCAGCCCTGCGTTCATATGGAGCTCATAAAACTTTTCAAGCATTGCGCTCTGCTCCTTGGAAACCTTTATATAATTACTCAGCATTCTGTTCACCGCTATTTTTTAACTTGCTGATGTGGACATGAAGCAGCGCAACCGCTGCGGGCGTCATCCCCTGTATTCTTGCCGCCTGCCCCAGAGTAGCGGGACGAATGGCACTCAGCTTATCAACATACTCTCTGCGCAGTCCAATTATTGAGGAATAATCTATTCCGGCAGGGATTTTTACAGACTCTGTTTTCCGGAATTTCTCTATCTCAGTTCCCTGCCGCTGAATATAGCCTTCATACTTGGCGTTTATCTCTACCTGCTCCCTGACACGCTCATTGACCTGACTTCCGCAAAGTTTCTCTATGGTGGAATAGTCAAACTCCGGACGCTTCATCAGCTCGAAGGCACTCACCGGATTCTTCAGTACCCCGCCGTATTCCGCCAAGACACTCAGCATTTCCGCAGAAGGAGTTATCCTGACAGACTTAAGCCTTTCTATTTCGTCTTCCTTTGCCTGTCTCTCGGCACAGAAACGCCCGTAACGGGATTCACTGATAAGCCCCAAGCTGTGACCTATATCGGAAAGCCTGTACTCGGCATTGTCCTCCCGAAGCTGCAACCTGTACTCCGCCCTTGAGGTGAACATGCGGTACGGCTCATCCACTCCTTTATTAACAAGGTCATCGATCATTACTCCAATGTAGCTCTGTTCACGTCCGACTATAAGCGGCTCTCTGCCGTCCAGAGCGAGAGCGGCGTTTATGCCTGCCACAAGCCCCTGAGCGGCTGCCTCTTCATAACCGCTGGTACCGTTAAGCTGACCTGCGAAATAAAGCCCTTTCACCGGCTTTGTTTCCAGTGTGGGGAACAGACCGGTCGGCTGAACAAAGTCATATTCGATGGCGTAAGCCGGACGGACAAACTCAACATTCTCCAGCCCCTCAACAGATCTGTACATGGAGATCTGAACATCAATGGGCAGAGAAGATGAAAATCCGTTCGCGTAGTACTCCCTTGAATTAAGCCCTTCCGGTTCGAGAAAAATCTGATGTCTAGTCTTCTCAGGGAACTTCTTCACCTTGTCCTCTATGGACGGACAGTATCTGGGTCCTATACCCTTTATAACCCCTCCGTAAAGAGGTGAGCGGTGAAGGTTATCTCTTATTATCTGATGTGTTTTTTCATTTGTATAAGTGACATAACAAGGAAGCTGCGGCAGGTGGATCTGCTCAGTCTCAAAGGAGAAGGGCTTCGCGAAGTCATCGCCGTGCTGTGCGTCAAGCTTAGAGAAATCTATGGTATTTACATCAAGCCGCGCCGGAGTGCCTGTCTTGAGTCTCTCAAGCTTAAAGCCAGCTTTAGTCAGTGAAGCCGACATACCGATTGACGCAAATTCATTCATTCGCCCCGCGGGATAGTTGCAGTCTCCAATGTGGATAAGCCCCCTGAGGAATGTTCCTGTACAGAGCACAACTTTTTTCGCCCTGTACAGCATTCCGGTATCGGCGACGATTCCGCGGATTTCTCCGTTTTCGATAGAGAGCCCTTCAACCATGCCCTGTTTGAGATCAAGACCCGACTGCTCCATTATCACACGCTGCATCCGCTGCTTATAAAGATCCTTATCCGCCTGTGCTCTGCTGCTGCGAACAGCGGGACCCTTCTTCATATTCAAAACACGGAACTGAATCCCTGTCTCGTCTATATTCCGCCCCATCTCGCCGCCGAGAGCGTCAATATCTTTAACGATATTGCCCTTCGCAAGCCCGCCGATGGCAGGATTACAGCTCATGTGCGCCACATTGTCCGCATTAATGGTAAAAAGTGCCGCAGAAGCGCCCATACGGGCAGCAGCAAGCGCAGCTTCACACCCCGCATGACCGGCACCGACGACAATCACATCATAAAACTTGTCATAAACAAGCATCTTTCACCTGTTTAATTATATATTTCGAGCAACTTTTAAAAGTTCCCCGAGTTCCCTCAAAACTTAACGTGAGAATTTAATCAGGTTTCAGAGGAGAGAGGAAACATCTTTTCAAAAAATGAGTTTCTCATAATCCAAAGTTTAATTATAAAAACTGTTTCACGTGAAACAATCAGTTTTTCCACAATTGCACATTATTTACCTATGCAGAAGCTATTGAAGATATTCGTCAATATTTCCTCGGTATAAGTTTCGCCCGTGATCTCGGAGAGGATGTTCAGGCTGTCTCGCAGTTCAAACGAAAGAGAGTCCAGATCATCACATCCTATAATTCTTATTTCTTCCAGAGAGGCAAGCATCCGCAGAAAACCGTTTTTCTGTCTCTCATTCACCGCTATGGAGTGTTCATGTATTTGTGAATCCTCTTCAGAGATCATCTGCTCAAGAATATTCATAAATTCATGGACGTTCGCCCCTGTTTTTACGGAAATTTCAACATCAGCGCCGTGGTCATGCTTTTTGACATCTGCCTTGCTGCCGACAATTATCCGCTTGGTTCCTTTTGTCTTCTCAAGGACTAAGCAGTCCTCAGCGGAGAGTTCCTCTGACAGGTCAAGAACAGTAATGACAATATGCGAGCTTTCCACACGCTCAAGGGAACGTTCTATCCCGGCTTTCTCCACAAAGTCCTCCGTGTGGCGGATACCTGCCGTATCAACTATTTTTACAGGATGTCCGGCTATGGTCATATCAGCGTCGATAAAGTCTCTTGTTGTGCCCGGAATATCAGAGACAATAGCCCTGTTCTCCTTCAAAAGGCAGTTGAGTATGGATGACTTCCCCACATTCGGGCGTCCCGCAATGGAGACATACACAGAGTCATTCACGGATTTCAGCATGGCATAGCTTTTCACCAAAACCTTCAGTTCCGCTTCAATATGATCATATTTGGCGGTGATGTAGTCAAGCTCCCTGTCTGACAGATCCTCCTCCGGAAAGTCAATATATGCCTCAACAACAGTGAGAACGTCCACATAGAGGTTTTTCAGACTCTCTATCTGCGTTTTGAGCCCGCCCTTAAGCTGATTGTAAGAGTAAAACAGTCCTGCCTCAGACTTCGCCGCTATCATCTCCTCCACCGCCTCAGCCTGAGAGAGATCCATTTTCCCGTTGACAAACGCCCTGCGGGTGAACTCTCCGGGTTCAGCAAAACGCATCCCGACAGACATAAAAGACCCCAGAGCGCTTCTGATGATGAGCGGATTACCGTGGAAGGAGATTTCCACAACATCTTCACCTGTATATGATTTAGGGGATTTAAAGTAGCTGAATATTACGTCGTCTCTGACTTTGCCGTCATCATAACATGCGTGGTAAACCCTGCGGGGCGCAGGGAGAGGGAGGCTTTCACCGCTCTGTTTTTTAAGAAATGTCAGTGCCTTGAGACTGTCGGAACCGGAAATACGCAGAACGGTGACGGCGGAACGGATAACGGGAGTTATAGGGGCAACTATCGTATCCATTCCGCATACCGTATTAAAATGTTTTTTCAAACGCTTTAAGCGTGTTGCTGAGCAGCATGGCAATGGTCATGGGACCCACGCCGCCGGGGACTGGGGTAATATATGAAGCCTTGCTGAAAACACCTTCATAGTCAACATCACCGACAAGCTTGTCCTCGACTCTGTTGATCCCGACGTCTATTATCACAGCTCCGTCGCTCACCATATCGGCAGTGACAAAGTTCGCCTTGCCGATGGCGGCGACTATAATATCTGAGCGGCGGCATATGTCTTTAATGTTTTTTGTGCGGGAGTGGCACACGGTCACTGTGGCGTTGGCTTTAATAAGCAGCGCAGCCATGGGCTTGCCGACTATATTGCTTCTGCCGAGAAC
This sequence comes from Geovibrio thiophilus, assembly GCF_004087915.1. Taxonomy (NCBI): domain Bacteria; kingdom Pseudomonadati; phylum Deferribacterota; class Deferribacteres; order Deferribacterales; family Geovibrionaceae; genus Geovibrio; species Geovibrio thiophilus. The sequence goes on from NZ_CP035108.1 coordinate 149,884, forward strand.
CGCAACGTTTTTGCCGCTGAGCTCTATGCCGTATTCCTCGAACATCACCATGACACCCGCCGGCGTGCATGGAGCCAGCGCATCCTCACCTATGTTGAGAAGTCCGACATTAACAGGATGGAAGCCGTCAACATCCTTTTCAGACCTGATGGCGTAAAGCACCCTTTTCTCGTCTATCTGCTTGGGCAGGGGCAGCTGAACCAGTATTCCGTTTATGCTGCTGTCATTATTATACTGATCCACACGGGCGAGAAGCTCGTCTGTCGTGGTGGTGTCGGGCATCCTGTCCACGACGGACTTGAAGCCGGCTTCCTCACACGCCTTGTTCTTCATGCGGACATAAACCTGACTGGCAGGGTCTTCACCCACAAGGATAACGGCAAGACCGGGCACACGTCCGGTTTTGTCTTTGTACTCTGCGGCCTTCTCTTTCAGACCGTTTCTGATCTTCTGTGCCAGCTCTTTTCCGTCAATCTTCGTCGGCATCGTTAACTCCTATACTTTATAGCAAAAATTTGCCATCCTTGGAAATTTTTGCACACGCTCGCGCCGTGATAAACACGGCTTCGCTACTCACGGCGGAACTACTTCCTGTACTTCTCTCCCGTTTATAGCAAAATTTACCATTCTTTAGATACTTCTCAAGCCTATCATAAACCTGAGAAGGACTCGTTCTTGATTTGCTTTCTTTGGGAAGAGTTTGAGTAAACCTTTCTTTTCCATTAAAGAAAGAGTTCACTCAGCATCAAGCCCCGTGCAAAAAGCCTTTCCATAAAGCAGCTTTTATTCTACCTCTGCGTCGTCCTCTTTGACTATTGCAAAGGAGATTATTCTGTCTTCGTCAGTGGACATGAGCTTGACACCTTGAGTATCTCTGCCCATAACAGGGATCTCTTTAACAGAGAGTCTGATGATTTTGCCGCCTTTAGTGATCAGCATAACGTCATCCTCTTCGTTAACCTGTTTAGCACCGCAGACAAGACCTGTTTTCGGGCTTACTTTGCAGAGTTTTACCCCTTTTCCGCCTCTCGTCTGGAGTCTGTAGTCCGCAACGAGTGAGCATTTTCCGTAGCCGCACTCGGTTACGTTAAGAATATAGGGGTGTCCGGTGAGAACTTCCATGGAAACCACTTCATCGGCGTCTTCAAGGGAAACACCTCTTACGCCTGTTGCGGATCTGCCCATTGCTCTCACGTCCATTGAGCTGAACTGTATTGTTTTGCCGTTTCTGGTGGCAAGGAAGATGCTGTCATTATCAGTCGTAACGTCAGCTGCCATTATCTCGTCACCGTCACGGAGCTTAAGTGCTATCATGCCGCTTCTGCCGCTCTTAAAGTCCATAACGGGAGTCTTTTTGACAACACCGTGCTTGGTGGACATGAAGAGGTACTTATCGTTATCCGCTTCGCTGAGAGTGACAACTGAGGCAAGGTTCTCGTCCTTTTCAAAGGTGAGAAGGTTACTGAGGTGCCTGCCTTTGGTATCTCTGGCGCTTTCGGGTATATCGTACACCTTGAGGAAGTGTATTTTACCTGTGTTGGTAAAGAAGAACACCTTAGCATGGTTAGTGGTGACGAGCATCCTTTCGGCGAAGTCGTCTCCTTTGCTTTTGGCGCCGCTTTTGCCTTTTCCGCCGCGTCTCTGAGCCACGAAGTTGTCAAGAAGCGTACGCTTTATGTAACCGTTGTGGGTAATGGTTACCACCGTCTCACTGTCGGGGATGAGGTCTTCCATATTAAACTCGCCCGCGGCAGCGACAATTTCGGTTCTTCTTTCGTCACCGTATTTGTCATTAACCTCAGTGAGTTCGTCACGGATAACACCCATCATGACGGCTCTGTTTCCAAGAATGCTTTTGTAGTATTCTATATCCTTCAGGGTATCTTCGTATTCGCCCTGAAGCTTTTCGATCTCAAGCCCTGTGAGCTTGCTCAGTCTCATTTCGAGAATAGCCTGACTCTGAACATCGCTGAAGCTGAACGCTTCCTTCAGTTTGAGTTTGGCTTCGGGAGTATCCTTCGATGTTTTGATCAGTCTGATCACTTCATCAATGTTTTCAACTGCTCTTATAAGGCCTTCCAAAATGTGCAGGCGTCTCTCAGCCTTATCGAGGAGGTAGGCGGTTCTGCGGGTGACAACAACTATCCTGTGATCAAGGAAAGCCTCAAGAATGCGCAGCAAGGTAAGAGTCTGGGGTCTGCCGTCCACGATAGCAACCATGTTCATGCCGAAGGTAGTCTGCATCTGAGTGAACTTGTAGAGCTGGTTCAGCAGCACATCGGGCATTTGCTCACGCTTGAGCTCTATGACAACACGTATGCCGTCTCTGTCCGATTCGTCACGGAGATCGGAAATACCCGTAATAATCTTGTCACGCACCAGCTCAGCTATTTTCTCAATCAGCAGAGCCTTGTTTACCTGATAAGGCAGCTCATCGACAACGATCATTTCCTTGCCGGTTTTGGTCTCTTCTATGTGGGTTTTGGCTCTGATGGTTATGGAGCCTCTGCCCGTTTTGTATGCCTTATAGATGTCTTCCCTGCCGAGGATCATTCCTGCGGTAGGGAAGTCGGGTCCCTTAATCACTGAGAATATATCATCCTCAGTATATTCGGGATTGTCTATCATGAGAATGAGGGCGTCCACTGCCTCTGTGAGGTTGTGAGGCGGTATGTTGGTAGCCATGCCCACTGCGATGCCGCTTGTGCCGTTGACAAGAAGATTGGGGATTCTCGTGGGGAAAACCACAGGTTCCTGCATGGAGCCGTCATAGTTGTCCGTGTAATCCACAGTGTCTTTGTCAAGGTCGCTTACGAATTCATCGCTTATTCTGGAGAGTCTTACCTCTGTGTACCTCATTGCCGCCGCGCGGTCTCCGTCCACAGAGCCGAAGTTACCCTGACCGTCCACAAGAGGGTAGCGAAGGGAGAAATCCTGCGCCATACGCACAAGGGTATCATACACTGCCGAGTCGCCGTGAGGGTGATACTTACCTATAACGTCACCGACTATACGGGCGGATTTTTTATAAGCCTTATTGTAATAAACGCCCATTTCGTGCATGGCAAAAAGAGTACGTCTGTGAACGGGTTTCAGACCGTCCCGCACATCAGGCAGCGCACGCCCGACAATAACGCTCATGGCGTAATCGAGGTAACTGTCCTTAAGGGAGTCTTCAATATTAAGATTGATAATGCCTTTATTTTCCATCATTCACCTAAACGTCCAGATTTCTTACGTTGAGAGCGTTTGTTTCGATAAACTCACGCCGCGGAAGAACCACATCGCCCATAAGGAGGCTGAAAAGCTCATCCGCCGCCTCAGCGTCTTCAATTGTGACCTTGTACAGGGTTCTTCTTTCAGGATCTACAGTGGTTTCCCAGAGCTGTTCGGGGTTCATTTCACCAAGACCTTTGTAACGCTGAATGCCCAGACCTTTTTTACCCCTCTCTTCAACGAAATGGAGGAGATCTGTCAGCGAGGTAAAGGTATTTACATCCTCACCCAGCTTAACTTTATGGGGAGCGTCCCCGAGTTCCTTAAGATAAATACCCAGTCTTCTCAGCTCCTTAAATTCGGGTGAGCCGAGAAGGTCAGTATTGATTTTATAGCTCTGAGTGGAAGTTTCAAGCTTGAGGTTGTATCTGCTGAATTCTTCGTTATAGTTTATTTCCGTATTCACATAGCCGCTGAGAAGGTTTTTAGCCTGAAGAGCGCCGAAGAACTCCTCAACAAAAGCCTTCTCGCCGAGGTTCTGCGCAACAAGGTTGGGATACATTGCCATGAACTTAACAAGCTCTCTGGTGTAGCCCTTCTTAACGTATTTAATGATCATTTTGTTCAGCTTACCGAGGTTGAGCAGCAGTTCTTTGTACCTGTGCTTCTCGACATTTTCTATCTCCACATCCTCAAGACCGAGATCAAGCAGGAAATCCGCCATTACCTCTTCGTTCTGGATGTAGCGCTCGTTCTTGCCCTTTTTGACTTTATAGAGCGGGGGGCTGGCGATGTAGAGGTAGCCGCGCTCGATGATTGCCTTCATGTGGCGGAAGAAGAATGTGAGCAGCAGGGTTGAGATATGCGCGCCGTCCACATCGGCATCCGTCATGATGATTATTTTGTGATAACGGAGCTTCTCGACGTTGAAATCATCTTTACCGATCCCCGTGCCAAGAGCTGTGATTATTGTTCGTATCTCGTTGTTTGAGAGAAGCTTATCGTAACGAGCCTTCTCAACGTTGAGTATCTTGCCTTTAAGGGGAAGAATAGCCTGATGCCGCCTGTCACGCCCCTGTTTGGCTGAACCGCCCGCAGAGTCACCTTCCACTATGAAAAGCTCTGAGTGCTGAGGGTCTTTCTCCTGACAATCAGCGAGTTTGCCGGGAAGAGTAGAAATTTCCAGAGCGTTTTTACGGCGGGTGAGTTCCTTAGCTTTTCTCGCTGCTTCACGGGCACGGAAAGCCTGAAGCGCTTTTTCGTATATTTTTTTAATTACCGCGGGGTTTTCTTCAAAATAGTCGCCAAGGCTGCTGCCGAGTATTGATTCCACAGCGGTTTTAGCTGCGGATGAGCCGAGCTTGGTTTTTGTCTGTCCTTCAAAGACAGGCTCATTTATGCGTACTGAAATTATGGCGCTCATACCCTCACGGACATCGTCTCCGGTGAGATTTTCCTTCTCCTTGGAGAGGTTCTGTTTGGTTATGAAGCTGTTGAAAACCTTTGTATAGCCGGATTTAAAGCCGGATTCATGGGTTCCGCCCTCTTCAGTGTGAATGTTGTTTACGAAGGAGTATATGCTTTCGTTATAAGTATCGTTATAAGTAATCGCAACTTCGGCAGTTATCCCTTCGTACTCGCCTTTAAAGTACATAGGTTCTTCAAGAACCATTATCTTGTTTTTATTCAGATACTTAAGGTAGCTGACTATGCCGCCTTCAGCATGGTATTCCTGTTCCTGATCAAAGCGTTCGTCTATGATTTTGATTCTGATGCCGTTGTTCAGGTAGGCAAGCTCCCTGAGCCTTCTTGAAAGCGTATCAAAGGAATATTCCGTTGTTTCAAATATCTTAATATCCGGTCTGAAGGTTATCGTGGTTCCGGATCTTTCGGAATTTCCTATGCGAGCGAATTCGCAGGCAGGCTTACCCATTTCATATTTCTGGTAAAAGGTGCCTCCGTCACGCCTTACGGTGATCTCAAGGGATTCACTGAGCGCGTTCACAACCGAAACACCGACACCGTGCAGACCGCCCGAGGCGTAATATGAGCCGGAGTCGAACTTCCCTCCGGCGTGGAGGGTTGTCATGACAACCTCAACCGTGGGCTTACCGACCTTGGGGTGTATACCGACGGGGATGCCCCTTCCGTTATCCTCAACCGTGACCGAGCCGTCTACGTGCAGTGTGACGGTAATAATATCGCAGTAGCCTGCCATGGCTTCATCGATGGAGTTATCAACAACTTCGTAAACGAGGTGATGAAGACCCCTTGCACCGACAGAACCGATGTACATACCGGGTCTCTGTCTGACCGCTTCCAGCCCTTCCAGAACCTTAATACTGTCTTCACTGTAATTATTCTGCATTGCTCACCTGACTTTTTATTTCAAACCGCGGCTGAAAACCGCAAAAGCGGGACATAAGCCCGCAATGTATTAAAAGGCGTGTGAACACTCACAGCCTTATTGTTCGTATATCGCTGAATATACGGTTTTTTACCCCTGTCATAATGACCTGCCTCTTGCCTGAGAACATTGAGAAAAAGGCAGCCGAACGTTTTTCATCCAATCCTGCTTCAAAATCATCTAAAAGGGTTATTATATCAGTTTTGAGCATTTCTTCAACATCTAATAAAATTGCCGCTAAAACAAGAAGCTCAAATGTTTTTTTCTGACCGTAGGATGAGAACTTGTCATAAATTCTTCCGGTGTTCCTGCTGTAAAATCTGTCCCTGTGGACACCGTAAAGACACTTACCCGCCGAAGCCTCTTTCCGCATAATTTCAGTGTCGCCCGTATTTGTGACATAGTCCAGAGTAAAAAATTCGTCTTCGCCCCCGAAGCCTGCGTACATAGCTTCAAGCTTTGAGTTTATCATTCCTGCTGCGGATTTTCGTCTTAATGATATTTTATCACAAACTTCTGTAAGTTTCTCGTTTACGGTTTCGATGTAGTCTATGTCCGGTCTCTGCTTCTGAAGCTCAGCGGTTTTTTGTGCGACCAGCCTGTTGAAGTACCTGAGATCAAAGATATGCGCCCTCTCCCTGTAGAAACAGAGACGGTCAATGAAGTTTCTTCTTATCTTCTGCTCCTTCGCCAGAATTGTGCTTGTATCGGGAGAGTAGCAGAAAACAGGGTTGGAGGTGAGATAGTCGGGAATATCCAGTACACATACACCGTTCTTCTTCAGCGTTCTGACGTCGTCAAAGAAATAAATCAGGCTGCCCGAATCGTCTTCGGAAAAATACTCGGCTTCGATACGGAGAAATTCTTTGCCGAATCCGGTAACGCTTTTGGGAGAAGGTTCTTTGAAGCTCTTGAGGTTGAGGAGAAGATAAACGGCTTCGACAACGCTTGTTTTGCCGGAGCCGTTTTCGCCCTCTATGAAAGTTGCCTTGTCAAAACTGTAGTTTGAATCGGCATGGCATCTGAAATTCTGTAAGCGTATACTCTCTATCAGCATCAGAACTTATCGATGGAAATGGGAACCACCAGATATTTGTAAGATTCATCCTCAGGGAGGATAACCGCCGGGCTTCGCCTCCCCTGCATCTCAAGGGAAAAATACTCGGAATGTATATTGGAAACAATCTCAAGCATATGGCGGGCGTTGAAGATGATGTCCATGTCCTCGCCGTTGTAGATTATGTCGTCCATGGTCTCATGACCCTGACCGTACTCGGTCTCAAGGCTGTTTACCGAAAGATTGCCGTTGTTGAAGGAAAGAACCACGCCGTGAGTTATCTCACTGGTAATCGCGGATACCCTTCTGACCACTTCAACAAAGGATTTCGTGTTTATCTTAGCCTTTATCGGGTATTCAACCTCGAAAAGCTTGGTTATGCTTTTTATATATTTCTCTATCAGCTTGGAGTAGATGACTATATCACCGACTTTGAAGAGAACCTGCTTCTTGTCGGTTTCAACATCCACAAACTCGGTAATATCAAGGATCTTCATCAGCTCCATAATGGTCTTTTTGGGAATGTTTATGGTAAACTCGTCTGAAAATTCCTCTTCAAAACCTGCTTTTGAGGTGGCTATCCTCTGAAAATCCGCTGCGGATATTTCAAGCCTGTGACCGTAAACGCTGAAATGGGCTCCAGTGTACTCGATCTTGGATGAGTCGTTAGAGATGCAGAATGCCGTCCTCTTGAGGAGGGTCTGCAAAGTATCACTCTTCACCTTAATGAAGTACTCAGGTGTGATTTCAGACATGGTAGGGAACATCTCAGGGCTTATGGTAGACAGACGGAAGCTCGACTTGCCCGATTTGATGTTGAGCTTGGAGCCGTCGTGATAAAAATCCACCACTGCTCCTTCGGGAAGCTCCTTCAGAATGTCCATCAGCTTTTTGCCTGACACGGTGGCGGAGCCTATCTCTTCCACCGCCGCCTTTAGCGAGCCTGAAAAACCTATCTGCATGTTTGTTGAACGAAGGGTTACCGTATCGCTTTCAGCTTCGATTAGGATATTCTGAAGCACCGTATTCAGGTTCTTCGGGCTGGTGTAGCTGTTTGCATACTGGACGAAAGGGAAAATATCGTCCCTGACAACTTTAAACCTCATGGACTCCCCTGCTTTATATATTAATGTAATTTTAATAGTAAGTAATAATAGGGTATCTTGAAACTGTTTACAAGTGATATTTAGTCTTGTCTGTTAAGGTTTTCGGTGTTGAAAAGTTATGTGGTAAACTACTGATCATTTTTACACATTATACAGCAGGATGAATTATTATTGTTGAAATATCCGTCTAATGTTTATATCTATATGATTATTCCCAAGCAGATCACACGTGTTCAACACATTTTTGACATTCTTGATTTGTGTTGGTATATTTACGTTGAAGCCCGAAAAAGGGATATATTATTACTCTTTTGAGTTTACAAGGCAGGGAAAATGTCTATTTATGCCCAGATTGAATTTGTGTTCATGCACAATGCGAGGAATAAGAACGTTCCGTTGATGTTCATTATGCGCAACAAGGAACGGTTCAGGGGAAAGATTGTGGATTTCGATCAGTATCACTTCATTATAGACGATGCTGATATTAAGATTCTGCTCTCTAAGAGGGATATTGCGACGGTCGCTTCTGCGAAAACCGTTGTGGATATAGACTTCATCAGTAAAATTTATTACCACACGCATCAGGGCAAGCACCCGAGGCACACACGCCCGCCCATGCAGGATATTTTTCTGAACGAAGTGCGCAAATCCAAGTCTCCTATTATAAGCTTTCTGACCAACGGGGTTAAGATAAGAGGCTCTCTCATAGGGTTTGATAATTATACTATTCTCACATCCTTTGAAGGCAGGCAGCAGCTTCTTTACAAAAGCGCTATTTCAACTGTATTCCCCCTCTACCAGTACGGTGAGATAATAAAATACGATGACGAGAGATAAAGCATGAAAGATATTAAGATTCTTGTCGTGGACGATGAGGAGCACACGAGGCTCGGCTATGCCGAAGTTCTTGAGATGGAAAACTTCAAGGTGAGCACGGCGGAAGACGCGTTTAAGGCGATAGAGCTTCTTAAACAGGACAAATTCGACATAGTTGTGACAGACCTTCGTATGCCGGAAATGGACGGTCTGGCGTTTCTTGAAAGGCTTAAGCAGATAGATAAGAATACCAAGGCGATTATGATAACCGCCTTCGGCTCATTCAAAACATATAAAAAAGCCAGCGACAGCGGAGTGGTTATCTACCTGAACAAGCCTGTGCGTGCGGCTGAGCTCATGGAAGCGGTGCACGCAGTGGTTGCTATGAACGACTGAGCTTAAAAGCCTGCCGAAAGCCAAGCCCCTTTCCGTTGAGAGAGCAGGGGCTTTTTCTTTATCCCTCGCCTTCAAATTCAGACTTAACCTTCTCAAAGATTCCTTCAAATATTTCGTCCTCTTCCAGCGATATGTCCTCACCCATCTTAAGTGTGCTTTCAATGTATGAAAGAACCGTGGACTTGTGGAAAAAATTGATCGCGAACAGTGTGGGATCTTCAGAGAATGTGCGTATAACCTCATGGTACCTTTTGGGAACCATCTCAAGTGTTATCATACTGTCCGCCAGCTCCTTCACGGGGAAGAGAGAGTAGAAAATGACCGTGTCCGGCTTGCCGCACCGTTTCTCCGCATATTTTATGGCGGCATGGATGAAGTTCCGCAGAACAAAAAGATCATCAAGGGCAGCCTGAGGGATAAGCATTTCGTGACCGGAGTCAATTTTGAATGACTGACCGCTGAACTTGGCTATGAGGCGTATGTGGTGACCGCCCTCAAGCCCGTCACCGACGAGAGACATCTTGTCCGCCAGCTTGAACTGCCTTGAGAGCAGCCCCTTGCTGTAAAGCAGCGCCGCTGTCTTAAACAGCACCGAGAGCGATATTGAATCCGGCGGAAGATCAGCGTTCTTCTTCTCATAGCTCATGAGGTCATCCGCGATTTTTGTCACAGGGTTCCTGCCGCCTGTCTTTATATGCTCAAAAAGAAAGTCGCTCCTGAGGGATGCGTCCATTCCCATTATGGTTCCGCTGTTGAAAAAGTAAATTTTCTCTAATGCGTCAAGGGGTATTATCATTTTGCGTCCGGATGTCTGGTTGAGGAAGCGGAAGAATTTCAGAATATCCTTCGGTGAGCCCGCCGGCTGTATGACCTCGCAGAAAAGACCGTTGTCGGTGAAGGAGCAGTAATTTATCAGCCCGAAGACGTTTTCGCCCTCGAAATGCTTCTCACTGAGGATCAGTATAGCTCTCTCATAACCGCTGTAGCGGAGGCTAGAGTCAAGAAACTGCTTCAGCTCGCCCTGACGGAGAAGTTCAGCTATGGTTCTGTCGGTCTCTATGAAATCCTTTGAGGATATTCCGCCTATGCCCGCTGAATAGTGGAAGTAGGTTATGCCTCTTGGTGCCTGAATGAGAAGCAAACCGTCCGTGCTGTAGTCCACGTCTCTTTCCTCCGGCTCCTCCTCAGGTTCAGGCTCCGGCTCTGGTTCCGTGTATTTCACGATAACAGGCTCCTGCTCCTCTTCCTGCGCTGGTTCTTCCCCGGGTTCATGTTCTGCTGCGGATTCTTCCTCGTACTCCGGCTCATCCTGCTGAGAATGGAACATTCCGCCTGAGAGGACAGACTTAAACTCGTTTTCGTCCTCCTCGGAGTTCTCGTGCTCCTCTTCTTCCGTGTGTTCCTGCTCAGGCTCTGCCATGCCGGACATTAGCGGAAGTTCGTCAGCTCCGTACACGTCTGCGGCTTCCTCAAGCTTGGCAAGGGTCTGCACCGAGAGCACGCAGGGATCGTCATTCGCTCTTTTGGCAAGTTCGTCCGTATCTATGACTATATCGCTTTTCACCGCATATTCGCACGCAAGGCGTATGCCCATGCTGATGCTGAGCTCGGAGAGTGATCTCCGTTCAAGACGTGTGGGCTTGTTGATATTTTTAGTCTCTATCCTTATTTTGCATTTGCCGCACTGACCGTTGCCGCGGCAAAGGCTCGAAATTTTTATTCCGTTCTCCTCCAGCGCCGTGAAAAGGTTCTTGCCGGATTTGACCTCAAAGCTTATATCCATGTTCTTGACATAAACCGTGTGTTTTTTTGAAAGGAACATATATACCCGCCGAAATAGTGTTAATACATAATTATACTTCTAAAATACCAAACATACCTATACACGTTTTTTCGGCAAATGTGCAGTTAAGTTTAGCCTGCGAAAGACAAAGACGTCATATTTCTGAAAATTGTTGCTTATCTGTTTCGTTTGTCATATTTTGACGCAATGCAGGTAATCCGAAACATTGAAGGCTTTTTTACCGAAAAACCCCATGCCGTTGTTCTGGGAAACTTTGACGGCTTTCATCTGGGGCATAAGGCAATAACAGACAGACTCTGTCATATTTCCGAAACCAAAGGGCTTGTTCCCTCCGTGGTAACCTTCCAGCCGCATCCGATGAAATTTTTCGGTGCCGATCTCAAGCTGATCATGACAGAGGAATCAAAGATAAAAGCGTTCGCCGAAGCCGGGGTGGAGAGCATGTTCATTCTGGAGTTCAGCCGCAAATTCGCGGACATTGACCCGGAAGTTTTTGTGAGAGAGTTTCTGGTAAAGAAATTCCGCGCGGTCGTCGTCATTGTCGGTTATGACTACCGCTTCGGCAGAGCAAGGAGCGGAGATTATAACCTGCTTGTCACCCTCGGCAGCAAATACGGCTTCACAGCCGTTCGTGTACCGAAGGTCACCTGCGGGGGCGTCACCGTTTCCAGCACGAATATCCGCAATTTTCTCCTTGAGGGAGATATGGAAAAAGCCGCCGAATTTCTCGGACGCCCGTTTTTTATCGAGGGAAAAGTCGTTGACGGAAACAAGGTGGGCAGACAATTGGGCTACCCGACGGCGAATATAGACTTCCGTAATGAACTGATCCCCAAGGCGGGAATCTATATCAGCATGGCGGTAATCGGCGGAGTGCGGCACAGGTCTGTCACAAACATAGGCAGAAGACCCACCTTCAGTTTTCCTGATCAGATGAAGGTGGAAACGCACATCTTCGATTTCGGCAGAGACATTTACGGGGAGGATACGGAAATTGAGCTGCTTAAATACATCCGTCCAGAAGAGAAATTCCCGGATGTGGAAACACTCATAAAAGCAATAGACAACGACTGCGTAATTGCGAAGAAATGGTTTGAGGACGAAGGGTACTGAACAGAAAAAAAAGTGTTTCTCAAACTCTTCTCAGAAAACTGAGCCTGCTTCGCTGATAAAAATACAAAAGAAAAGGACAACATGAAGATTTCTTACATAAGTTTAGGATGCTCAAAAAACAAAGTCGATCTTGAGTATCTCATGGGTTCGCTTCAGGAAGGCGGGCATGAGATAAGCCTTGAGATGGCCGACGCGGACGCGATAATAATCAACACATGCGGATTTATTGAACCTGCGGTGAACGAGGCTGTGGAGGCTGTGCTTGAGGCGGCGCAGGTGAAAAAGCCTGATGCGAAGCTGATAGTCACCGGCTGCATGACAGAGAGATTCAAGAACGATGTGGCAGGCGAGCTGCCGGAGATAGATTTTCATACGGGCGTAGGCAAAATGAGCGATGTCATAGCCTATCTGGAAGGGGTCGAGCCTGTGAGGAAGGAGCGTGATTTCCTTTACGGCGGCGCGCGCGTACTCACCGGAGTGCCCTTCAGCGCATACATCAAAATATCCGAAGGGTGCAACAACCGCTGCACATACTGCACCATCCCCTCCATCAGAGGAAACCTTACCGGAAGGCGCATTGAGGACATAGTGAACGAGATAACCGCCCTGAAGGATCAGGGAGTCAAGGAGTTTGTGCTTGTTTCTCAGGATAATACCAAATACGGAACAGATATTTACAAAAAGCCGATGCTTTGCAGGCTTCTGCGGGAGATAGATAAAATCGGGGGCGACTTCTACGTGAGGATCATGTACCTCAACCCCGACGGAGTGACGGAGGAACTTGTAAAACTCGTCAAAAACTCAGAGAAGATTCTAAGCTACTACGATATTCCGGTTCAGCACATCAATAAACGTGTGCTGAAGGATATGCACAGGAAATCCACACCGGACGGCATAAAACATGTTTTCAGCATGATAAGGGAAATCGATCCTGAAGCGTTCATCCGTACGACAATGATAGTCGGCTTCCCCGGGGAAACAGATGAGGAGTTCGCAGAACTCCTTGAATTTGTGAAGGAGTACAAGCCGGATTATGCAGGCTTCTTCCCGTTCTACCCCGAGGAAGGCACAAAAGCCACCGCGATGGGCATGAGGGTGGACGGCAGGACGGTTCGGGGAAGGATCGGCGCGCTCCGTAAGGCGCAGATAAAAAACACCCGTGAACGCTTGAAAAAAGTTAAGAAAAATGACATCATCTGCTTTGCCGAAAAGCCTAACGATGAGTTCGGGTTTCTGATGGAAGGAAGAGCCCTGTTTCAGGCTCCGGAGGTGGACGGGAAAGTCCTCTTCACCGATTCCGAAGCGATCAGCGGCTATGGTCCGTATGTCTGCCGGATAGAAAAAATAAGCTATCCGGATATAGTGTGCGAGGTCATAAGACCGCTTTAAGAATTTTGGTTTGTATGCTGAGATAATAACAATAAAAAATAAATTTCTCATAAAAACAGCAGAGGTAAAACTGATGCGTAAATTAATTATCACACTGATGGCTATGGTTATTGCGGTTTCCTGCGCCAAGCAGCCCCCTAAAGAGATTCCCGCCGAAGTGAGCATGAAGAAAGGCATGCAGTACTTTGAGCGCAAGAAGTATAAAGACGCTGCGGAGCAGTTTGAAGCGGCAATAAGAAACGCCGGAGATCCCGACATGGCGGGCAATGCGCAGATTTTCCTTGCGGACAGCCATTTCCTTGCGAAGGATTACGAACTCGCCATTCCAAGCTATGAGACATATCTGCGGATTTATCCCTATTCATCCGATGCTCCGAGGGCAAAGCTGAGGCTCGGGCTCTGCTATTACAGGCAGATAGGCGCTCCGGACAGGGATATGAAAAACGCTGAGGAGGCTCTTCGTATTTTCAGCGAACTGAGGAACGAAAACCCGGGATATGCGAAAGAGTATGAGCTTGCGGATAAAATACGTGAGCTCAGGGGTCTTATGGGCGAGCGTGAGCTTCTTGTGGCTAAGTTTTACCTCCGTACGGACAAGGAACGCCCCGCTGTTAAAAGATTGCAGTACATTGTGGAAAACTATCCGGACACAGTTGTTTACCCTGAGAGCCTGACTATGCTGGGTGATTACTACGCAGGGAAAGAGGGGTACGAGGCGGAAGCCATAAAGTATTACAGGGCGCTTATCAGGGAGTTTCCGAACAGCAAATACTCGTCGGACATAACATCCAAGCTTTCAAAACTGCTGACGAGAATTACCGATAATCTGGGCGGAACGGAGAATAATTAAATGATTGATATTAAATATATAACTGCCAATCTGGAATTGGTTAAGGAAAAAACGGCGAAGAGGGGCGCAGAGTTCGACTTCGATACCCTGCTTCGGCTGGATGATGAAAGAAAGAAGCTTATCTTTGAAGCGGAAGAGCTTAAGAAAAAAAGGAACGATTTTTCCAAGTCATTCCCTCTCATAAAGCAGCAGGGCGGCGATGTTGACGCCGCTCAGAAAGAAATGAAGCAGGTTTCAGAGCGCATAGCGGAGATGGACAGAGAGCTTACGGATATTCAGGAGCGCCAGAGGATGATGCTCCTCACTCTGCCGAACCTTGTGGATGACTCACTCCCGCTTGGCAGAAGCGAGGAGGATAATGTTCTCTACCGTGAATGGGGGGCGAAGCCTTCGTTGGATTTTGAAGCAAAGCCTCACTGGGATATAGCGGAAAACCTCAAGCTTGTGGATTTCGAGCGGGGTACAAAGGTTGCCGCTGCCCGCTTTTCCGCATATACCGGAATGGGTGCCAAGCTTGAGAGAGCGCTTATCAACTTCATGCTGGATACTCAGTCCTCAAGGGGATACACGGAGGTAATGACACCGTTTCTGGTGAACGCCGCGTCCATGACCGGAACAGGTCAGCTTCCCAAGTTTGAGGAGGACGCTTTCAAGTGCGAGCGTGACGGGCTTTATCTCATACCCACTGCGGAAGTACCCGTGACAAACCTTTACGCCGGTGAAATTCTTGATGAGTCGGCTCTGCCCATAAAACACTGCGCATATTCACCCTGCTTCCGGAGAGAAGCGGGTTCACACGGCAAGGATGTTCGGGGTCTTATCCGCCAGCACCAGTTCAATAAAGTGGAGCTTGTGAAGCTTGTGAAGCCGGAGGACGGCTGGGCAGAGCTTGAACTTCTGCTCCGTGACGCCGAGAACATCCTCCAGCTTCTGGGTATCCACTACAGAGTAATGACCCTCTCCACGGGGGATATAGGTTTTGCTTCTGCAAAAACCTACGATATAGAAGTATGGCTGCCCGGGCAGAACTGCTACAGGGAGATCTCCTCATGCAGCTGCTTTACGGACTTTCAGGCACGCAGAGCCAATATCCGCTTCAGAAAGGCGGGGGATAAACGGCTGGATTTCGTATATACGCTCAACGGTTCAGGACTCGCCGTGGGCAGAACCTTCCTGTCCGTGCTTGAAAACTATCAGCTGCCGGACGGGCGTGTGAAAGTTCCCGAAGTTCTCCGCCCTTATCTCGGCGGAGTGGAGATAATAGGCTGATGGCTCTTTTAAAAATACTCGCATCACCCATAAGCGGAAACTATTCGCAGCTCCCCGCTTATGCGCTAGATGAAATAAAGAACGCGGATCTCATAATAGGCGAGGAGCGCAAGACTACCCTGCGTTTTCTTGCCGCCGTGGGCTGCCGTGAACACTCATACAGGCTTCTTAACGAGCATTCAACGGATGAGGAGAAGAAGGAGCTGATCGCCGCCGTCTCCTCATGCGGCACTGCGATACTTTTTTCGGATGCCGGAACGCCCTGTGTGGCTGATCCCGGGTATGACTTTGTGGATATGTGCATAAACGCAGGTGCTGAGGTACGTTCACTGAACGCTGTCTCGGCTGTGACAGCCGCCCTCTCTGTGAGCGGCTTTTATGCCGAATCCTTCCTTTTTGCGGGCTTTCCGCCGAAGGATAAGCAGGAGCGCGCCAAGTTTTTCAACCATATGAAGAATACCAAGCAGACTGCGGTTATCTTTGAACGCCCCTACGCCCTTGTCCGCACCCTTGAGGAGCTTAAAGGCATAGGCAAACGGGTATCCCTTTCCATAAACCTCTCCATGCCTGATGAAAAAAATTACAGAGGCACCGCCACCGATATACTCGGCTTACTTCCCGAAGGGATCAAGGCTCCGTTTGCCGTTGTGATTGAGGGGAAAAAGTAGGAGTTTCGCCTGTACCGATTGTAGCTGTCCCTGCTTGCGGGGGCAGCTTTTTGATCAAGCATTTCCAATGCCCTTTTAAAGATTCTTAATTATTTTGCGTCCTTTAACAGCGTTGTGCCCGCAATTGTTTCCCGTGAAACATTTTTATTATTATCTTTGAAAAAATCTGTTTTTAGTCTTATAATATGCAGTTCAGGGCGCGGGTTGATCCTTGCCTCCGTCATTCTGAGATCCTTCGCTTTGCTCAGGATGACGAAGTAACGCACAGCTCCATGGATGGAAGCTGCGCCGTGCGGAGCGAAGACGGACGAAGTCCGGCGCGAGCGTGTGCGGTTTTCTGACAGGATGTTCTGAAAACCGCTGTTAAGCAGCCAAAACGTAAGTAACAGAATCTAATATATATATTTCAGAATTTTAAGGAGAATTAAACATGAACATTCAGATGATGATGAAGCAGGCACAGAAGATGCAGAAAAAGATCGAGGAAGCCCAAGCCGAGGCAGCGCAGGAGGTTGTAGAGGCTTCCGCGGGCGGCGGAATGGTGACGGTTCAGGTAAACGGCAAGAACGAGCTTCTCGGCATAAAAATCGAGAAGGATGTTGTAGACCCCGAAGATATTGAAATGCTTCAGGATCTTGTTGTGGCTGCTGTTAATGAAGGCATGGGCAAGGCTCAGGCTAAGATGCAGGAAAAACTTTCCAAGATTACGGGAAATCTGGGCATTAATCTGCCCGGAATGTTTTAAGGCGTTTTTTGCCTCTGTTGCGGCATGATAAAGAACAGAATATTTGAAAACTGCCTTAATGAGCTTTCCCGTCTGCCCGGTATAGGGCGGAAAACAGCGGGACGCCTTGCCCTCCACGTGCTCAAGATGAAGCCGGAGGATGTAAAGCGCCTTGCGGAAAGCATTGTATACCTTAAGGAAAAAACCGTCTTCTGCTCAGTCTGCGGCGGCATATCCGAGGCTCCGGTCTGCTCGGTCTGTGAGGATCGGTACCGTGTGCGCTCTCAGATATGCGTTGTTGAGGAACCGAAGGATATTTTCATCATAGAAAACACAGGAAGCTTCAGGGGACTGTACCATGTTCTCGGCGGGAGAATTTCCCCCCTTGACGGCATAGGACCCGACGAGCTGCGCATAGCCTCCCTGCTGGAAAGGCTTGAGGGCGGCGAGGTAACGGAAGTTATAATGGCGATGAACACAGATGTTGAGGGTGAAACCACAGCAATCTACATCGCCCGTCTTCTGAAACGTTTTCCTGAAATAAGCGTGACGAAAATAGCAAGCGGAGTCCCCATAGGCTCCAATCTTGAACACACGGACGAGGTAACACTGCTGAAGGCTCTGGAGGGCAGAATCAGGCTTTAAGGTGAGCTGATTTATGTCCAGAGAGATAATAATAAATTCAACGGTAAATGAATGCCGTGTGGCTGTGCTGGAAAACGGAAGCACGGCTGAAATATTCATAGAACGCGCCCACAGCAAAAATGTTGCGGGCAATATATACAAAGGCAGGGTGGTTAAGGTGCTTCCGGGCATACAGTCCGCCTTCGTTGATATTGGCTTAAGCAAGGCAGCCTTTCTTCCCGTCGCGGATATTTATGTGGAAAACGGGGATAAGGTGGCTTTTTTTGAAAAAAGCGTGGACGGCACAATCGAGTTTGATGATCTTGAGGCTGAGCGCCGCGTTCAGGAATTCCCCCCCATTCAGGATCTTCTGCGTGAAGGGCAGGAGATAATCGTTCAGGTCGCCAAGGAAGCCATAGGGCAGAAAGGCGCCCGCCTTACCACGCATATAACCGTTCCCGGGCGCTATATCGTCCTCATGCCCGGTTATGAGCATGTGGGTGTTTCCCGCAAGATAGAGCAGGATGAGGAGCGTGAGCGCCTCCGCCAGATACTCAAGGATACCAAGCCGAAGGGCATGGGGCTGATCGCCCGCACGGTCTCCGCTGACCGCAGCTACGAAGAGATAAAGAGCGATTTTGAGTATCTCCTGCGTCTCTGGACGAAGATTCAGGAGCGGATGACCCGCTCCGGCGCGCCCGCCCTTGTATATGAGGATCATGATCTTATCTTCCGCATACTCCGTGATGTGGTTAATGAGAAGGTCAGCCGCATCATCATAGACAACAAGGCGGACTATCTGAAAATGAAGACCTTCCTGCGGGAATATATGCCGGATCTCCATGTCGAAGTGGCGCTCTATGAACATGAGCTGCCCGTTTTTGACCATTACAACATAGAGATAGAGATCAACCGCATACTGGACAAAAAAGTATGGCTGAAATCCGGCGGTTATATCGTAATAGATCAGGCGGAAGCGCTCACCGTGATAGACGTGAACACCGGACGTTTTGTGGGCAAGCGCAACTTTGAGGAAACCATACTGAAAACCAACCTTGAGGCGGCAAAAGAGATAGCATGGCAGCTTCGGCTCCGCAATATCGGCGGTATAATAATCGTGGATTTCATAGATATGAGCAGGGACGAGAACAAAGAAAAAGTCCTTGTCTCTCTGGAAGGCGAGCTTAAGGGCGACAGGGCGAAATGCTCCGTGGTGAACATCTCCCCTCTCGGCTTGGTGGAGGTCACAAGAAAGCGTGTGCAGGAAAGCCTCACACGCACCCTCAGCGAGCCGTGCCCCTACTGTGAAGGGCGGGGGATAGTGAAGTCCAAGCTCACTGTCTGCTATGACATACTCCGTGAAATACGCCGCATAGCGCCCTACTTCAAAAATAAAAGGATTCTCGTTGAGGCGCATCCCGATGTTGTCGACCTGATACTAAACGACGAAAAGGAAAGCCTTGATGAAATAGAGCTCATGATGAGCGTGACAATAGAGGTCAATCCCAGTGAGGACTTCCACATAGAGCATTATGACGTGGTTCCGGTCAGCAAGGAATAAGTCAGCCTTATCCGGCTTCAGGGAGAGAACCTGAGAACTTAAAAAAAGCTGCTCACGGCTAAGATGTTCAGCAAGAGAGAAATGATAAATGTATAACAGAAAAGACGCTTTTTACAGAAAAGCGAAGAAGGAAGGCTACAAATCCCGTGCTGCGTACAAGCTGACGGAGCTTAACAAGAAGTACGCCCTTTATAATCCGAACAGCCGTGTTCTGGATGCGGGATGCTCCCCGGGCGGCTGGAGCCAGATTGTGCTTGAGACGGTGAAAAAGCAGCCTGTGGTGGGAGTTGATCTCATTCAGGTCGAGGGGATGGGGCATCCGAATTTTCATTTTGTTCTGGGCGATCTGACCGACAATGAGGTGCTGCTCAGGGTGCTTGCCGTATGCCCCGAGTTTGACACTGTTCTCTCGGACGCGGCGCCGAACACATCTGGAACGAAGCTTCTGGATCATGTAAACAGTTGTGATCTGGTGAAGATAATTTTTGATTTCACTAAAAAGGTTCTGAGGAAAAACGGCAATTTCTGCTTCAAGCTGTTCGACGGCGAGGACACGCAGGAGCTCCTCAAGGCGGTTCGCAAGTGCTTCAGTATGGTGAAGGTTATCAGACCCTCAGCCACAAGGAAGAGCTCCTTTGAGATTTATGTGGTCTGCAAGGGCTACACCGGAGAAAAAGAATAGACATTTTTAACGAACTTTACATACCTTAATCGGATCGGAATGGTATAATAGTCCATGACGAGGTGAAACATGGAAACCATTCAGACCATTATTACCCGCAGATCAGTGAATTTCTTCGATCCGTCCTTCAAAATTTCCGATAATGAGCTTACGGAGCTTCTGAGGCTTGCGGCTCTTGCTCCGTCCTCTTACAACATCCAGCCTTGGGAGGTTGTGGTTGTGCGTTCGCCGGAGCGCAAGAAGGCTCTCCGTGAGTGCGCCTTTAACCAGCCTAAGGCTGAGGAGGCTTCCGCAGTGCTGATAATCATAGGCAATACGGACGCGGTGGAGGAAAATCTGGACGCAGTGGCAAGCGACCTTGTGGACAAGGGTTATGCGGACGCGGCGGCGGCAGAGAGTGTGAAGAAGACAGCAGGCGGCTTTTACGGTCTGCCTGACAGCGAGCGCAGAAAGGTTTTCTCCGCTAAGAACGCGGGTCTTTTCGCCATGAATTTTATGACAGCGGCGGAAGGACTCGGCTATGTTACCCACCCCATGGACGGTTTCGACGAGGGTAAGATAAAAGAAGCCTTCGGCATAAAAGCGGACAAGGTTGTGCCGATGCTCATAGCAGTCGGCAGATTTAAGGACGGCGTATCGCTTCCTGACAGAAAAATGAGGTTTTCTCCCGAAAGGTTCGCAAGATTTGAATAGCGGAGCTGCGCTCCTGAGTCTTCGGGTTCAGGTTAGCACCGGTGTTCAGTCTGTTTTTAGCTATAGTATGCGGAATCGCACCAGTGTAAAGTATAAGTAAATGTAAATGGTCAGACATCTGAACAATTTTTAAAATAATTTCAGAGTATAAATTATTTGTGATTAAGCTAAAAATGGGCTCCTTATTAAGGGGCTAACAATTTAATTGTTGACAAATGCGCTAAATGATGATTTTACATACCGAAACGGTAGTAATAACAGCTATTACGTTTTTTAATTTGTGCAACCATCGTTAGTTTTTTCATTGGAGGACGTGTACTATGCCCAGACCATTAAAACCACGCACAGTAGGTGTTGTGCCGGAAATTTGTCATTTCAAACCCCGGGGGGTTCCGGCTAAGAAGCTGAAAACTGTGGGAATCACTCTTGACGAGTTTGAAGCTATAAGACTCGCAGACTATGAAGGACTCTCCCACGAGGAAGCCGCCGTGCTTATGAACGTTTCACGCCCCACTTTCAGCAGGCTTGTTGAAAAAGCCAGAGTAAAGGTGGCGGGATTTCTTGTGAACGGAACCCAGCTTGTGATTGACGGCGGAAATATCGAGTTTGACCCCGACAGAGCATGTGTTAAATGCAAGGAAAACATGCCTGAAAAACGTATGGAGCGGAGAAAACGCTCATGCGGGATAATCACCGGATGCGTTGAAGAGGAAACAGAGCTTACAGATGCGCAGGTCTGAGAGAGAGATAAAAGATTATAAATTATTGGAAAATCTGCTGAAGCAGGGTGAAGTGATTCACCTTGCTCTGGCGGACGCCCCCTACCCTTACCTTGTGACCGTGAACTACGGCTACAGGGATGACGCGCTGTATTTCCACTGTGCGTCACAGGGGCGTAAGATAGATCTTCTTAAGCAAGACCCGAAGGTATATTTCCAGATAATTCTGAGAAATGAGCTTGTAAGGGCAGAAAGCGCATGCAGGTGGACAACAAAGTTTACCTCTGTCTGCGGCGAGGCAGATGCTGTTATTCAGGAGAGCCATGCGGAAAAGCGTAAGGCGCTGCAAATAATAATGGGCCACTACGGTCTGCATGATTCCGAATTTACCGAAAACATGACCAAAAACATGCTCACGGTGAAGCTGAACATTGTTTCCCTTTCCGCCAAAAGCAATGAGGAATAAACGGGCAACTTATCACGGTGCCATTCTTAACTGAAGCGAAGGGTCTACGTTTTATCACATCAAACTGTACATCATGTCAGTTTGACTTACACGCCCGCACCGTGATAAACACGGCTTCGCTTCAACGCATCCCCAAAAAAACAGCTTGTGTCTATAAAAATATCTTCAGTCCGGCATATCTTTTCATAACATTCTCAGCATAGCGCATCCAATCAGCGGGTATTGCGGCGCATCCGTAGATTGCCCCTGCCACGGCTCCGGTTACGGCGCCGACCGTGTCTGTGTCTCCGCCTATGTTAACTGCCTTCAGGAGCGCCTCCTCGAATGAAGCGGATTCCATATTCAGCCAGATTGCCGTCTCAAGTGTTGTCACGCAGTACGGTGTGGTCTGGTAGACCTCCGGCTCAAGGAATATATCCCTCAGGTCATCCATAAGCCCTTCGTATTCATCCCGCAGGGACATCACTGCCTGTTCCGGCTCAAAACCCGAAATGAGCTTCTTGAGGAGCAGGTTGTAGACAACGTTCGTGAATTTGGCTATGGGGTGAGCGTGGGTGACCGAGCAGGAGAGACCGGAGGCGTCAATGAGGTTTTTATCCGCGGAGCTGATGTACCAAGCCGTGATAACTGACGAGCGCATGAGGGCTCCGTTTCCGTTGGATTCCCTGTCGGAAGGGGCGGTGCCTGTCGTGAGCGCCTCCCTTGTGGTGCGCCCTATGTCAAAGGCTTCTCCGGACGGTGTATATGCGCCTTCGATAAACCATTTCATGTAGTGTCTGCGTTCATTTTCCGGATTGACGCATCCTTTTTCAAGGAGGCTTTCAGCAAGGGCTATAAGCATTGAAGTGTCATCCGTCCAGCTTCCGGCGGGCAGTCCATATATTCCGCCTCCGGTTATATCCTTCTGATATTTTCCCTTAAGCTGAACCGGGCGGACCGGCGTAAGCGTGCCCTCTCCCGACATCTGGGTGAGACCGAGCATATCGCCTATGATATTTCCGGCAATCATCCCCTTGATGCGGTCTTTGAAGTTCTCTTCGGTTTCCGTCAGCACATGCTGAACCCTTGGCGAATGCAGGCAGTCTGAGACGTTTTCAAAGTTTTCTTCCATAGGGCATCAGTCCTTTATTTCTATTTTGTCTCCGTAAAGCTTTATTCTTTTACCGTTTCCGATGAGTCCGGCGAAGCGCACTCCGGAGTACAGCGGCGTTTCAGTGCGTATGCAGTATTCCGTGAGGTATGCAAACAGCGGAGCCGTGTCTGTCACCACTGCGTGGCACCCGTCCAGACAGCTCAGCATCACGGGGGAGAGATTGCGCACAAGGGCAATGTCCGTGAGTCTGTCACCAATGCGGACAGGAGCGCAGCCCACACCCTCATAATCCTTATGACCGAACGACACGCAGGGGATTTCCGTCTGCTTTTTTGTCAGCATTTTTTTGACTATTGAGGCAGTGTCCGCTATGTCCTTTTCGTAAATATCGTAAGGCACAAACTGAGCCGCCGTGCGTTCCCCCTGCCATTTCTTGAACCAAAGGGTGACGGGTATGTTGCCGTAGTACTCGTCATTATAGAAATTTTTGAGATCAGTGAGGTCAAATGCGAATGCGTCCATTGGGCTTTTTATCAGCCTGCCCTCAACCATTTCACTGCCGAAGGAGAGCACAAGACCGCTGAGAGCAGCCGAAACGCCGAAGAGAGCTTCCGCCGCCCGATCTCTGAGGTCAAGGCAGGCGTGGAGGCTTTTCACTGCTCTGCGGAGCTTATCCTTACCGATAAGGAACCTTTTTGCGGCGGGCAGTGCAGCGAACAGAGAATCAAAGTCCGCGGTCTTAAAGCTCCGGTGTATCACCGATTTTACAGGCGGGTAGAACGGATCAAGAAACGGCGGCATATCGAGAGATGAGTCTATCAGCGATTTTTCTCTTGTGAGATAGACAAACCTCAGCAGGGTTTCAAAATCCTTCAGCATGGAGTAGGCTTCGGTGAACGCTTCCCACGTTTTAAGCTGGATAAGCTGCATTGTCATTGCGCAGAGGGCTAAAAGCTCGCTGAAATCATCTGAGAAGAGGAGTTCTTTAGTGATCTCCTTTGACTTTATGTCCTCTATGCCTTCGGTGATCTCTTCATCGTTTATGGCGAAGATCTTAAGGTTCGGATGCTTAAAGGATGACTTGGTGTTCTTCACATATATCCACGGAGCGTAGTTCAGCAGGTAGTAGTCCTGAGTTGTTCCGGCGGTGGTGCAGATGTGCTCGGCGTTTGAGGTGTTGATAAACGGCTTGCCGCATATGCAGGCGAGGGACGGGCTGGATGTTTTCACGTTAACGCTTATCATCAGCGGGTTAAACAAATCAGGCACAGTCTTTGCGAGGGACAGGGCAAAGGGCGAAAGGGTTTCGGGGAGGTATCCGCTCAGCATACCCCTTCCGTACAGGGTTTTTTCCGGTGCTCCTTCGTTCTGGGAGAGTGTGTATTCCACTGAGGAAAGAGCTGCGGGAACCGACGGAATCCGCCTGTCGTACAGGTATTTGTCGGCTGGCGTTATCTCCTCCGCCCTGAAAACGAAGCGCTGGTCCTCCCCTGAGAGGAAAACACCGAGGCGCACGGAAATATCAAGCCCCTTTTCAATATTGACCGCTGTTTCCGCAAGCTTTACCATTTTGGCGGGTTCAATATTGGGCTCACCCTCTATGAGGCGCACGAAGTCCTTATAAACGCCTTTAAGCAGAACTGCCCTGAACTCCCCGCTGGTAAGCCCGACAAGACCTGCGTTGTCGGCAAACACTGTTTCCAGCCAAACCGTCACGGTGCCCGCAGGCATGTCATAGCTTGCTCCGTCAAAGGAAAAGGCGCCGTTTTCGGACGGACGGATCACTTTTATTCCGAGATTTTCGATTTTATTAAGCATATCTTCCATAGCTGAATTATCCTTTTCCCGCCTTCGTTCGTCAAGGTGATTATTTATTATGAAAAGATGTTGCAGAGTTAAGCTTAATACGGATAATATGAACTTGGAGAACGTTATGAAGGTTTTGATAATTAACGGGAGCCCCCGTGCAAAAGGCAACTGCGCATGGCTTTCAGAACAGCTTGCTGAAAAATACAGCGGCGAGGACTGCGAGGTTATCGCACTGAAGGATCTTAAATTTTCAAACTGCGGCGGATGCGAAAACTGCCGCACAGGTGAAGGAATCTGTGAAACGGACGACGACCTTAAAGCCGTGCTGCCCAAGCTCCTTGAGGCGGATCTGATTATTCTCTCCTCCCCCAACTATTACGCGGCGGTTTCAGGCATCTGCAAAACCTTTATGGACAGATGGGTCTGCCTCAAGAAAAGAGCCGGAATCCCCCAGTTCAGACCGGAGCAGAAGCTGTTCTTTGTCTTTGTTCAGGGCGCGGGGAACAGAGGTCACGGCGAACCGGCAGTGGAATGGGCGAAGAAGGTTTGCACCCACTACGGGCTTAAGTTTTACGGAATGGTTATACCCAACTGCGCCGCTGACAGCAGAGACGGCATAAGGCTCAAAATGGATGAAATCCGCATGAACCTGAGCATGTTTCTTTAATAACCCGAGCATAAAGAAGCCCGCCCTGAAGGGGATTATTGATTGGCGGTTTTCTTGACAGATATAATGTAACGGAGGTTTTATAAATGGCTGTTTCCTACAGAGAATTAGGTCTTGTGAACACAAGGGAAATGTTCAAAAAAGCTATGGAAGGCAAGTACGCCGTACCCGCTTACAACTTCAACAACCTTGAGCAGCTTCAGGCGATAGTAACCGCCTGCGTGCAGACCAAGTCACCCCTGATCCTTCAGGTTTCCAAAGGGGCAAGGGAATACGCGAACGCCACCATGCTCCGCTATATGGCAATGGGCGCCACGGCGCTTGCCAAGGAAATGGGCTGCGAAATACCCATAGCGCTGCATCTTGACCACGGGGATACCTTTGAGACATGCAAGGACTGCGTTGACTTCGGTTTCTCATCAGTAATGATAGACGGCAGCCACCACTCCTTTGAAGACAACATAGCAGTCACCAAAAAAGTCGTTGAGTACGCCCACCAGTTTGATGTAACGGTTGAGGGCGAACTCGGTGTTCTCGCAGGGATAGAGGACGATGTTTCCGCCGAGAAATCTCACTACACCAACCCTGACGAGGTTGAGGAATTTGTCAAGAGAACAGGCGTTGATTCCCTTGCGATCTCCATCGGCACCTCACACGGGGCTTACAAATTTAAGGTTAAACCCGGCGAATCAGTGCCCCCTCTCCGTTTTGACATACTTGAGGAGTGCGAAAAACGTCTTCCCGGTTTTCCCATAGTTCTCCACGGCGCGTCTTCTGTTGTCCCGAAATATGTGGAAATCATTAATAATTACGGCGGCAAGCTTGACGGCGCGGTGGGAATCCCCGAGGAGCAGCTGAGAAAAGCCGCCGAAAGCGCCGTGTGCAAAATCAACATAGACAGCGACGGCAGGCTGGCATTCACGGCGATGATAAGGGAAACTCTGGCAAAACACCCCGATGAGTTTGACCCCAGAAAATATCTTAAACCCGCAAGAACAGAGCTTATAGAGCTTTACAAGCATAAAAACCTTAACGTTCTCGGCTCCGCCGGCAAAGCGTAAAAAGACGATTCCCAAGCCCTTCTGAATAAAACGGGAGGGCTTTTCTATTTCCTGAGTATTTCCGATTTCGGTTCGAGGATAAGGCTGAACCTGTTGTTTTTCCCTGTGGGCGGTCTTCTGCTTATTATGCGGTATTCGCTCCTGACAGCCTCTTCCACGAAACGGTAAAGCTCTTTGGCGTCATATTTTCCGTTGCTCTCAAGGTTAATTGCTCTTTCCGTCCGGTCGTAATCTATGCGGCAGTAGGGAATATTCAGATCCAAATGCTTTTTCTTGGGGATGAACGGTGAGGCGAGGTCGTTAATATAAGTTTCTATGAGGGTTTTCTCTTTTTCCGCCGCGGTTTCTATCAGCAGCGGGATCCTTACTCCGAAATAGTGGGTGTAGACGAAGCATGCAAGGCTGACGGACAGTACGAACGCAAGGGAGTTGAAATCAGGCTCAAAAGGCATGAGACCGCTTACCGCAATAAATCCGGAGAAGCCGCACAAAACGTATGATGATGCCTTAAATCTTATTATTCTGTAGGATATTATCTCGGAAAACATTGCGAGTATTCCGTAAAGTCCGGCAATCAGAAATAATGTCCTTACCGCTATCAGGGCCAGCGTTCCGCCGTAATCATAAAACATAAATACCTTTTCGGAATCAGTGATAATACATATATCGGTATTAATTATTATAATATTAATCTTAATTCATGAAAGTTCCAGTGAATTTTACCTTAAATGAAAAAAGGAGGCTGTGAAGCCTCCTCAGACTGGTGATAAATTGCGGGATTTGATATAGAAGATAGATGAGATTGCTTCGCTAAGATCTGCAATGACAGTCGGTTACGTCACTATGAGGAGCAAAGAGGCGCGGCAGTCTCAAACTTTTCAGTTTGCTATAAGACTAATGCTCAAAGTCAATGCGGATTCTTGCCCTTCCTGTGAGCGCCTCCACAAGGTTTTCCCTGTCCTGCGGTTTTTCGTATATCTGGTCTATATCTCTCGTGCCGTCCTGAAGACTGGTCAGTAGGAGGTTCGGCTGCTGAATAACAGGAGCCCTGTTTTCAGAGAGAGCGCTTCTGTCGGCTAAGCCGTCCGTTTCGTCCTCATAGTCAATGTCGGTCTCCGGCTGGCTGCGTGTGACGTTCATCTCATCGCTGTCCTGCCTGATCAGCAGCGACTGCCCCGGGTTGAGAAGCACACTCTGCTCCGGCACATCAAGCCTGCTGACCTCCACCACACCTTCGTTAACGGTTACCCTCGTGAGCTCGGGCAGAACATCTATGCGGAAGGAAGTGCCCTTGACGCCTATGATCGATGTGGTGGTCTTGACCTTGAAGTCTCCGCTGACGTCCTCAGACTTGGCAATGTCAAAGAGAACACGTCCTTTCTGAATATCGGCGTTGTAGTCCTTTCCGCGCTCTATGCCGTTTATTTTCAGCCTGCTTCTTTCATAGATCTTAACGCTGGAGCCGTCCACAAAAGTGACCTCAGCGTAGCTCTTTCTTTTTGTGCGTATGAGGTCGTCGGTGAGGAACTCTGTCCCGGGCTTGGCTGCCCTGCCCACCACCTGCTGCTCTTTCAGGACTTCGACTTTTCCGTTAACCAGTTTTATATCTCCCGCTTTTTCCGCAGCAAAAGCAGGGAGTGCGAGGAGAAAAGCGGTCAGTAATATTGCTGTTGATCTCATCTTTTGCTCCTTAATAGAAATAGCTCACGCCCATATCGAAGACGTGCTTTTTATAGTCGTTAATATCTTCATTGGAGTCGTTGAGGCTGAATCTGTAGCCGAAGTTAATGTAATGCCTCTCAAGGAATTTGTAGAGGACTGTCGCTGCCGCGCTGTGGTATCTGTCCTCACGTCCGCCGTTTTTGTAGTCATAGAGAATCGTATTGTAGTCAAGCTGGAGGGTGGTGTCCTTCATGACCTGTCCGGCATAGGTGAGTTTAAGCTCGCCGGTAGTGACTTCTCTGAATTTTCCGTCAGTGTCTTCCGTGCCGAGGTGTCCTTCAAGGCTTGCCATGTGGATTTTGCTGAAAATTCTGGAAACGCCTAAGCCGCCCTTGTATTCGGTTCCGTCTCTGCTGTAGTCAGCGGGAGTTGCCGTGTCGTAATCCCTGAAGGTGACGGACACGGGGGCATAAAAACGCCATTTGTCCATGAGGTATGCTCCCTTCGCCTCAAGGGTAATTGTGTCGGAGTATTTTTCACCGTCCATGTAAGTGAGAGCATAGCTTACATAAGGGAGAGTCAGCTCGAAATCATCATACTTTTTGATAAAGCCGGCATAAAGCTTATGAGACTGGGCGTCGTATTCCGAAACGCTGTGGTTCCATGATTTGTAGTTGAGCAGTCCGGTATCTATCCTGTCGTAGAGAACGTCATAGAAGCTCAGTCTGAGATCTGCGAATATGTATGTTCTGAAGCTGTCCTCTTCGGAGAAGCTCTCCACCTTGTCCTCATCCACTGAGGTAACGTTGGTGTCGTACTGCTCGCCTATGGCGATAACAGCGCCGAAAAGTTTTTTCTGTTTTTCAAGCTCCTGCTTCTTCTGTCTTACGAAGTTGGGCGAGGAGGAAGCCATAGCCTCATAGGCTTTTTCACTGCATCCGAAGCGTTTCTGTGAGGCGCACATTTCGGCTATCATGTAGCTGCTGTTTGCGTATGCTTCGGTGTTTTCGCCGCTTACGCCGCGGAAATTCCTGAAAGCCGTCTGCACGTTACCTTTTTTCAGGTCAAGTATGCCCCTGCGGTAGGTGTAGCGGTCGTCCTTAACACGGACTGCCTCAAGCTCTGCTTCGGCTTTTTCAAGGTCGCCTGAGTTTATGTATATGTCTGTTATGCGGTAGTCCACTTCCGGATCGGATTCCTTAGTTGTTTTGTATTTAAGGAAATATTTGAGAGCTGATTCAAGGTCGCCTGTGCCGTAGTAGGAGAACCCTTTATTTTTGTAGACATCAGGCCAGTAGAGATCCTTCTTTTCCTCCCTGTCCATGAGATATATCGCCTCATCGAAGTCTTCGGCGGCAACCAGCCTGCCCGCTGCGGCGTAGCCTTTAGCAAGCTGCCCGCTGTCAAAGAGGCAGAGGGCGAGATAAAAGTCCTGTGAAACGCCTTCCTTTTCAGCAAGCTCCGTGAGCTCTGCGGTCATGTTATCACACTGACCGCTGCTTATTTTTTCAAAAACTGGCGTGTAGTTTTCCGGACTGCCGCCGGATATGGGATAATCATAAGCTGACGCGGCGGAAGCGCAAAACAGTATTGCAGCCGCGAAAACAGTTGTCCTTATACTCATGAAGTGTTCCTCCGGAGGAATTAAATTTGTTTATGGCTTTATGGGCAAAACAGTAAGAAAGCTGATTAATTTTAAAGCCGCTCCGCCCTTTTGTAAAGCCGATCAGAGCTTTTTTGCCCTGTAGTGCCCGTTAATTATGAAGCCGATACCCGCAATCACCATGATAATGCTGACGATATGAGGGGCGCGGAGGAGACCGAGCATGAGATCATCGGCACGGAAGAATGTAACCAGCGCACGGATTACTCCGTAGGCAATGAGGTAGCCGCCGACAATTCTGCCCGTGCCTATATTGGAGTCTTTTCTCCACATAATGAACAGAATCGCGAAGCCGATGAAGTTGAGGAACATTTCATAGAAAAATGTGGGGTGAACGGGCAGAGTGCCGAAATCACGCCATGCGGCGGCGCCGAACTTATTGGTGAAGCTTATTCCCCAAGGGAAGTACTCCCTGATGTAATAGACTTTGTCCATAAAGGTCACAGCCAGTCCGTCCGGGGTCTGCGCTGCTATATCCTTAAGGCGGGAGACGCTTTCGGGGTTATTGTTGAGTCCCGCTGTTTTCAGCGTCTGCGCCCAGAACTGAGGGAAGACGTTTTCAGCGCGGAAGATGATTGAAGGGGGCGTAAGAGTGGGCACACCGTGCGCCTCGCCGTTGGCGAAGTTGCCGAATCTGCCCAGTCCCTGACTGAGCAGAAGCCAAGGGATAATAATGTCGCCCATTTTGAAAGGGCTTATTTTTTTATGGAGGCAGAAGCCTATGGCTGCGATGAATCCCGCTATGAGTCCGCCGTGTATGGCGAGTCCGCCGTGCCAGATGGCAATCATTTCAAAGAAGCTGCCGCCGTAATAGTCCCACCGGAAGAGTACGTAATAGATCCGCGCGCCGATGAGGGCGAAAAGAAATGTGAAGAGAATGAAGTTCTCCGTCTCTTCCGATTTGATGCCGAGCTTAGCCGCTTTTCTGCGGGAAAAGTATATGGTGAGCAGCAGCCCTGTGATGTACATCAGGCTGTATATTCTCAGTTCAAAGAATCCGATTTTGAAAAGATAGGGGAACATTCAGCGGGTCTCCTTGTTTTTATAACTTTTGAGTTACTTTAAAGCCTGTTTTAGGTTTTTTTAATTGCTTAGTAAAGAAGTATGGGGGCAGTTAAAAAAAATTGTACAAAAATACCGCTGAAAAGCCCATTAATCCTTGATCTTTTCCTATGCAAATGTTAAAAGTCAAGTCCATTTCACACGCCTGATCACCATTTCCGGCGGCATGTGCCTGTTAAACAAGGTGCTTTCCGGAATACGGGCGGAGGAAAAACAAAAAGGAGGGACTTGTAATGTCCTATATTTCAATGAAAAACCTGCTTGAGGCAGGCGTTCACTTCGGTCACCAGACAAAACGCTGGAACCCCAAAATGTCCAAATATGTTTTCGGCGCGAGAAACGGTATCTACATTCTCGACCTTCAGAAAACCGTGCAGTGCTTCAATCAGGCTTACGAATTCACAAGAGACGCTTCCAAGGCAGGCAGCAAATTTCTCTTCGTGGGCACTAAAAAACAGGCTCAGGAAGCTATCAAGGAAGCTGCTGAGAAATGCGGCGCATTCTACGTAAACCAGAGATGGCTCGGCGGTATGCTCACTAACTTTGAAACAATCAAAGGACGTATCGCAAGGCTTAAAGAGCTTGAGGATATGTTTGAAAGCGGCTACATCAACAGATTCACCAAAAAAGAGCAGGCCGTTCTTCGCAGAGAGTTTGAAAAACTCACTAAAAACCTCAGCGGTATCAAAGAAATGACAGACATCCCCGATGTTATGTTCGTAATAGACATCAAACTTGAGCAGAACGCCATCAGCGAAGCTCACAAACTCGGCATACCCGTTGTTGCCATAGTTGACACCAACTGCGACCCCGACCTTGTAGACTTCCCCATCCCCGGTAACGATGATGCTATCCGTGCCTGCCAGCTTATCGCTGTGAGAATAGCCGACGCTGTTCTTGAAGGCAAACAGCTCAGAGAGGACAACCTTATTGAAGAGATCAGAAGCGCAGGCTCTGACGATGTTCCCGTTGAGGAAATAGTTGACGAAGCCGAACTCGCGAAAGAGCTCGCCTCTGTTAAACCCGAAATAAAGGATGAGGACTAATCACCATGGCAGAAATATCAGCAGCACTTGTAAAAGAACTCCGTGAGAAAACCGGCGCAGGCATGATGGACTGCAAAAAGGCTCTTTCTGAAACAAACGGCGACATGGAAGCGGCTATAGACTTTCTCAGGAAGAAAGGGCTTTCCGCCGCTGCTAAAAAAGAAGGCAGAATCGCAGCCGAAGGCGTTGTGGCGGACTGCCTTAAAGGAAACGTGGGCGTTATAGTTGAAATCAACTCCGAGACGGACTTCGTTGCCAAAAACGCGGATTTCCTCGCTTTCACAAAACAGATTGCGGAAATCATCACAGACAAAAATCCCGCTGATGTTGAGGCTCTTCTTCAGGTTCAGGCGGAAGGCAAGACAGTTGCCGAAGTCCTTAACGAGAAAATAGCCACAATTGGCGAAAAAATAAGCATACGCCGTTTCAAAAGATGTGAGGGCGGCAACATCGGCACTTACATCCACATGGGCGGTAAAATCGGCGTTGTTGTTGAGCTTGAGGGCGGAAACGCAGAGCTTGCGAAAGACATCTGCCTCCATGTTGCGGCTGCCAACCCCAAGTTCCTTGACTCCAGCTCAGTTGATCCCGCTTATATAGCGAAGGAAGAGGAAATCTTCGCCGCTAAACTTGCTGAGCAGGGCAAGCCCGCGAACATGATCCCCAACATAGTCAAGGGTCAGGTTGCCAAGCTCCTTAAGGAAGTGTGCCTTGTTCACCAGCCTTTCGTTAAGGATCCCGATACCACAATAGAAAAGCTTGCCGCCGATAAGGGCGCAAAAATCGTTTCCTTTACCCGCTTCCAGATGGGCGAGGGCATCGAAAAAAAGCAGGAAAACTTTGTGGAAGAGGTAATGAAACAGATCAAGCAGTAGGCTCCTGTTTCGTAACAGCTTTCTCAATAATGAAAAAAATTCAGGGTCTGCTTCCTTAGGGTGCAGACCCGATAATAAAGAATTTGAGACTGCCGCGTCGATTTGCTTCTCGCAGTGACGTAAGCTACTGTCATTGCGAACGAAGTGAAGCAATTTCATATACGCATTTCAAAAGGATAAGTCTGAAAAAATCTCCGGTCTGCTACCTTATGGGGCAGACCTTTTTTTATGCCTTGCGGTGCCTGTCCGCCTTTTCCGTTTTGATTCTGCTGAGATATTCATCCCCCACGACCTTAACAAAGGACGCCACAGGCAGGGCGATGATCATTCCTCCTATCCCCATCAGTGAGCCCCCCGCCATAAGAGCGAATATAACCGCGGTGGGGTGAAGCCCCAGAGACTCACCGACTATTTTCGGGGTGACATAATTGCTTTCCAGCGCCTGAACTATGGAGAAGCCTATTACCACCATGGCGGGATGGAGCAAATCCCCGTACTGAACAACGGAGAGCATAAGCGAGGCGGAGAAGCCGATCATGAAGCCGAGATAAGGCACAATGCTCAGCACTCCGGAGATAAGCCCCAGAAGTATGGCGGGCTTAACCCCCGCAATGAGCAGGACTATGGTGTAAGACACCCCGAGGAAGATCGCCACGAGCACCTGCCCCCTGAAATATCTGCTGAGGAGCGAGTTGAAGTGCATGAAGTGCTTAGGGTAGTCTATGCTTGAGGTTCCGGAGAACTTATCGAACATCTTGTCCTTTATGCTGCTGAAATCCTTGAGGAAATAGAATGTGAGGATAGGTATCAGCGCTATGTTGAGAAGAAGGCTCACTATGGTATTGACTGATCTCATCACTCCCTCAGCGGAGGAAAGAACCGTGCTGCCCACTCCTGCCAGCTTGGGAAGAAGCTGCTTTTGTATGTCTTCAAAGGAGATGTCTATTCCGAAGCGGTCTGTGAGCTTGTCCACAAGGCTGAAAAGCTTTTCGGAGTACGCGGGCAGAGCATCTGCCAGATGCACGCTCTCCTGATAGACAACGGGAACAATTGAGCCGAAAAACAGCACACTGACAAAAACAATTACAGCGTACAGCAGCAGGATTGACAGATAACGGGGAACCTTTTTGCTCTCAAACCAGTTTATCAGCGGATCGAAGAGATATGCGAGAAAAAAGGAGATAGCGAATATGGTCACAAGGGTCTGGAGCTTGATCACAAGGAGGATCACAACAGCCAGAGCGACAACTACAGCAATATTTTTAATTGTGAAATCGAATTTCATGATATTCATAAACGGATATTACGGCAGGTTTGCGGCGCTGTAAACAGGAATCGGCGGACTGTCAGTCCTTCACGCATGCCTCCATGGCGATCATTGCTTTTTTACGTGCGGAGCCCCAGCGGTAGCCCGTGACTGCCCCCGTATCCCGCAGTACCCTGTGGCAGGGGATCACGTAGCCTATGCGGTTCTGCCCCAGTGCCGTGCCGACGGCACGTGATGCGGAAGGAGCGCCTATCATCGCCGCCAGCTCCCCGTAGCTTGTGAAGACACCGTAAGGCAGGCTGAGAACTGCAGTCCAGACCTTGATCTGGAAGTTTGTCCCCTTCATGAAAACCCTTATCCCCTCCCCTTTTTCAGGTTTGAAAATCCTTCGTACTGTTTCCTCAACAGCTCCATCATCACGTATCAGTCTTGCGTTCTGCCAGCGGATTTTCAGATCTTCCGTTTCCGCTTCGGCACTGCTTTCATCGTGAAATGACAGAGCACAGAGCCCCCGCTCCGTGAGAGCTGCCATGCAGATGCCGAAGGGTGTAGGCTGAAATCCGTATTTTATTACGAGACCGCCGCCCATGCTCTTGTATTCCCCGGGAGTGACGGCATCGACACTGACAAAGAGATCATGCAGACGGGAAGGACCGCTTAAACCGGATTCGATAGCCGCCTCCAGCACTGAGCGGGATTCGTCAAGGAGCCTTTTCGCCGTTTCGATGGTGAGGCACTGCAAAAAACGCTTGGGGCTGATCCCTGCCCATTCGGTGAACATCCGCTGGACGTGAAACGGACTCAGACCCAGATGCGCAGCTATCTCATCCAGCGAGGGCTGCTCTCCGGCGTTCTGCTCTATGAAGCGTATGGCTTTTTCTATGCGGTAATAATCTGCATGGTTCATGCGCTGCCTTCCGTTTTTATGATAACAATAAAATAAACCGAAAAACGAACCGTATCCACCCGATTCTTGCGGAAAAAAAAGCCTCCATTTGGAAGGAGTCTGAGAAAACCTTCCTTTTCCATTAAAGAAAGGTTTTTTCAGTGCTGAAACCGTTAAAAAGCTGCGGTTTATTCCTTCGGTATACCCATCTTGATCAGGATGTCCTCAAGGAGGCACCACTTGGTGAACGCCGACTGGAGCAGGTTCAGTCCGACAAAGGCGGCAAGAAGAAGCCACCACTGGCTTACCCATACGCCGAGGGCAAGGCTCACAAGTATCATTATTCCCGGTACAAGTCTTAAAATATCTTTAACTGACATCTTCATACCTCCTTCTTTTTATTGGTTTACTCAGGCATTTGCCCAAGAAACAGCAGTTTTTTGACTAAAGCTAAGAATCTGGGACTGCCGCGTCGCTTTGCTCCTCGCAGTGACGCAATCCTGTCAAAGCCTGCGTTCTTATTTCAAAAATCTCTCCGCAAATCTGTGGTACCTGTAATATGCCAGCGGTATTACAAGAAGCGTGAGTATGGTGGACACAAACGCCCCTGTTATCAATGATACGCCGAGACCGGAGAATATCGGGTCGGGCAGCATGAACAGAGCGCCCACCATAACCGTAACAGTGGTGAGAACAACAGGGCGTGTCCTGATCGCTCCGGATTCTATGACTGCGTCCTCCATGCTTTTTCCGTTTGCCGTTCCGTGGTTTATGAAGTCTATCAGCAGTACTGCGTTACGCACCATTATCCCCGCCAGAGCCATGAAGCCTATCATGCTTGTTGCGGTGAAAAACTCGCCGAAAAGCCAGTGCCCGGGAATAATTCCCAGAAGGCTTAAGGGGATCGGTATCATCATTATGATCGGTGTTACGAAAGAGCGGAACCAGCCCACAAGCACGAAATACATGATCACAAGCACTGCGGCGAAGGCGAGCCCGAGGTCACGGAAAACTTCGTAGGTTATCTGCCATTCACCGTCCCATTTAATGGAGGGAGTATCAGTAAATTCCGGCGAGTTTGTCCAGTACTGCTTTATTGGAGTGCCGTTGCTGGTTATCTCCGCCACACGCTCCTTCATTTTCAGGATGGCGTAGACGGGGCTTTCCTCAACGCCTGCCACATCTGCGGTGATGTAGGTGACCGGCTGCATATTCTTGTGGTATATAGCCTTATCTTTCAGCGTTTCCCGCATGTTAACAAGCTCGCTCAATGCCACAGGCACGCCCGCCGTGGAGATGAGGTGAATATCCTGAAGGCTGTTCAGGGCATTTTTCTCCGCTTCGGGGAGCTGAACCATGATGCTCACGTCCTCCCTGTCCGTTCCTGTGTGGAGAACGCCCGCCTTCATCCCTTTCAGCGCCATGTACAGCGTCTGAGAGACCATTTCGGAGGAAACTCCGACAAGAGCCGCCTTCTCCTTGTCCACAGTGAAACCGAGCTGGCGCATGTCCGCCTCTTCGTAAGTGTCTATATCCACAACGCCTTCAGTGTCATGGAAGACCTTTAGAACCTTAGAGGCAATATCAGCTCTTGTTTCTGCATCGGGACCGTAGATCTCCGCAACAAGTGTGGAAAGAACCGGAGGACCGGGCGGAACCTCAGTCATTTTAACATTGGCGCCGAAACGGTTTGCTATCTCCTGAACAGGGGTACGGAGCTTCTTGGCGAGGTCGTGGCTCTTAAGCTTTCTCATGTCTTTGTCCACGAAGTTCACCTGAATGTCCGCCATGTTCGGGGCGTTTCTGTGGAAGTAGTGGCGCACAAGTCCGTTAAAATTTATGGGAGCATGGGTGCCGGAATATATCTGATAATTGTCCACCTCAGCAACTGTTGAGAGGTAGGCGCCGATCTCAGCGGCAACAAGAGTCGTCTGCTCAAGGGGCGTGCCTTCGGGCATGTCTATTATTATCTGCATCTCGTTCTTGTTGTCGAACGGGAGCATCTTCATGACAACAAGCTTGGCGGGCACAAACATGAACGCTCCTGCAAAAAGGACTAAAACCGCAAGACCGAGAATAAGCCTTTTGCTCAGGCTGTGCATAAACGGAGTGAGTATGCGGTTGTAGAACTTATAGAGCTTAGTGCTTTTCACATACTCTTCCTCATCAATTTCCTGTTCGCTGTGCTTCTGCCTGCCGAGAAGCTTGTAGGCAAGCCAAGGAGTTATGATCAGCGCCACAAAGAGCGAGAAGATCATAGCCAGCGAAGCGCCTATGGGCATAGGCTTCATGTAGGGTCCCATCAACCCCCGCACGAACGCCATGGGGTAAAGGGCTACAATAACCGTGACTGTGGCGAGAATAGTAGGGTTGCCCACTTCTCCCACTGCGTAGACAGCACGTTTCAGCAGGTTTTTCCGGGACATCTTGAAGTGCCGCTCCATGTTCTCCACAACGATTATAGCGTCGTCCACCACAAGCCCCGTGACGAAGATAAGGGCGAAAAGCGTTACCCTGTTCAGCGTGTAGTCCAGCATGAAGTACACGAACAGCGTCAGGGCGAAGGTGACGGGCAGAGCCACGAAAACCACGGTTCCGGCACGCCAGCCCATGGTGACTGTCATAACGATGATAACCGCCAGTATAGCGCCCAGAAGGTGCTCAAGGAGAGTCATAACCTTTTCGTATGCGGTTTCGCCGTAGTTTTTTGTAACGGTAACGTTCACGCCGTCCGGAATTATGTAGCCCTTGAGACCTTCAAGCTTATTCAGCACATTTTCGGCGACCACAACAGAGTCGCTCCCTTTGCGTTTGGAGAGAGATATTGTAACCGCCTGATACCTGTCGGCGGAGGTTTTTTCATTGAACCCCATCATGGTGTAAGCCGAGGGGATTTCGGCTCCGTCCGTTATTTTCGCAACATCCTTCAGCAGAACCGCTTTTCCGTTGTGTGCGCCGACAACCGCGCCGCGCACTTCGTCAGGATCTTTGAAGAATCCGCCGGCGGTGATGTACAGTACCTCATTGTTCTGCACAATCTCCCCTGTGTTCAGAGATTTGTTGGATGCCTCAAGGGCTTTGAAAAGGCTGAACAGATCAAGATTATACGCCCTGAGTTTCTCCATTTCAGGCTCTATCCTCAATACACGTTTGTAGCCGCCGAGGATCGATGTTCTGGAAACGTCCGGCACTTCCTTGAGATATTTCTGAGCCTCAGCCGCCACACGGCGGAGCTCGAAGGCATCCAGAGTGTCAGACCAGAGAGTGATCGCCACCTGCGGAACATCGTCTATGGATTCCTTCTTGATCAGCGGAGGGAGAACGCCGTGGGGCATTCTGTCCATATTGCTGTCTATCTTCATTTTCAGATTGGTTATGCTCTCCTCTTCGTTCATGCCGACATTGAAGCGCACAATCACCACGCCCATATCATTCGCCGCGGTGCTGTAGACGTATTCCACGCCCGGAATCTCCCAGATTATCTCTTCAAGGGGTTCGGTCACGGTTTTCTCAACGTTTCTGGCATCAGCGCCCGGGTAAGGGACTATTATGTCGATCATCGGCACGGTGATCTGCGGCTCCTCCTCCTTCGGTGTCATTATCACAGCGGCAAGCCCTATTATGAGAGTGGCAATGATGAGAAGGGGCGTAAGCTTATTCGTGATGAATGCCGAAGCCATGCGTGAGGCGAAGTTCGGCTTCTCTTCGGTTATGTCATGCTCGGGTTTCATTACATAGCCTCTATTATGTCGCCTGTTCTGAGGGATGAGGCATTATCCGCCACATATGTTTCCCCTTCGTTCAGTCCGCTGATTATCTCGATGCCTTCGGCGAAGGTCTGTCCGGTTTTGACTATCCGCATATCGGCGCGGCTGTCCTTCACCACGAATACCACAGAGAGCTGCCCGCGCTGAACAACGGCTGCGGAGGGCAGTATAATTTTTTTCCCTGTTCCTGTGGGGAGGATTACTTTAACGTACATCCCTGTCACAAATCTGTCGTTTCCGTTGAGCTTTATGCGGAAGTTGCGTGTCGCAGGGTCTATGTCGGGGCTTATTTCCGTTATTTCGCTTTCGCAGGAAAAATTTATGGATTCCGCCTCCACGCCCGCCCTCATCCCTGTTTTGAGCGAGTTGAAGAGACTTTCGTTTATGAATGCGTAAACCACCGTGTCCTTGGAGCCTATCTTAAGTATAGGGCTGCCCGGCGCAGCAAGGTTGCCCGCATCCACCAGCTTTTCAAGCACGATGCCGTCAAATGGCGCACGGACGCCCGTGTAGGAGAGATAGGTTTTTACTTCGGCGTACATAGCCTCCGCCTGACGTTTTTTTGTCGCCGCCTGACGCACCTGCTCCTGAGCCAGATTAAACTGAGCCTCAATCTGGTCGTATTCCTGTCTGCTCACGCTGTTGTTTTTTATAAGGTTGGAGTAGCGCTGGAAAGTCTTCTCCGCCAGAGCAAGGCTCACTTCCGCCTGTCTCAGTCCCGTTTCGGCTTCCGCCACGGAGCTTTCGGCGAAGCGCTTTTTCTCTTCAAGCTCGCCGCTTTTTATACTGACCAGCAGGTCGCCCTGCCTGAATGAATCCCCGGGGGCAAAATGCACCGATTCGATGTAGCCGACGATCTTAGGAATGATCAGCGCGGTCTTGTTGCTTGAAACCGTAGCGGAAAACGTTCTGGATGAGGGAACCTCAGCCTTTTCGGCAACCGCTGTGTGTGCCTTCACACTGCGGGTTTCGGGTTTTGCCGCCTCATCCTTTTGCCTGTCGGAGCAGGAAACGGCAGCTAACAGCAGCACGAAAAGAAAGACTATTCTGCGCATTTTATATTCTCCTTAAATCTTAAATTCCGTTTATATAAATTTTACGATATTTTAAGCGCACCTTAAAACAGATAGTGTCCGCTCATATTTAATTTTACACCATTTTTATTTCAGAATGCCTGCGGCGAAGTGGAGTCCGGCTTTGGCAACTATCAGGCTGTATTCGGACATATAGAGGGAAAGTTCCGCCTGTCT
Source organism: Geovibrio thiophilus (assembly GCF_004087915.1). Lineage (NCBI taxonomy): Bacteria > Pseudomonadati > Deferribacterota > Deferribacteres > Deferribacterales > Geovibrionaceae > Geovibrio > Geovibrio thiophilus. The sequence continues at coordinate 189,552 of NZ_CP035108.1, forward strand.
CAGTTCCACTTCCCTGTCAAGAAGTTCGGTGACTTTCGAGAGACCTTCCTTAAATCTGTTTTCTGTGATCTCAAGGGCGGAGTATGCGCTCTGCACCTGTTTTTTCGCCGCCTCAAGCTGTTTTTCCGCAGCGAGTACGGAGTGGTAAGCTCCTTTCACTTCGGATTTTATCTCAAGTTTTTTGTCGGCAATGCGGTGGAGTGCGGCGAGCTGATTTGCCTTCTCTTCCTTGACTTTGTTATAATCCGAGCCGCCTCTGAAGAGGTTCAGGCTCATCTGAGCGCCGAAGGTGTACCCTTCGCCGTTGTTTCCGAGGAGCTCATCGTCATTGCGCTGGTAGTCCGCAAAGAGAGCAACCTGCGGAAGGAACGCCGATTTGGATTTTTTAAGCTCAAAGTCCGCTGTTTCGGCGTACTGCTCCATGGCTTTCAAGTCCTGCCTGCCGCTTTCGGCTAGGGAGATATACTTGTCCAAGTTCTCTTCAAAGCTGAACCCCGGGTCTTCCCATATGACGGCTATTTCGTTATCCGTGTCCAGAAGCCGCTGAAGCTGACTTGAGGCGACTGCGAGGTTCTTCTCAGCCTCTTTTACCGCCTGATCGTTCATGAGCAGGTAGGTCTCCGCTACAAGAAGATCGCTCATCACTATAAGTCCGTTGTCGTAGAAGTCCTTTGTCATGGAGTAGTATTTCGATGTTCTGCCGTAGGAAACCTTCACTGTGGAAAGTGCCTTGTCCGCCAGAGCGAGACCGAAGAAGGCTCTGTTGAAATTGTATACTGTGCTCTGGCGCACTCTCTCCGCTGTTTCGAGGGATGCTCTGTGCATGGCGTCCGCCTGTTTTACGCCGTAGTGAATCTGACCGCCCGCGAGGATCGGCTGAACAATCTCAAGCTTCGTCCTGTAGTTTGTTATTCTGTCCGAAGGATCTGCCAGCTCATCCATGAAGTACTGCATGTCAAACCTGCCCTGTGCCATTTTGGCGAAGGCAGCGCTTGAGGGTTCATCCGTATTCATCCATGTTTCGCTCAGCGTAACCTGCGGCATGTACCCGCCGATTGCCTGCTGTCTGCGGTACTGAGCGCTTTCCGCGTCCGCCTCATATGCCTTAATCAGCCTGCTGCCTGAGAGGGCTTTTGCCTTGCCCTCTTCATAGCCGAGGCGTTCGGCCCCCTGAGCGGAAGCTGAAAAAAGCAGCAGAAGGGCTATCAGTCCTCCGGATGGCAGTCTCCCAAATCGCATCCCGTTTCCTCCATGAGTATTTTGAGCATTTTCTTGATCGCTTCGTCCTCTATGCTGTAGCAGATGCTTGTGCCGTCTCTGCGTCCTTTGATTATCCCTTTGTTTTTGAGAATAGCCAGATGCTGGCTTGTGGTTGCCTGAGGAATTTTCAGCCCCTTGCATATTTTGGTCACGTTGCACTCATTCCCCATGAGCCCCATCACAAGCTTAAGCCTCACGGGGTGTCCCAGCGCCTTAAGCTTTTCAGAATAGATGTCAAGCCATGATAAATCCATATTCTCCTCCGAATAAACATTAGTTTATATATGGATATTTATATATATAACATGAGACAAAAGTCAACCTGAATTATTAAAAATGTAAATCAGATGCGGTTTTTTGTATTTCACACATAAAGCTTTTCAGGCTAAGTAAAATTTTGCCGAATGTAATCTGTTTTTCAGCCGATTTGTTTCTGGTAAACTTAAGGCAGTATATGGAAACCGTATTTATAAAAGTCGACAAGGCACTCCTGCCCTATGCGCAGGGCTACATCGAACATGTGAGAAAAGTCTGCTCCGATATTGTCTTCCTCGCGTCAAACGGCGGTTTTGAGGATATAGCTCTGCTCGCCCACAGAATGAAGGGTGAAGGCGGAGCCTACGGACTGGATGAGGTGAGCGCGGCGGGACGTGAGATAATGAACCTGACAGAAGCCGGGGACACGGAAGGGCTGAAAAGCCGCGCCCTGTCCTTATCCCTGTATCTTGATAGAGTTAAGGTGATCTGATGGCTGTTTTCAGAAAAAGAAAGTCCTTCGACTGCCCCAGAGAGCAGCTTTTCGACTGGCACGGGCGCTATGGCGCAATCGGCAGACTTGTACCCCCGTGGGAGGAGGTGCATGTTCTGGAGCGAATGGGCGGAATAGCCGATGGTTCAACCGTTAAAATGAAAGTTAAAGCGGGACCGGTCAGCACAGAGTGGCATGCGCTTCATAAGAATTACAATTATCCCGAAGAATTTACGGATGTGATGGAGAAGGGTCCCTTCAAGGAGTGGGAGCACCGCCATGTCTTTTTTGAATGCGGCGGGGGCAGCGCCCTTGAGGACTGCATAACCTATAAGCTGCCCTTCTCTCCATTGTCAGATATTATAGCGGGCAGATACGTTACGGATAAGCTGGAGCGTATGTTCTCCTACCGCCACAGGGTGACGGAGGGGGACATTAACTTCATTAATAAATACAAGCCGCGCAGGCTGAATATAGTCGTCTCCGGTGCCGGAGGTCAGGTTGGGCGGTACCTTGTGCCTTTCCTCACAACGCAGGGGCACAGTGTGAAAAGACTCGTGCGCCGCAGGAGCGATTCCGAGTTTGAGTTTTCATGGAACCCCGATACCTGCGAGATAGACAACTGCTTCGGCGGCTGCGACGCAGTGATACACCTCGCCGGAGAGCCCATAGGCGACGGGCGCTGGTCAAAATCAAAAAAGAAGAAAATCACCGGCAGCCGTGTGGAGGGCACAAGGCTGATAGCTGAATATATATCAAAAATGGACAGTCCGCCCCCCGTGCTGATATGCGCATCCGCCATAGGCTATTACGGCGACTGCGGCACAGAGATTCTGGATGAGCACTCCCCCGCGGGGGAAGGCTTCATCGCCGATGTGTGCAGGCAGTGGGAGGAAGCGGCAAAGCCCGCCGCTGACCGCGGAGTAAGGGTGGTTTTAATTCGCATAGGCGTTGCTCTCACCCCTTCCGGCGGCGCATTGCAGAGGTTTCTGCCGTTTTTCAGAATGGGTCTGGGCTGTTATCCGGGCAGAGGGGATCAGGTGCTGAGTTGGGTTGCCATGGACGATGTCGTGCGGGGCATAGCTCACTGCATACACAGCGAAGAGACTGAGGGTGCTGTAAACCTCACAGCGCCTGAGCAGGTGACAATGAAAGAGTTCGCCCGCACTCTCGGCAAGGTGTTGGGGAGAAAGGCGCGGTTCAGGATTCCCGCATGGCTGATAAAGCTTATCTACGGGCAGATGGGCAGGGAAGTCCTGCTCTCCGGAGCAAGGGTTGAGCCGAAGAAAATGATGGATACGGGATATGAATTCGGCTACCCTAAGCTTGAGAGCGCCTTAAGGCACCTCCTCGGAAGGATATTATGACACATAACATAAAGCTTCTCTTCTCGGTAATGATGACTGTCGCCCTGCTTTTCGGATATATGTTTCACTTTTTTCCGGAATACCACTTTGAGAGGCTCCATATATTTCTGTTTAATCTCTGCACAGGGGGAACAATAGTCCTCTATTTTACTGAGGGTCTGGGAGCGCCCAGCGTGAGGGTGAAGGCGTTTTTCGTGCTTTCGTTCATATACGCCGTGCTCTCCTCAATGGAGCTTTACGCCCCTGCCATAGCGGTTTCTCTGTGCATGATCCCCATTGTGGAATACATAAGAGTCAAGAAATTTTCGCTGTTCCCCAAAGATTTTTTTACAACCAAGACACCCACTGCTGTGAAATTTCATCAGGCGTCTCTTTTATGCCTGTCCATGGGTCTTCTTATATCCGCGTTCGCCATAGTGAATGAGGAATACTGCCGTGTGCTCGATTTTGAGAAGCTCACGCTGAATACATTCTTCCTCGGGTTTTCCTTTCCTTTGTCACTGATTACTTTCAGTCTGATATTCACGCTGATGCACAAGGGGCGCACTCCGTTCAAAAGGTTTCTCAAGCTCATGAGCTTCTGGGTGATAAACATGGGGGTTATCATATTCTTCGTGTTCATACTCATGGAATCCGTCGTGCTTGAGCTTGTCGTCTCCTCCGTGCTGTTTATAGCCGTCTGCAATGTGCTGATCATGTATGTCACCCTCGGGATGAAAGAGCAGCAGAAGTCGTTCCTCACCTCGGGGATATTCTTCCTGATGGTTACAGCGGTAACGGGCATAGTCTATATTCTGCTTTACACCTTCAGCCTCAACAGTCCCGAGAACAAGGCGCTGGTGCTGAACTACCACCGCATAGCTGCTCTTTACGGCTGGAACCTCAGCGGGCTTGCGGTAATATGCAGGTTCAATGACTTTCCGATCAGGCTTCACTCCGGAAAAACGATACTGCTTCACTGGGTGATAGTTATGCTGCTGGCGCCGCTGGGGTATTATTCCGTTCTCGCCGGAATCGCCGCCGTGATAGGCTATGCCTTCTTTCTTCGCAGTCTGTTTTTCAGCACCGGAACGGAGAAAATACCCGCTTTTGAAAGGAATGAAGCTTGAGCGGCACAATAAAATCTCCCCTTGCCGCTCTGACGGCAGGGGCTTTCATAATCAGCTTTTCGTCAATCTTTGCCCGCCTTTCCACGGAAACTCCGGTGGTAAACGGCTTTTACCGGATGATGTTCGGCGCTGTGTTCCTTACCGCTCTGGCTTTTCTCAGCGGGAGCCGCTTCAGGCTCGGGCGTTCAGCGCTTTATTCGGCTTTCGCCGGTGTGCTTCTCGGAACCGATATGGTGTTCTGGCATACGGGCATAGATTATGTCGGTCCCGGGCTTGCAACTCTGCTGGCGAATTTTCAGGTGTTTTTTCTGGCGGTGTATGATGTAACTGTTGAGAAGAAGCCCATATCAAGGCGGCTGTTTTTTGCCATGCTTCTTGCCGTGTCGGGGCTTTATCTTCTTGTAAGCCCGGGGTGGAGCATGGAAGGCGGCAGCTTCCGCACGGGTGTGGCGGCAAGCCTTATAGCCGGAGTGTTCTATACCGGATTCACCATCTTCATCAAAAAATCCTCTCAGACGGTGAACCCGCTGGACAAGACAGCATCAATAGCCTCCGCCTGTGTTGCGAGTGCTGTTTTCCTCTGTATGGCGGTTTTTGCCGCGGGCGAGAACCTTGTCGTGGAGAGTCCTAAGGATCTGGGCATACTGATTGTTTACGGCGTGATCTGTCAGGGTGTGGGCTGGGTGCTTATCACCGGAGCAATAAGGGCGGTGCGCCTCAGCGTTGTCGGGCTTGTACTCCTGCTTCAGCCTACTCTTTCGTGGGTGTGGGAAGTGCTGATATTCTCAAAACCGGTGATCTTTACAGATTTGGCGGGAGCCGCCCTCGCTATGGCAGCCATATATCTCGGGAGTGTTTCAAAAAATTAGCAGCTGCGGTTATTTTTCCCTACAGCTCGCGAAAATAGTTATTTAATGCTAAACTTATAGAATAAGAGAGCCGCTTCGTGAAAAGAAATTTTTTTATTCTCAATTTTATCACAGCTTTTATTCTCGTCTCCGCCGCCAGTGCTTTCATACTTCATAAAGCGGACATATCAGTCCGCCGGATTATCAATGAACAGAGAAAGACTGTCCGCGCTCAGATAGGGGATAAGCTGAAAAGCTTCGATCTTTTTATGCTTGTTATGGCAGACAGAATGGAGGAGCGTGCCGGACAAGCCCTGCGTGAGATAGATGCCGTTCTGGGCGAATCCGCCGCAAAGGGCATTCCCGCTGATCCTGAAACTCTGCGCAGGCTGGCGGATGAAAAGGGTGTGGGGGAGATTTATCTCATCAACTCAAACGGAGTGGTTTTCAGCACCTCAAACCGCAGAGAGCAGGGGGTCAGCCTGACAAAAGCCGGAAAGAGTCTGGCTGATTTCATAAACTCCCTTTACGGAACCGGAACATTCTCGCACGGAAGACTCAGTGTCGGAATGGTCACGGGCAGACCGGCTATGTTTTCCTACTACAGTCCGAAGGGCAGCTCATACATTACGGAAACCGCCGTCTATCTTGAAGACTTTATATCCGAAAGCCACGGCAGAAATGTTTACGAGTATTACTTCAGAGACTATTTCAGTGAACTGGTAAATTCCTGTGCTTATACCCGTAATATAGATGTCTTCACCAAATTCAGCGTTTCCGGCTACTCTCTTTTCAATTTCCGGCGGGAGTTTCCCCTTGAGCCCTCATCCGCTGACCGCCTGAAAAACGGAGAAATGATAGAGAAAAGGGATGGCGGAAGGCTTTATGAATATTCGGCTTTCAGGCTGAAAAATTCCGAAGGAGACTTTGCCGAGACATACTATCTGGAGGTTGTTTATGATTTCTCCGGTGTCGGTGATTCGGTAATGAGGTCCGCGTATGCGGCTATTTTTTCGGTTTTTCTCAGCGGCGTTCTCCTGTTTTTCATGCTGAACTGTCTGACCTCAAAGAAAAAGTGCGCTGAGAGCGGAAACGCTGATTCCGGTTTGAGCCCGATTCCGGGTTCCGAGCCGCAGACAGCAGACGGCGGGTCCGGACTTTTCCAGCCGCAGGCGGGTCATAAAGGCTACAGGATACTTCTGGCGGACGATTCGGAGTACAACAGGTTCGTAACAGAGTCCTATATAGAGGGCTCCGGCTGCGTACTAGACTATGCCGACAGCGGCTTTGCGGCTCTGGAGCTTTTTTCCAAAAACAGATACGACATGGTGCTTACGGACATTCAGATGCCGAAGATGAACGGGTACGAGCTTACGAAAGAGATACGCGCCTTGGAGGAGAGCACGGGAATGAAGCGCACTCCGGTTATCGCCATAACCGCCTATGACCTTGAGCGCGAGAGGAGAGCACGGGAATGAAGCGCACTCCGGTTATCGCCATAACCGCCTATGACCTTGAGCGCGAGGCGAAGCGATGCCTTGAGGCAGGCTGCGACGCTTACGTTGCCAAGCCGCTGAACAGGGACATGCTGCTGAAAACCATGTCTATCTTCCGTGACGGGCAGATAGAAAAGCCCTCAATGCCCGAGGAGGGGGAGGACGGCTTCATCTCTCTGAGTGTGCGCCCTGAATTCGCCGAGGTGACGCCTCTGTTTCTTAAGGATCTGAAGCAGGCGCCGCAGAAGATACGGGAATTTCTGGAAAAGGATGATTTTGAGTCGATCCAATTCATAGGTCACAGACTCAAGGGCGAGGCAAAAACATTCGGCTTTGAACCTGTCAGCGATTATGGGCTCTATATTCAGGGAGCCGCCATACGCAGAAACCGTCAGAAGATAGAGGAAACGGCGGAAGCTCTGAACGAATACGCATCAAAAATAAGGCTTATTTTTGACAAAAAAAGTGTATGATTCTGTTCGGAAACAAAGTTGCACTGATACGGAGAATCCATGAGACTATTAACAGCAGTTTTTTTAAGCTTAATTATTGCCGGCTGCGGCGGACAGAATCCCGAGCAGACCGAAACCCGCAGAAACGAAGAGAAGCCCGTCGATGTGCGGACTGCCGTTCTTGAGAAAAGAAGCATACCCGATTATTTTACCCTGCCCGGAACAGTTGAGGCTTGGGAATCTGCCACAGTTTCCGTGGACCTTGCGGGGACAGTGATAAAAACCTACGCAGAGGAAGGGGAAAAGTTAACCAAGGGCTCCTCCGTCATCAGTCTTGACACATCCACTTATAAAGCCGCCGCGGACAACAGCAGGGCGACTCTCGCGCTTGCCGAGAAGGAATATGCCCGCGCTAAGCTTCTCTACGAAAGCGACGCTGTGAGCAAGCAGACCTATGATCAGGCGCTTGCAGCTCTGGAGCAGGCGGACGCTGATCTCCGCTACAGCGAGGCGCAGCTGGGGAAGGCGGTGCTGAAAAGCCCCATAACCGGCTGGCTGGACAGACGCTATATTGACACAGGTGAATATGTCGCCCCGGGTGATCCGGTCGCGGTCATAGTTAACACTGACAGGATGCGGCTCATTGTCGATGTGCCTGAGAAGGATGTGCGTTTCCTTAAAGAGGGAACGGAGGTTGAGCTCTTCGAGGCACAGGTGAATAAGGACGGAGCGGAATACAAAGGGAAAGTGCTTCACGTTGCAAAGCAGGCGGAAGCCGCCACCAAGACCTACAGAGTGAAGCTTGAGATAACCGGCGGCAAAGAAAAGCTCCGCCCGGGGATGATAATCCGCGCAAGGTTTCTCCGCAGGGAGTTTGCGGATGTGTTTGTCATTCCTGTTTTCAGCGTTGTGGATAAACAGGAAGGCAAGGTGGTCTTTGTGGAAAAAGACGGCAGAGCCGTACAGATTCCCGTTGCTGTTTCCGCCGTAGTCGGGGAAAACGCCGTGATAGAAAACGGGCTCAACGCAGGAGACAGGCTGATTATAAAGGGTCAGCAGTTTGTGGCTGACGGTTCAAAGGTTCAGGCGGAGTAATATTTTATGCTTATCACTGACGCCGCCTTAAAAAGAAAAAGCACGGTCTTTGTGCTGATGATTCTGTTTATAATCGTCGGCTTGTATTCATACATCACCCTCCCCCGTGAATCGGATCCGGACATTACCATACCTTACGTGCTCGTGGTTACGGAGTATGAGGGAGTTGCTCCGGAGGATATTGAGAGTCTTATCACTCTTCCCATTGAGCGCAAGCTTAAGGGGATCAAGAATGTTAAAGAGATAAGAGCCACAAGCTCCGAAGGGGCTTCGATAATCGTTGTGGAGTTCATAGCCGATACCGATATAGACAACGCCATGCAGTGGGTTCGGGACAAGGTTGATCAGGCGAAGGGAGACCTGCCGACGGATCTTGAGAATGATCCAATGATCATGGAGATCAATCTTTCCGAGTTTCCCATAATGAAGGTCGCCATCCACGGAGATGTGCCCGAATACATCCTTAAGGAGGTCGCGGAAGATCTCAAGGATGAACTTGAAAGCGTTCAGGGAGTGCTTGAGGTCGTCATTAACGGCGGGCGTGAGCGGGAGATCCGTGTTGTTTTCGATCAGGAGCGCCTCACCGCCTACGGGCTTTCCTTCAGCGAGATAGCCTCTGCTGTCCAGAGGGAGAATGTCAACATCCCCGGCGGAACAATGGATATGGGCGGCGGAAAATATCTGCTGCGCATCCCGGGCGAGTTCAAGGATCCGGCGATAATCGACAATCTCGTGCTTCTTTCCAGAAACGGCAAGCCGATCTATCTAAAGGATGTCGCTCATGTGGAGGACACATTTGAGGATCGTGAGAGCTACTCCCGTCTCAACGGCGATTTGGCAGTTTCAATTGAGATAAAGAAGCGTGCCGGCGAAAATATAATAGAAGTTTCAGACCATGTTAAGGCTATTCTTGAGATAGCCCGCACCCTTGTTCCCGCCGGCGTGAGCCTTACCGTGACCGAAGACCAGTCGGACGACATAAGGCTTATGGTTGAGGAGCTTGAGAACAACATAATGTCCGGTCTTGTGCTTGTGGTGCTTGTGCTGTTCATGTTTCTGGGCAAAAGAAGCTCGTTTTTCGTCGCCGCGGCAATACCGTTTTCCATGCTGCTGTCATTTGCGGTGCTTCAGATAATGGGAATCACGCTGAACATGGTTGTTCTTTTCAGCCTCATCCTTGCTCTGGGCATGCTTGTGGATAACGCCATAGTTATTGTGGAAAACATCTACCGCCACATACAGGAGGGCAGGGAGAAGAATGAGGCTGTGTCAATAGCGGCCTCCGAGGTTGGCTGGCCTATCATAAGCTCAACCGTGACAACGCTCTGCGCATTTGCGCCCATGCTCTTCTGGCCGGATATAATGGGAGAGTTCATGAAGTTTCTCCCCCTTACGCTGATAATAACCCTTACCTCTTCGCTGTTTGTGGCGCTGGTGTTCAATCCCGTGATATGCGCTGTTTTCATGTCCGGTAAAAAGGACAAAGCGTACGAAGACGATGGAAAGGACTCACTTTTTATGCGGATGTATCTGAAAAGTCTGGACTTCTCTCTGCGACGCAGATGGGTTGCGGTCTTAGGAGCATTCGGCGGAATGCTTGTGATACTTATGCTGTTCGGCGCCTTTAACAGCGGTGTGGAGCTCTTCCCCGACGCTCAGCCGAAAAGGGCTTACGTGGGCGTAAAGGCTCCCGAAGGAACAAGGCTTGAAGTGACAGACAGTTACGTGAACATAGTCGAGCAGATGGTGATGGCTGAGCCGGACGTGAAATACATCATAGCTGACAGCGGCATAACCCCCAGCGGAGAGGAGGGCTCCAGCAGACTCTCAAACCACGGGCGGGTGAGCATCCGCTTCCATGAAAAGGATGACCGTGAAGGGAACAGCAGTGATGTTCTGGACAGGCTGAGGGAAAAATTACAGTTTTTTCCCGGAGCCGAGATAAAGGTTGAGAAAGAAGAGAACGGACCGCCTGTGGGCGATCCTGTGAGCATAGAGATAGGCGGAGAGGACGTGAATATCCTTGAGCGTCTGACGAATCAGGTAAAGGCTGAGGTGAAGGAAGTCTACGGCATAGTGGATCTCAAGGACAATCTAGTGAAGTCCAAGCCTGAGATAAGGGTGCGTGTGGACAGGGAAAAGGCGGCTCTTCTGGGGCTTTCCACCTCTGATATATCGTACACCCTCAAGGCTGCCATAGGCGGGTACAAGCTCGGAGTATACCGTGAGGGGGACGATGAGTACGATATTATCGCCCGTCTGCCGGAGGATAGAAGAAGGAGCGTGGCGGATATAGCGAACCTTCTTGTGCCCAACTCAAACGGAGATCCCGTGCCCCTGTCGGAGATCGCAAAGGTCGAGACAGGCACAGGCTACGGCTCCATCAAGCGCAAGGACGGTAAAAGAGTCGTGACGGTCAGCGCCGGAGTTGAGGGACGCAACAGCAACGATGCTCTGCATGAGATTATGCAGAAGGTTGCCAAAGTGGAGCTGCCGAACGGTTACAGCATAAAATATTCCGGCGAACAGGAGGAGCAGCAGAAGGCTACGGCTTTTCTCGGAAAGGCTTTCATTGTGGCGCTGTTTCTGATCGCTCTGGTGCTTGTGACTCAGTTCAACTCCATACGCCAGTCGGGAATAGTGCTTACCTCTGTGGTGCTTTCGCTCTCTGGCGTGCTTATGGGGCTTTTGATAATGCGGATGCCCTTCGGGATAATAATGACCGGTGTCGGCGTTATCTCCCTTGCCGGAGTGGTGGTTAACAACGCAATAGTGCTGATAGACTACGCCAACCAGCTCCGCGCGTCGGGTATGGAACCTGATGAGGCAATACGCACAGCGGGCAGGACACGTCTGCGTCCGGTGCTTCTCACCGCTGTGACGACAATCCTCGGCATGCTTCCTATGGCGACAGGCATAAGCTTCAGCTTCAGAAGGCTTGCGTGGGAAATAGGTTCGGAAACGGCTGAATGGTGGAGCTCAATGGCGGTTGCGATAATCTTCGGTCTCGGCTTTGCGACGGTGCTCACGCTGATCGTTGTTCCGGTTCTGTATTCGTACGCGTCAGCAGGACTTTTCAGAAGGAAGAAAGCCTGATTCAGGCTCCGCCGCCTGACAGTCCTGCCGCCATGGCGCCCAGCTTTCTAAGGGCGTCAATGTGTTTTTTATCCAGAGGACTGCCGCAGTTCAGGCGGATGAAGTTTCTGTATCTGTCCTGAGCCGTGAAGAGGAAGCCCGGAACTATGCCTATCCCCTCCTTCATCGCAGCTTCATAGAGCCGGAACGAATCAACGGTCTCAGGCAGCTCCATCCAGAGGATATATCCGCCCTTGGGGTTTGAGGCTCTTGTCCCCTCGGGGAAAAACTCCATAACATATGAGCGGTAAGCCGCGACCTGATTGCGGTACATTCTTCTGACCCTGTTAAGGTACCTGCTGTATTTGCCCGAAAGGAGATAGTCAGACAGGGCGAGCTGAAGCAGACGGGAGGTGTCTAGAACTGTGGAGATTTTCTTATCCATTACCTCCTTGTAATATCTGCCGGGGCAGATCCATCCGACCCTGAATGACGGCGATATTGTTTTTGTGAATGAGGACAGGTAGATCACGTTTCCGTCCTTATCAAAAGAGGAGAGGCATTTCGGTCTGTGCCCTTCGTGGCAGAGCTCGCCGTATACGTCATCCTCTATTACGGGAACATTTTTCGCGGCGCAGATTTCCACTATTCTTTTCTTATCCTCATTCGGGAGTATGCCGCCCAGCGGGTTGCTGAAATTCGGCTGAATGAGCAGCGCCTTCACATCGTATTTATCCAGAGCGTCCTTCAGCCTGTCCGGATCCATGCCGCAATCAGGGCGTGAGGGCACTTCTATAACGTACATTCCCATTGATTCCAGAGCGTGGAGATGTCCGAAATGAAGGGGTGACTCAACAGCTATACAGTCGCCGGGCTTCGCCACCACACGCAGTATGTGGCTGAGGCTTTCAGTGGCTCCGGTAGTTATTATTATTTCGTTCGGAGAAATCTCAAGTCCGGCGGAAAGCATCTGCATGGAGATACAGCTTCTCAGCTGGGCATTGCCTCTGAAAATTTCAAATGAGTTAAAGTCCGGGTTGTGGTTGAGTATATGCTTCATGGTTTTGGCTAGCTCTGCGGAAGGGAGCATGGACAGGCATGGGGAAGCACCGCCGAACTGAATGAGGCTTCTGTCCGCCATGGCGTTGCAGACATTGTATATCATGCTGAATTTATCCACACGGGCGACGGTGATTTTTTTCTCCGCTGAGATTTCAAGGCTCGGTATAGAGTTGTCCGCGGAAACATAAAACCCTGACTGCGGGCGTGATTCCAAAACACCCTGACGCTCAAGCTCAACATACGCCTTCATTATTGTGGAGACGCTTAAGCCCGCGTCCGTGCTCATTTTCCTGATTGAGGGAACCTTGTCCCCTGTTTTCAGCCCGTTTTCAGAGATGATCTTTTTTATGAGGCTCTGCACCTCTTCGTATTTATAAACATTCTGCTGTTCCATAAATTGCCTCGCGCTGAAAACTGTTATGTGTTCATTTCTAAAAAACTGTAACTGTTATTGTGTACAGTTTTATTATATTTATTCTCAAGGGTAAAGATAAAAATAACGCAGGGAGGGCGCGGAGATGAGCGTGAAAAGTTTTAAGATGACTCTGGGGAAAGATAAAATGATGTCAGTCAACGGCGCAAAAAGCGCAAGTCTTTCCTGCGAAAAGGGGAAGCTGTGGATAACCGGAACCAGAGAAGGCGATCTTATGGTCGACTGCGGACAGAAGATCAGGCTCCGTCCGGTGGATGCTCTGGTGATTCAGAGCATGGATGATTCGCTGTTTACTATGGATGTGAAATAATTATCAGCCGCCGGAGCTGATGCGATCTGCTGTTTCTGCGGCGCTGCATCCTTTTTTCATGGCGGAGCAGCCTCCGCAGGAGCCGCCGCACCCGTCTGCCGGTTTTGTGTAGTGTCTGTAAAGGTAAACTGCGGCTGCGGTTATTATCGCCGCGGTTATTATCATATCTGCCATTTTTCCCTTCTTATCTGTGTCTGCCGTGCCTGTGTCTGCACGGTGTAATGTTTATTTTACTGGATAGGTTCCCGCATATGCAGAGCCTGTTCCCTTCGAGATCCACCGTGAGGTTTCCGTCGCCGGCATCCTCAACAATTTCAAGAGTGCGCCCTTTTATGAAGCCGAAGTCAATGAGCCTGCGCACGGACTGTCTGTCACAGCATTTGCAGAAGCCGGCTATTTCGCACTTCTCCCCTTTTTTCGCGTCGGCAAGGCATATAGTGCCTTCTGCCGTAATAAAGTTGCTGCACATTTAACACCCCGGACGGGCTTAGAACCCAGTTGTATAGTATTATATTGTAATCCATTAACATAGTTTGTCAATGTGAACATCATAAGCGCTGAAGAACCTGTCATTGAAATGTTTTTTCTAAAAAGGTCAGACCGTAAAAAAATATTGATTATTTTTACTAAAACTAATAAGTTTTTTATAGAGGCTGTTGATATGCGGTCTTAATACACAAGAAGACGGTTGTTATTATGAAAAAAGAGACAAAGAACATCGCCCTGAAAAGGCTCTCTGAGCATTTATCCGAAAAGAAACTCCGTGCCACAAGCCAGAGGGAAATCATCCTCGGCACCTTCATCGATCTTGGCAGGCACACCACAGCGGAAGAGCTTTATGAGGCTCTCAAAAAGTTCGATTCCAGCATAGGACACGCCACTGTTTACCGTGCGCTCAGGCTTTTTGTCGATGCGGGAATAGCCCGTGAGCTGAACTTCAACGACGGTTCTGTGCGCTATGAAAGCGTAATCGGCAAGGAACCCCATGACCACATTATCTGTAAAAAATGCGGGGCTATGGTGGAGTTTCTGGATGAAAAAATCCGTGAGGCTCAGGACGAAATAGCAAAAAAATACGGCTACTCCATTAAAAACAGAAGCCATATTCTCTTCGGCATATGCCCTAAGTGCCGCAGGTAAGCGTTTCCCTGTAATATTTTCCAGAAAACAGTCAGGCGGATTTTTTTACCCTGTTTCGTATTTTACGGCTTAAGGGCTTGAAAGATTCCGCCTGATAGCCTATTCTAAGCCGCAAAATTCCACAGAGGTAAATATGAATTTCCTTGAGGTTTTCTGGATTGCGGTCGGGCTTTCCATGGACGCTTTCGCTGTGTCCATAGCATGCAGCGTGCTTCTTTGTCATGTTTCCTTCAGACATATATTCCGCCTCGGATTCCATTTCGGTCTCTTTCAGGCGGTCATGCCTGTCATAGGATGGATAGCCGGAAGAAGCGTCAGTGAATACATCAGCGCGTGGGATCACTGGGTGGCGTTCGGACTTCTTTCTGTGATAGGGCTTAAGGCACTTAAGGAATCTTTCAGCGATGATGACGGGGAGAACAGCGTAAAAGGCGATCCCACCAAGGGCTTAAGCCTTATCCTGCTCTCCGTTGCCACCAGCATAGACGCACTCGCCGTTGGCGTGAGCCTTGCCGCGGTTAATGTAAGCATTTTTCAGCCGGCGCTGCTCATCGGCATAATAACCGCCTGTTTTTCAGTGGTGGGAACCGTATACGGCTGCCGCATAGGAGCCCGTTTCGGCAAAAAGGTTGAAGCCGCAGGCGGGATAATACTGATAATAATAGGTTTTAAGATCCTTCTGGAACACCTCCTCTCTTGAGACCCCCTTTTTTTTAAAATCTTTGATAATTTCCGACAGTTTACTCTTGACTGGCGCTATATAGTGATCTATATAGCGTATGAGCGTTATGTACCAAAGGGAATAACGATATGGAGAAACTGAAATGTTCAATCAAAGAAGAATTCTGACTGCCGCGTGTCTGGGCGCGGCTCTGGTATTCAGCTCCGCCGCAAAGGCAGAGGAGCATATCTATAAACTCGGGGAAATAGAGATAACCGATTCCTCTTCATGGCTTAATGCAAAGCCGATGCAGGAAGTGACTTCCGAAGAAATTGAGGCTGGGTCGGTCTCAAGTGTTGCGGAAGCGCTCAAGCAGCTTCCTTCCGCATCCTTCGCTCCCAACTCAAAAGGGGAGAAGCGTCTTAATATCAGGGGTTTTTCAGACAGATACATTCAGGTGTATTTTGACGGTATTCCCGTTGCCCTGCCCTACGAAGCGTATATTGATCTGGGCAATTACAACACATTCGGGATTGATAAGATCGAAGTTGAAACAGCAGGCGGCTCAGTTCTCTTCGGACCGAACGCCGCGGGAGGCGCGGTCAATATTGTCACCGCGAAACCTGAAAAGGCTTTTGAATCCGCCGTTGAGCTTATGTACAGAACCAACAACACATATCAGACAAGAATCGGCGTGGGAAGCAAGATAGGCAAAGCTTACGGAATGATTTCTCTTGCTTATGAGGATTCAGAAGGCTTTATGCTTCCGGACGGATACAGCGAGCTCAATGAAAACGGCGGTCTGCGTGACAACACAGGCTACCGGAGAGCAACTGTAACCGGTAAAATCGGCTACGAGTTCGCGAAGGGAAGTGAGGTTGCCTTCGGTATAAATCATATAGAGAGCAGCCTTGAGCTTCCTCCTAACACAAAGGAAACGGACAACGGCAGAAACAACAGCCCCGTTCGTTACTGGAACTACGAAGACTGGGACAAAGATACATACTATCTCCTCGGAAGCCTGAGAAAAGACAGCTACACGGTCACTGCAAGGCTTTACAGGGATGAATACTACAATGTGATGAACCGTTACACTGACGCTTCATACAGCGAGTGCTTCAGCGCCTCATGGTGCGACAGCGCTTATGATGATTACTCCAACGGCGTTATCCTCAATACTGAGCTGAAAACCGGAGCAATCAATACCGTTATCCTCAGCGGACAATACAAAAAGGATGTTCACCGCACCAAGAACGCCTCCATGACAGAATGGGAAAAGGATGTGGCGGAAACCTACTTCGCCGGTGTTGAAGACAGGATTACTCTGGGCAGGTTCATTGTCAGCCTCGGCGGCAGCTATGAGGTCAACAACGCGATCTCTTCGGACAGCAAGGATGAACTTAACGACGATATAAAGGTTTTCAATCCGCAGGCTACGGTAATATACAATTTGTCTCCTGAAACTGTGTTTCATGTGAAGGCAGCGCGTAAAACACGCTTCCCCTCAATGAAGGAGCTGTACTCCAGTTATTCATATAATAACGGCGGACAGACAACTTATTTCGCCAACCCCGGGCTTAAGGAAGAAACCGCTATGAACTATGAGGCAGGTATTAAGCAGTCCCTGTTTGACACCGTTCTTCTTCAGGCGAATATCTTCTATTCAAAGATTGATGACAAAATCAACACTAAAGCGCCTTACACCGGCAGTGATCCGGATGCCTCATCAGACGCGCAGACTTCAGACAACATAGATGACGTGACAATGAAGGGCTTCGAGGTGATGTTGGGCGGCGATTTCACCGAGAACACCACCACTGTAGCGTCTTATGCCTACATCGACGCGGAAAAAAGCATAGAAGGCGATGATTCCGATACTGTTGCTGATGTGCCTGAGCACAAGCTCTATCTGGATCACTCATACAGAATAGGAAAAATGTTTGTTCTCGGCGGCAGGCTGAATATGGAAAAAGGACGCTGCTCGCAGAAGTCCGATTACAGCTACACCGAGCTGGACACTTACTGGACGGCAGATCTCAGAGCCGAGATTATCCCGGTTAAGTACACCACCATTGAGGTCGGCGTGGAAAATGTGGCGGATGAGGAATACGAGCTTTCATACGGTCTGCCGCAGGCGGGAAGAACATACTACGCCAAGCTTAAAATGAAAATTTGATATGTCACTGGCCGACAGCAGCGACGATAAATGGAGAAAAGGAGCCATAGCGGGGGGCGTCTGGGGGACCTCCGAGATGACCCTCGGCTCTTTTCTTCATAATCTGCGATTCCTTTTCTTGGAAAGACAGGCAGACAGGCGCGATGACGGAAACTTCCGCCTGATTATTTTCACCGGTGTTTCCGTTCTGGTTCATATTCTGGTTCTGCATCTTGCGGATCCGATTCAGATACAAAGTACAGCGGAATCTGGGGGTTCCGTTGCCGTAACACTCATAAGCAGATACAGGGCGGCGGAGCCTAAGCATGAGTTCCTCGTCTCAGAAGCAAAAGCTCCGTCCTCCTCTGCCTCTGTATCCCGAAAACCGAAACCTCCCGCAGAGCATCCCGCTGTTTCAGCGAAAGTCGTTGAGCAGGTGTTCCACGAAGAGCCTGATGAATCCGGTGCGGAAATTACTTCAGGAACAGAGGAAAAAACAGAAGGAGAGTCTGAGCCCGCTGAAAAACCGGCGGCACTGCATTCCCCCTCCGCTCCGTTCGCGGAATCAGCGCCTGAGCCTGCCGCTCCCGCTCTTACCGAACAGGAAATGAGCTTTCTCACCGAACACATGCGGCAGAAGGTACGCTCGCAGCTTGCTTATCCGAAATTGGCAAGGAGAATGGGCTGGAACGGAACAGTTATGCTGAGGGTTTACCTCACGGAAAACGGCGGAGTTGAAAAAACAGAGATCATACGAAGCTCAGGCTTTAAGGCTTTGGATAAAGAGGCGTTTGAGAGCGTGTACCGTGCTGCGCCATACGAAAACCGCACCGGAGAAGAAGTCACTGTTGAGCTTCCCGTGCGCTTCAGCCTCAGCGGCTGATAAACAGAAGTGTTTGTTTTTTTATCGGTTTGACTTAATTCCTCATCTGGTATTATCATTCATTCATGAGCAAAAAACTTGCGGTATGGATCAGCATTCTTGTCACAGTGGTTCTTGTTTTTTCCACAGGTGTTTATTATTCTCAGTCGCAGAAGGCTGTCCTTTTTGAAATACAGAAACGCGCCGCCGAGCTTCTCCGGGCGGACAAACGGACGGTTTCCGATTTCCTCGGGCATATCCGCTCCGTAACCTACGGTCTTTATACCAACCCCGTTAACAGCCGCTTTATTTTCCACGGTGAAGGAAAGGAGCGTGCCGAAGCCCTTTTCATGGACTACTGCAATAATGTCCGTGAGGTTCAGGCTATACGTCTGGTTGACAGGGAAGGGATGATTCAGGTCTTTATGCGGGAGTGCGTGAATCTTTCCGGCGAGCCGGATTACGAGCCCATTGACATAGCATCCAAGGACTTCATAGAGGACGCCGCGGCTCTTGATAAACCGGAGATCCTTTTCAGCAAGTTTGAGCGGGGGTTTCTCCCCGATGCGGTGAGCTTCTGCCCGTCAATGATACGCACTGTCGTCCCTTATTTCGCGGGCGGCGGACATGCGGGCTATCTGGTGGTGAACTACTGGGGCGAGCGACTCGGCGAGGTGGTGAACAGGCTGAACCGTGATGAGGGGCATTCCTTCATAGTGGAGAAAAATAAAATTAACCCTGAGCGCCACGGAATTTTCCTTTTTCATAAAAACAAAAGCTACGAATTCGCAAACCAGATGCAGCATGAGCACCGCTTTCAGACTGTCTACGGTGCCGAAGTTTTTGATGAGGTGGTCAAGGGGCTGGACGGCATAATCCGCCTGAAAAACGGCGATTTCCTCGGCTACACCACTGTCTACCCCTATGAAGGCACTGATATTTCATGGAAAGTTTGTACTGTTATAGACGCCAAGTACGCCTTCCGCAATCTCCGCGCTCTTAAAACGGGATTCATGCTTGTCCTTTCCCTGTCAGTCTTTCTGGCTGTGCTCACTGCCTTTATATTTGCCGAAAGATTCCTGAAACCGCTTGGAGGACTGAAAGCGGCACTGGAAAACTACGGCAGGGGAAATCTGGATTACGAGATAAAAGAGGACTATACAGACGAACTGGGGGACATAGCCGCCAAGGTTCAGGAAATGGCGGTTTCCCTGCGGAATCATATAAAAGAGCGGGAAACGGCACAGAAAAGGATGGAGCTTGCAGACAGGCTTTCATCATTAAGCATACTCAGCGCCGGAGTTTCTCATGAGCTTTCAACACCGCTGAACTCAATCCTCCTCGCGGCGGGGCTGATAGAGAAGGAATGCGGCTCCACCGAAGAGGTGCGTGCGGTTAAGACACAGGCGGAAAGGTGTGTCGGAATCATCGCTTCCATGAAGCGCCTCGTGGCGGACGGTTATGACAGCTGCGCAAAGGAGCGGCTGAACCTTAAGGAAATAGTCGGCGAAACAGTGCGGTTCATGCGGGCAGGCGGCGGAGTCGTCATAGAAACCGTGCTTGAGGACGCATACATAGACGGCTGCCGGACACTGATAAATCAGGCGTTTCTTAATATCGCAGTTAATGCGGTGGATGCTGTTTTCCCATCCGGCAAAGTTGTGTTCAGGCTTTTCAGGAGTGGCGGAAAGGTTATTCTTGAGGCTGAGGACAACGGCAGCGGCATTGAGCCAGAAAAGCTTGAGAAGATATTCGATCCGTTCTTCACAACAAAGTCACCGGATAAGGGAACAGGTCTGGGGCTTTCCATTACCCACAGAATAATAACCGAGCACGGCGGCAAAATCAGCGTTAGAAGCGAAAAAGGGAAAGGAACTGCGGTAAGGTGTGAATTTAATGAAAGTAGTTATAGTTGAGGACGACAGAACTCTCTGCGGTCTGCTGAAAAAAAGCCTTGAGAACGAGTTTAACGTTACGGCGTTCTACGAGCCCGCCGCAGCGCTGGCACATATAAAAAGCTCCGGCGCGGACGCTGTGGTGTCCGATGTGCGTATGCCGGGGATGACCGGTTTTGAGCTTCTGGAAGCTCTGCGTGAGGAGATGCCCGAGGTGCGCCTCATACTCATGACAGGCTACGGAACCGTCACAGAATCGGTAAATGCAATCAAAAGCGGTGCTTATGACTATATACTCAAGCCTGTTGATCCAGAGATTCTTATAAAAAAGCTGGAGCAGATACGTATACTGCTGGATTTCGGCAGGCAAATAGCCGGAAGTTTCGCTCCTGTCTATAAATCACGCAGGTTTGACGATATAATGCAGCTTGCTGCCCGAGCAGCCAAGGCGGACAGCGGTGTGCTCATCACGGGGGAGACGGGCAGCGGAAAGGAGGTCATAGCCCGCTTCATTCACGGCGTATCCTCACGGAGGACAGCGCCCTTCGTGGCTGTGAACTGCGGCAATATGCAGGAGCAGCTTTTTGAGAGCGAGCTTTTTGGCTACCGCAAAGGCGCGTTCACCGGAGCTGATTCCAACAAGCGGGGACTTGTATCCGCGGCGGAGCGGGGAACACTCTTTCTGGATGAGATAGGCGAGCTTCCCCTTCCTTCTCAGTCAAAGCTTCTGCGCTTCATAGAGACAAAAACCTACTATCCTCTGGGCTCCGTGGAGCAGAAAACGGCAAATATACGCTTCATCGCCGCCACAAACCGCAATCCGGCAGAAGAAGCAGAAAACGGCACATTCCGCAAGGATTTGTATTATCGGCTGAACGTGGTGGAGATTAAGGTTCCGCCGCTTAGGGATAGAAGAGAGGATATAATGCCGCTGGCGGAGTATTTTCTCGGCAGGTTCCGCCACATAAACCCGAAGATAGAGGGCTTCTCGGCAGATTCCGTGAGGTTTCTGGAAAATTATTCATATCCGGGCAATGCCCGCGAACTCTCTAACATCATAGAACGGGCGGTGATACTGGAAAACGGGCATATAATATCCCCTGCGTCACTTCATATGCAGGGTCCGGCAGGGAGTACAAACTCCAGAAGGCTTGATGACGTTATTCGGGAACATATCTTAGCCGCTCTGACCGAAGCCGGAGGCAGCAAGACAAAAGCCGCCGAAATTCTCGGCATAGACGCTTCCACCATATACCGCAGACTCAAGGAATACGGCATCGGATAGAGCGGTGATAATGTTAACATGAGGTTGGTTTTATGAGTATCACACCTGAATGGCTTTCTGCAATTGCGATTTATGTATATTTTACTATTCAACTTGCTAAAGAAACAAAAAAGCTAAGGGAAGTTGAAACAAGTCCTCTTATTACAGTATATTTGCAGAGTTTTAAACGAACACAATATATGGAACTGGTTATAAAAAACATTGGTAAGGCTCCCGCTTATGACATTGAAATATATTTTGACAAAACATTTACAGAAAAGCTAAAGGAGATAAAACAAAATATACCAATACACATTGATATAAACTATTTCTCACCGGAACAGTCAGTGGTCTACTTTGCCGGAGATTATGAAGCATTAAAACAAATTCCAGAACAATCATTTAAGGTTCACCTCAGCTACAAGGCAAAAGATAGAAAAGAATTTACTGAGACAATCCATTACAATTATTCCTTTTACGCAACGAGCGATGTTTCAAAAACATATGAAATAGAAGAGCTAAATAGAATGTTTGAAAAATTAGGTAACACAATAGATAAAAGTATATCTTGCATAGCGAAGAAATAAGTAATGAATATATTTTTTGCAAATTGCAAGAAACGGCATTCGCAAAATGCAAGATTCCTATAGAAAAACTAGCCTTTGCTGAAATCATAAACGTATATTAAATCAGATAAATTTCTCTCATAATCTTTTCTGTTTCCGTGGCATGGGTGTTGCTCAATAAATAACAGCATACACGGAGGTTTATTTTATGAAGAAACTTATAATTGTCTGTCTTATGATGCTTTTCTGTTTCGGCGCCGCGCAGGCCGCGGAAAAGTCATCCTGCATCGCCTGCCACGGAAGCAAGGCGGAGATGGAAAAACTCGGTTACCCTCAGCTTTATCTTGATCCGGCTGAGGTAGAGAAGGAAGTGAACATGGGCGAAGTCGCCTGTGAGGACTGCCACCTCGGTAACTCTGCGGAAATGACAGCTGAAAAGGCGCATGAAGGCATGCCACGCCCCTTTTACGCCGCTGTGGGCAAAAACCACAAGTATCAGGCGGTAGGCAGAGACATCACAAATTATGACCCCATTCAGCCGCAGGGGAAGGTTCCCTTCGCATACCTGATGAGAAAGCCTGACCCCGAAAAAGCGAAAGCTCAGGGGATTGCTGTTCTCGCACAGCTTTTTTATCATGATCACGATCCCGAAACCATGGCGTACAACCCTTCCGTTGCGGAACAAACCTGCGGAAAATGCCACGAGAACGAAGTTAAGCAGTACAATGTTTCCGGTATGGGGCAAAACAGATACCAGAGAGGATATAAAACATTCAGCGATCTGAAGCCCGGTCCTCAGAACTGCGGAGCATGGTTCGGCGACAACCACGGAGAAATAAGCGGCGAGCTTGCTGTGGAGTACCCCAAAGCGCACAGCGACGCATCCGCCAGAAACTGCAACCAGTGCCACGCAAGCTGTAACGACTGTCACTATCAGGGCTATAAGGCATCAAACGCCCGCCACACCTTCAAAAAAGATCCCGAACCCCTTTCATGCTACGGCAACGGCAAAGGCACAATCTGTCACGCCGGACCCATGGACAGGAGAAGAGGAGCAGGCTACATGAGAGGCGCCTTTGCGTTCCCCGTGAACGAGCTTCCCGATGATGTGCACATGGCAAACGGTGTAACCTGCAACGACTGCCACAAAATGGAAAACCACAGCTACGGTCATCTTAGTTCCGAGTCCGCCCGCGAATCCTGCAAAAGCTGCCATGAGGACATATATCTGGCTGCGCTTGAGAGTGAGGAACACGGCAACGTGGACTGCACATCCTGCCATATACAGGCTGTGGGGGCATATCAGTTCACCTTCTGGGGTCCCGGCAAGCAGGAGGGGCAGGTAAAGGCGCTCACCAAACATAAGGAATACTACGGCACAAGAAGCCAGCCCACGCTTGTGAAACACCCCGAAAGAGGCGTGTGGATACCTATGAAGCCTTATCCCATGGCGGTATTGAATATCAAAGAGGATGTGAAGAAGGTCAACAAGCTCATTCTCCGTGAGATAGAGCCTGCGACTGTCAAAGGCAATGCCAGACTCAGCGAAAAGGACTTTTCTGTCGAGAGGAAGCCGGATGAAGTGAACGATATGTACATCATGAACGGCACATCCAAGCTGAAAAAGAACGACAGGATGCTGGCGTGGATTCAGATGGACAAAATGAGCCACTCAATAGGCAAAGCGAGAGACTGCGACTCGTGCCATTCATCACATGACCAGATAGCCACCTCTTGGTGGACATACGACAACATGAATGATGTGAAGAAAACCTTTAACGGAAGCTACACCATTAAAGCCACCAAAAAAGGCATGTTTTTCACCGACTGGAAGAACGAAACACCTGTTACCGTTGATGACAGGGACGTTGAGGACTTTATGCCCTTCGTAAATTCGGGCAATGTGTGGGATGTCAAAGGGATAGACTTCTCTATTCCGTTCGATGAGAAAAAATACGCGGGAGCCAGAGGCGATTACAATCTTCTTTACGCCAAGCTCCACAGGCTTGAGCTTGCTAATAAGAACGACAGGGAGAAGCTGGAGAAGGTTAAGCTTGCCAGAAAGATCCTTCCGCACAACCCTAAGAAAGCCGCGGAGATGATCAGCGGGCTTTAGTACCATAAATCTGATAACTTATATAGAAATGCCCCCTGAAAAGGGGGCGTTTCTGCGTTTCAGGCAGTATAAACGAAAAAAGCCCGACTCCGTGAGGAATCGGGCTTTTCTTTTAAGCTCCCTGAGCAAGACTCGAACTTGCAACCTAATGATTAACAGTCATTTGCTCTGCCGGTTGAGCTATCAGGGAATATAACCGTAACGAGAGACGAATATAACAACAGCGGATTTGTTTGTCAATATGATTTGTCAAAAAAATATCTGCGATTATATCTTATTGTCACGGCTTATTTTTCCAGAGAAAACTCCATCATGTCAAACCAGAATCCGTCCTGCTGAATGAACTGAATTTCTGCCTGAAGAATGTCATAATGCTTCTGCTCAACAGCGGCGAGATCACTGAACAGCTTTTTCGCCTGAAGGTTGTCCGTTTTCTGAGCCTGTTCAATATAAAAGAGACGCGCCTTTTCCTCATGTGCAAGGGCAATTTTCAATGCGTCCAGATCGCCCACACAGGCTTTGTCCAGCTTCTGGAGGCTTGCGTCCGCAACCTTGGGCATAAACTTGTCCAGCCTTGCCTTCGGCACATCCACCGTCTGGTAGACTTCGCCTTTCAGCATGCGTTCCATAAACCTGTTGATGAGCTCCATATGGTCAATTTCGTCCATGGCAAGCTGAATAAGGATGTTTTTGCCGCCTGCAACCTGTGTTTGTTTGGCGAAGTTGAGGTAGGACCTCATCCCCTCCACCTCTGCGTCGTGTGCCGTCTTTAGTGCCTGAAGTAGTTCAAGATTCATCCGGTTCCTCCGTGGGTGATAGTGTTATGCTCATACACAGTATAATATTCTTCTTTTAAATTGTGTATAATTTTTGTATATTCGCAACTGTTAAAACCACCCGTAGCATGCGTTAATTGGAGGCAATATAATGAACGCTCTCGCAAAAGAACTTAACGAGATTATAGCCGGAGTAAACCCAGCCGTTTACGAAATGCTTTCCGACCTCGGAAAGAATATTTACATGCCCAAAGGCATCATCACACAGTCGGCTGAGGCTAAGGAAAAGGCTCATAAGTTTAACGCTACCATAGGCATAGCAATGGAGAAGGGCGAGCCCATGTATCTCCAGTGCATCTATGACCATCTCAAAGGGCTGCCCGCTAAGGATGTTTTCACCTATGCGCCCTCTTCCGGCAAGCCTGAACTGAGAACGAGATGGAGAAAAAAAATATACGATGAAAACCCCGCTCTCGCAGGGAAAAATATAGGTTCGCCCGTTGTAACAAACGCGCTCACCCACGGTCTTAACATTGTTGCGGATATGTTTCTTGATAAAGGTGATTATGTCGTTCTCCCCTCCATGTTCTGGGGCAACTACAGGCTGACATTCTCCGTTATCAACGGGGCAGAGATCGCCACTTACGAAACCTTTACCGAGAAAGGCGGCTTCAATGTTCAGGCTCTGCTTTCCAAGGTTGAGGAATGCGGAAAAATAAAAGGAAAGGCTGTTGTTATCCTCAACTTCCCCAACAACCCCTCCGGCTACACTCCCTTGCCTGCTGAGGCGAAGGCAATTGCCGACGGTCTCACAGCCATAGCCGAGAAAGGCATTAAGCTTGTTGTGGTTACTGACGATGCTTACTTCACACTTTTCTATGAAGACAGCATAACCGAATCGCTTTACGGTCAGCTTGTGAGCAGGAGCAAAAACCTTCTTCCCATCAAACTTGATGGAGCGACTAAAGAGGAGTTCGTGTGGGGCTTCCGTGTTGGCTTCATAACCTTCGGTGCCACAAGCAGCGCAGACGAATCCAAAATGTTTGCCGCTATAGAGAAAAAAGTGACAGGACTTATAAGGGGAACAATCTCCAACTGCCCCCACCCCTCACAGACTCTTGTTCTCAAATCTCTGGAACATCCCGACTTCGAGAAACAGAGAAAACAGAAATTTGAAGTGCTCAAGGAAAGAGCGCTTAAATTTAAAGAAATACTGGGCAGAGGCGAATTCACAGACCAGTTCACTTACTACCCCTTCAACTCAGGCTACTTTATGTGCCTTAAGCTGAATACTGTGGACGCTGAGGAACTCCGCATACACCTGCTGGATAAATACGGTATAGGCACTATCTCCTCCAGCAAAACAGACCTGCGCATCGCCTTCTCATGCGTTGAGGTCGGCGACAGCGAAGAGCTCTTCAAATGCATCTATCAGGCATGCAAAGAACTCGCCGCCAAGTAAGCGGACTTGTTTAAGAAAACTTCCAGAGGGGAGCCGGAAATCCGGTTCCCCTTTTTTTGTGGATGATCAGGGGACGGGGCTGCGCCGTGCGTAGCGAAGGCAGGATTCTCCCTGCAGCGAGCGTGCATCCGAAATTTTCATGGATGATAAATTTCCGTTGGTAATTGACACACAATACAATTCAGCATATAAAACTAAACCGATTCTATAAGGTTTAGCCCGAATGGCGGAATAGGTAGACGCAAGGGACTTAAAATCCCTCGGAATTTAATTCTGTGCCGGTTCGATTCCGGCTTCGGGCACTTATATATATCAATAACTTACAAAGGGCAGTCCTTGTTATGGGGCTGCCCTTCTTTGTTTCTGTGTTGTAAAAATGTTGTATTTTATTTTGAAGAAAAAACTTCTGATAGCCTGTCGGGAAGGTCAGGATATTTCTTAAAGACTCGCCACCATCTTTTGAGATCAGCATGAAAGAGCTTAAAGTTTTCATCTCCCAAACGCCATGAGCCCATAATAATATCAATTTCATTATTATCATACTCTTCAAATCTAATTTCTTTCTTAGGGCTAAGCTCTAGTGTCAAATGTCTAATTACTTCTCTTTCTCTCATAAGTCATCACCAAAGACTGATATTACTGATGAAGCAGTCGGCAGTTCATCAATAATACTTTTAATTGTTTTATTTTCTGATAATCCCGGATGTTCAAATTGAAATTCAAGGTCAGAAAAATCAAAAGTTCCAAGCAATTCATTTGCCCTGAAAATATCAACTGTTTCGTTTTCATAGAGAACAAATTTGTAATCAATGTCTTTTTCTGTTTTTAAAACACATATGCTATTTACTTTCATGGCTCATTTCTCCTTGTTCTATGACAGAATACTTTCCACTACTCCATTCAAAACAATCATCATCTACAATCAAAGTTAGATTAAGCGGGCTTTTATCATCTTTGCGGTAAACTTCATAGTCTGCCCTGCCAGATTCAATCATTTTTGTTAATTCATACAGAGTGATATTGCGTTCCTTCAATTCTTTATAAAAGCGGCTAAAAACGAAGAAAGGAGCGAGAGTTTTTGAATAGGTTATCATTCTAAGATTATTAAATTTTATGAGCCTTTCTTCGGTGCGCTCACGCTCGTTACCTGAACCATCTGATTTTATGCCCGCACCTTTCATTACATACTTGCTGATGTACCTCATGACTTGCATATAATAATCATTTTGATATTTTGTCTCATCATGTATGAATTTGATATAAAGGAAATCTCCAGAAGAAATGTTGAAGTTTTCAAGAGCATAGCAATCAGGCTTTCTATTATCGAATGGTTTGAAAGGAAATTGCTTTAAATAGGGCTCATAGTATTTTTTAGGAATAACTACTTCTGTCCGCCCTATTTCAGAAAAATGAGCTTTTTTTCTTTCAATGACCTCAAAAAAATTAAGAAAAGCCAACTTTTCATCTGGTACATAATAAGCACAATGAGAATGAAGCGTATAATCTTTCTGAAACTCAAGTGTATAGATATACTGAAAGAAGTCAGATGAAATATAATACCAATCTTGAGAAATTCTTAAAGCCTTCTTGCGTGTCTCGGTTGGCTCCCTGAATAAATTATCGTCCCTTAATGCGCGGTGAAAATTTCTAAGCAATGCAGATTGTTTTTTTACGATAGAAACATCTTCTTGATTAAAACGAGAAGATTTCAATGTGGCAGTAACAAAAATCATTGCTAGGTTCTTTTCCTGAGCAAGGCTATTAAATGAGTCAATAAGATTTAAGTATTGAGCATATCTTCTGAACCTCAGATGCTCAACAAGCTCGTATAGAGATATAAAAGTTTCATTAATTTGGATGCCATGCGTTAATAAATACGAAAGATTTTTTTTATCTTTGCTGTCATAAATCAAGTTCAGTAATTTTAATGAAACTCCTACTCCCATCATTGCTACCGCACTTGGTGTATAACTAAACAAGGGGCGGTTTTTTTCGCTTGCGCTCATGCCTTCGCTTACGCTTCGGCAGTCATCACCGCAAGGCGCACCGCTAGCAAAAGAAGAGGTCATATTATACCTCTTGCTTTAACTGTATTTGATGTGATGAGATTCTCTAGAGTGTCTCTTGAAATAAAGACACGCCGAGAGATTTTGACGTGTTCAATCTTCCGCTTATAAATCCAGTCATAAAGAGTATGTTCGGAAAAACCAGTATAGGCGGCGGCTTCCTGAATAGAAAAAAGTCGTTTCTCAATGCCTGTTCCAACTGACATAATGCCCTCCGTATGCGTTTGATACGGAGAACTTAGGCTATTTCAGTTGGTCAAAGCAAAGCTACATGACCAAGAAAATTAAAGGTCGCTAAATAAAATTACGCCAATTTTATAAATTGTCATAATTTTATTTATAAGCTCCATGGAAAGGCGAACAGATACCTTTCTTTCCTCCTGTTTTTTGTGAAGGAGGGAAAGAAAGGGTTAAGGTTTGATTACTTTCCTGACAGTATCCAAAGAGCGCTTTAAGTCAAGATTTTTAATAACAATTCTTGCAACAGCAGAATCATTATCAGGTTCAAAAATAGTTTTTCGTACACTTTCAGCTTCTTGTCTCCAGCGTTCATGTTCTTCATTTACAGGAGAGCCGTCACGTTGACCACCGTTTGACTTACATTGTCTTTGTGTTTTTACATATTGGAATATCGTATCTTCATAATTAAGTTCTTTTGCCCCAAATGCCCCTGACAGGATTTCCATTTTATAGAAGGCATCAAGCATTGCAATTATGCTCAGTTCGACATTAGAAGATATATTACGTTCAATTTGTGTAAGATGAATCAATGCCTCATATGCGAATTGTACGTTTAAGGGGTGTTCAGGGTGTATGTATTCTTCTCCGTATATGATTTCTTGGTTCTCGGCAGCCATTAATTCATCAATAGAAACTCCTTCTGTTCTTTTATAATAAATATTTTCAAGGTCAGCATTTGAAGTTCTATCAAATAAATCTATCTCTTCTTCACCGAGAACTAAACTAATCTTACGTTTGAAGTAATTAAGGGCTTCTGTAAGATTATGAAAATTATGAGTTCCAAGTTTGAAAAGTTCAAAATTATCTATCTCAAGTTCTTCCGCCTCGTTACTTCGTCTGAGAACCATTCTATCAAAATATTCAGGAGGGCGGGTGCAGAATCTTCTATGGTGCCAGTATCGTAATGATCCAATAATTTTAATCCACCATATGAAACAGAAGTATTTAATTCTCTTCAACACTTAAATAGCTCCCCAGACGCTCTATGGTACGCTTAGATTCTTTCAGACCTACATGGGTATAGCGTTCAATCATCTTGGCGGTTTTATGCCCTGAAATCTGCTGAATTTCGATGATACTTGCTCCTGATGCCGCAAGTCTGGTTATCATTGTATGTCTTAGTTCGTGAAATACGATGTTCAGTTGCGCACGTTCGACAGCCTTTTCAAAACCACCGCTTAAATCCTTTAATCTTTGTCCGTCAGTGGGGCGGGAGAAAATATATTCATACTTGCCAGTAAGGGAATGAAGTTCGATTAAAACGGGTTTTAAAGAGTTTATGATGGGTATTTCTCTAGGTTGGTTATTCTTGGTTTTGTAAATTCTGATGCTGTTTTCTTCAAAACTGATGTTGCTCCATTTAAGGTTAATAACCTCGCTGTATCTCATGCCAGTATAAAGAGCCACCATAACGAAATGATAAAGAATAGGACTTCTGGAATTGCGACATTCTGCAAGGAGTTTTTTTTCATCTGCACTGCTCAAGACATTTCTTTCTTTTGGCTGTTCCTGAAGCATTGGAAGTTTTCTTACTGGATTACGGTCTATCAGCTCCAATGATTCAGCATAGTTGAAAGCGAATTTAACTACTTGAAGGTATCTATTGACCGTGGCAGGCGAGCGCTTCCCGTTATTGATAAAGTTTCTATAGTTTTCAATATCGGTTCTGCTGATGTTATTCATGGATTTGTCAAAATCTTTGAAATCTCTTGCCGACTCAAAGCGTCCACGGTGAAAATCTGTAAGATGGTTTTTGTAATAATCCTTGTAGTAAGTATTAAAAAAGGTTTTCCATAGAATAGTTTTTGTGATTCCAAAAAAACGATTTTCACGTACATCTGTTTTACGTTTTGCCAGAGCTTCACGAGCATACCCGATGCTATCGCCGATTTTCTCGGTTTTCCGTTTTCCATCAATAGAATATTGTATATAGTAATTCTTGCTTAGTTTCTCGCCGCATGATTTGCAGTTTTTTGACTGTGTACTGTTGAAGGTTCGACATTCGCATCTGTTGAATATTGCCATTGAAGCCTCTGTGATGTGTGGTGTTGTAAAAATGTTGTAAAATAATAGAAACACCACCGTGAATTCTCCGTAATTCAACGATACCACAAAAGATAAAAAATGCAATATAACATGCACTTAAATAAGTCATCCTGAATTGTCGTGAATGCTTAAAAAAGGACTTAAAATCCCTCGGAATTTAATTCTGTGCCGGTTCGATTCCGGCTTCGGGCACTTTTTAAAAGACTTGATTTTTTATAATTGAATTATTGGCATTAGTCTTGATTTCTTTTATTAACATCATTGTCATTAAAGCGAACCCATGTGACATTGCCTTGAATGTGTTTTAAGTTGAGTGATTTTCTAAGGCTGTCTCTTAAAGAGTTGATCAAGGGGTCAAGCTCAAAAATACCGCCTTCGGCTATATCATATGCAAGCTTTTTAGCTAACTCAATTTGTTCTTCATTTCCAAATAATTGAATTGCTCCAATGAGACTTTCAAGTTTCTTATTACGTTCTTCAGTTGATTTTCTGTGTGCGACTTCATTGTTTAATATTCTATAAGCATCAATTAAATGGCTTGTAATTATTTTTCTTTTATCATCCTGAACAGCTCTTTTAGATGACCACCAACCGTTGAATATCCAGCCTGCTATAACTATCAGGCTGCTGATTATGAGTTCGATTTCTTTCATGCGATATTATAAATTGAGTTTGTGATTTTCTCCAACAGAATAAACATAAATTGTTAAATTGATATTTACATTGAATTACGTATAATTATGCGTAATATTGTCTGTAAGAGGTGCAGCATGTATGGTGTAAAGTATGAGCTTAATGAAATGATGAGTGCCAGCAGCTTTTCAAGAAATATGAATAAAGTCGCAGATCTCCTCAGAGATAAAAACCGCGTTGTGGTGCTGAGAAACAATAATCCCGAGATGATTGTACTCCCTGTACAGGAATACGAACTTATGAAGTCTGTCATGGATTTGGCAGAACATGTTGAAATAGCTCAGCTTATTGAGGAAAGAAAAAATTCGGAAAAGGTTCCTTTGGACGAAGCACTGAAAAGACTGGGCTTAGAAGATGAGTAGCACCTACAATGTTTCTCTTTCTGAAAAAGCTGTTGAGGATATAGGGAGGCTTGACGGCAGCATAAAGAAACTGGTGGCTAAACAGCTTCAGGCTCTTCGGAGCAATCCTTTCAAAGGCGAATCACTGGGAAGCAAGGCAGGAATTGATCTGAACGGCTGTTATAAGCTCTATGTCCATAAAAAGCAGGTCAGAATCGTCTATCAGGTAATAGATGATGAGCTTCTGGTGTTTGTTGTCGGCATCGGGAAGAGAGAAAATTTAGAAGTATATAAAGAAATATTCAAAAGACTGCAAAGCGGACAGAGTTAGAACTGTCTGTCGGCTCTGTGTCTCAATAAATTTAATCTTTGCCCCCCCAATCCCGCAGTCTGATTGACAATTATTCATAAACGGTGTATTTTTTAACCATATACAAGACTTACGCCGTCCGAATTTTTCTGTCGGCGCAGTTCATTGCAGAGGCCGCTGTGTTAAAAAGATTCCTGCTGTTGATCCTCCTTCTGTCCGTCTGCTCCCCTGCTTTTGCTCTGGAATTTACCTCTGCGGAAGAGGAATACATAAAAAACAATCCCGAAGTGCGTCTTTGTGTTGATCCTGACTGGGTTCCTTTCGAGCGGATAAACGAAGACGGGAAACATGAGGGCATAGCGGCGGATCTCCTTGCGCTTATAAGCAGCCGCACAGGCATAACGTTTACCCTTGTCCCGACGAAAGACTGGGATGAGAGCCTTGCTCTGTCAAAAAGCGGCGGATGCGATGCGCTCAGCTTTCTGAACAGCACTCCTCAGCGGGAGGAGTGGCTTATCTTCACAGAACCTCACTTCACAGATTCCAATGTGTTTGTAACCCGTGAGGAGCATTCCTTCATAGCAGACCCTGCCGATTTGCCTGATGAAACCATAGTCTTCCCGAAAGGAACGGCAATGGAGGAGCTTATCCGCAGGGATTACCCCAATCTGAAAATAATCCTCACCGATTCTGAGATAGGCGCATTCAACATGGTCTCCGACCGCAAGGCGGATATGACAATGCGCTCTCTCATTATGGCGGCATACACCATAAAAAAACAGGGGCTCTTCAATCTGAAGATCTCCGGCAGGCTGCCCGGATACAAAAACTATCTCCGCATGGGAGTGGTTAAGGAGAAATCGATGCTCCGCGGAATTCTCAATAAAGGCATAGCCACAATAACCAATGCCGAGCGTGAGGAGATTATCAACCGCCATGTGTCTATAAACGTGCAGACTCCGGCAAACTACAGGCTTCTGATGCAGATTTTTGCCGTTGCCGCCGTCCTGCTGATTATTTTTATAAGATGGAACATGAAGCTCAGAGAGCTGAACAAAAGGCTTGAAAAAGCATCTCAGACCGATGTACTCACCGGACTTTACAACAGGACAATGATAGATTCAAGGTACTATGGGGAATTTGAGCGTTCCAGAAGGTACGTCCGTCCTTTTTCTGTTATAATGTTTGATGTTGACCATTTCAAAGAGGTCAATGACAAATTCGGGCATCTGGAAGGTGACAAGGTTCTGGTGAAGATTGCTGCGGCACTTAAGGAAACAGTGCGCAATTCCGACATAGCCGGACGCTGGGGCGGCGAAGAGTTCCTTATTCTCTGCCCTGAGACAGCCGCAGATGACGCGGTAATACTCGCCGAAAGAATCAGAGCCGCGGTAAGGAGCCTCGGAAACAGAGACCCTCAGCAGGTCACAGTTAGCCTCGGCATAGCTCAGTCCGAAGAATCGGACACGCCGGACACCCTTCTTCTCCGTGCCGATAAAGCTCTTTATCAGGCGAAAAATTCAGGCAGAGACAGAGTCTGCCGCATCTGAAAATTTATTTCTGAAAGCCTTTTTCCGGCAAAAACATAAAATCCGGTATGATAGGGAGCAGAATATGAAACTCAAATACCTTATCCCCGTTTTGCTTATTGCTTTTTTTGCTGTTTCCGCATGTCTCTTTGAGCTTTACAGGGCAAGAACCGTTTTCAGAAACTCAGCACTGGCGCAGACAAAGCAGATATACGATATACTTCTCGCCACAAGGCAGTGGAATGCCATGCTCGGCTGGATATACGCTCCGGTGAGCGACGACTGCCCGCCGAACCCTTATCTTCAAGTTGACAACAGGGATGTGCGTACGGAAAGCGGTGAGCTTCTGACCATGGTAAACCCCGCCTATATGACGAGGCAGATAGGTGAAATAATCAGCCGCAGAATCAATATCCGGATCAAACTCACAGGAAATAACCCTCTTCGTCCGGAAAACGCTCCGGCTCCTTGGGAAGCGGAGGCTCTGAAAAGGTTTGAGCAGGGGCAGAAGGAATACTACCTCTGGGAAGAGGACAACGGATCCCACTACATCAGATACGCCGCTCCGCTCTTTGTTCAGGCGGAGTGCCTGCACTGCCACGACGGCTACAGTCCCGGGGAGGTTCTGGGCGGTCTGAGCATAGTACGGAACCTTGATATGCTGCGCAGTTCGCATATGGCGAAAAATCAGTGGACAGTTTCTCTGATGTTTATTTTCGGCAGTCTGGCGGTCGCGGTAATCTATCTCCTCCAGAAAAAGCTTGAAAAGGCTGATTCCACGCTGGCTCAGAAGGTTGAGGAGCTTAATGTTGAAATCAAGAGAAGAGAGGAGAGCGAAGCCGCGGTAACGAAGCAGACGAGGCTGAACAACATGACGGAGATTCTTCGTTCCATAGCGCACCACTGGCGCCAGCCGATGAACTCGTTCTGCGCCACGGTTCAGCATCTTCAGGATTCATACCCGCTGAACAGGGAAGACAATGAACTGGTTGAGGAAACTCTGGCTTCGGTTGTGGCTCTTTCCGGAACGATAGACAACTTCACTAAGGTTTTCGCGCGGACAGAGCAGTCCGCAGTATTTGACCTCTGCGAGGCACTGGTGGACATCGCGAGGATTTATGAGCCTTATTTCAAGGAGAATAATATCCGTATGACGATAAAACGTGGGCTGGATACTGTGCCTGCCGAGAGCCTGAGCCTTGCGGGACCCGTGTACGAGTGCGGAATCTTTGCGGAGTGCAGTTTCGGCTGTCTGGACGGAAAGGCAATGCGCATAAAAGGAGATCTCGGGGAGTTCCGTCATCTGATTTCGTTTTTCATTACCAACGCCATCGAGTCGGTTCAGGAGAGAAAGCTTCGTGAAAAGAAGATTTTATCTCATGTGGATATTGAATATTTCCGCTCGGAGGGGTATTACTGTATAAGAATTGCCGACAACGGAACAGGCATAAGTAATGAAAACTTCGGCAGGCTTTTTGAACCCTATTTTTCAACCAAAGGGTGCGGATCCGGCAGAGGTTTGGGGCTGTACATGGCTTCCGATATAGCGGACAAATGCTTCGGCGGCTCGGTGCATGCCGAAAAGGTTTCCGACGGGGCTTCATTTATTATACAACTTCGGGGCTGAGAAGAGCTTGCACTCCGCCCCGCAGACGGGCGGTTTTATGGTTAAGTCCATCAGAAGTATAAGGAAAAACACAGCTATACTCCTTGCGTCGGTTCTGGCATTCTTTGCGCTTGTTTTTTCCTCTCTGCTTTATTTTGAACAGAGAAGTGTTCTTGAAACGAAGGTAACCGAAGCCGATAAAAAGATGGTAATGCTTTTCGAGAACCACCTGAAAAGGCTGGCAAGGGTTTATCTTACCCGTTTGTCCGAAATTTCCGATTCCGAAGAGTTCACTGCCGCCCTTGCCGCTGAGGACAGGGAAAAGGTCATCAGAATACTCACTCCCAAATACGAAGCGCTGAAAAGAAATAATCCCTATCTCAATATTATGCACGTTCATACGCAGGATTCCCGTTCATTCGTGAGAATGCACATGCCGGATAAATATGGTGACAGCCTGAGCGCCTACCGTGATTCAGTGAGCGAGGTGAACTCCGGTCTCCATCCGGTTTACGGTTTTGAAGTCGGTGCGGGGGGGCTGTATTACCGTGTGATACGTCCGGTGATAGACAGCAAAGGCAGGCATCTGGGCAGTATAGAGGTGGGCATAGAGCCTCAGTATTTTTATGAAACAGTCAGAGAGTTCATGCCGGAGCTCATTCCGTATATAAGTGTCGCCAAAAGCAGCCTCAGCCCCACTGACGCAGGAGCCGAAGGAAGGATATACCATTCCGGCGGGGAAAATGCCCTTCTTATCGAGGAATATGCCGATACTGACAAAGAAATGATAGAGTCAGGCTCTAAAATCTATGCAGTCTGCCGCGGCGCTGTTTTCAATAACTTCAGGGGACATGAGGCGGCTGTGCTCAGGGCGTTTTATGATGTCACTGATGCCCGTCTGGTTATAGCGGAGAAGACATTCCTCTTTTTTTCCCTTTCAGTTCTGCTTTTCATTCTCCTCTACCTGATAATGCGAAAAGGCTTTGAAAGCTTCCTGAGCTACTACAGCAGCAGAAATACGGAGCTGGACAGCCTCTACGCCCTTTTTGATGAGGGATCCACTGTAATATTCCGCTGGAACAATACCCTGAACTGGGATGTGACCTTCTGCACAGGCAATGTCCGCCGGATTTTTGGCTACGAACCGGAAGATTTCTGCTCCGGTTATGTGAAGTATGTCTCTGTTATACATAAAGAGGATCTGGGCAGAGTGATAGGAGAGGTCAAAAGCTCGGTTGAAAGCGGAGTCGAAAGCTTTATCCATGAACCTTACCGCATAGTTTCCAAAAACAAAGGAGCGAGATGGGTTTTTGACTCTACAAAAATTATAAGGGACGAAAGCGGCAAGGCTCTTCATTTTCAAGGCTATATATGTGACATAACAGATCTTTACACTGAAACAGACGAACTGAAGGCAAACCTGAGCAGGTACAAGCTCGCGGTCGATGCCTCAGGCATTGGTCTCTGGGACTGGAACCTTCTGACGGACGAGGTCAGCTTCTCTCCCGAGTGGAAAGCCATGCTCGGCTACGATGAGAAGGAGATCAAGGGCAGCTCGCAGTCATGGCGGGATCTGCTCCATGCGGCAGACAGGGATAAGGTGGCGGTGGAAGTGGGGAAAATGCTCTCCGGAGAATCAGAGCGTCTTGCCTATGAATTCCGGATGAAATGTAGGGACGGTTCATACAGGTGGGTGAGCTCTTTTGCGAAAACGATTTTCAGTGAAGACGGGAGACCCTTGCGGGCTGTGGGTCTGCATATAGATATAACAGACAGAAAGCTGCTTGAAATAAGACTGGACGACAACGGCAGATTCCTTGAGGTTTTGCTGGAAAATCTCCCTGTCCCCGTATTCTATAAGGATCGCAGCCTGAAATACATCGGCTGCAATCAGCGTTTCCTTGAATTTATGGGCGCGCAGTCCAAGGATGAGATAATAGGTCACAGGGATTTCAATTTCCTTGACGCCAAGCAGTCGGACATACAGAGCAGCTACGACAAACTTGCGCTGGAAGACACGGGCAGAATGCACGAATACGAAGTTGATCTCACCACACTGCGTGGAAACAGAAGAAAGGTAATCATCTATAAACGCGCCTTCAAAAACTCCGCGGGCGAACCGGCAGGCGTAATAGGCGCCTTCGCGGATGTCACGGAGATGAAATCGCTCCAGCGGATGCTGATGAACAACGCCGAAGAGGTTCACAGGGCAAAGAAAGATCTGGATGACGCTCAGGCGCTGGCGAAGATAGGAAGCTGGCGCTATGAGATCGGCACGGGGCGTATGGTCTGGTCAGATGAGCATTACAGGATTCTGGGGCTTGAGAGCGGAAGCGTAATCCCCTCTTTCGAGCTTTTCCTTGAGTTTGTGGGCAAAAGAGACAGAGACAGGATCAAGGAAGTAATAGACGGCGCCCTGAAAGAAAGAAAAGCGTTCAGTGAGGAGCATGTTCTCAATATTCCCGGACAGGAGCACAGGCATGTGCATATGCGGGGCAGCGTAATAACCGGAGAAAACGGATCTCCTGTTGCGCTCATAGGCACTCTTCAGGATGTCACGGATATAAAGAACGCTCAGCTCGCGCTGGACAGAATGAACCGGATGCTCTCTGAATACACTGAGATAGTTGATAAAAATGTCATAGTTTCAAGAACTGACTTAAACGGCAGGATACTTTACGTGAGCGAGGCTTTCTGCCGTGCCGCCGAGCTCCCACGTGAGGAGCTGATCGGCAGAACGCACAGCGTACTCTCTCACCCTGACATGGACAGGGAAGTCTACAAAGATCTCTGGGAGACCATAACATGGGGCAATGTATGGAAGGGTGAGCTTAAAAACCGCAGCGGAAAAGGGAACGATTACTGGATCTACGCTACCATATCGCCGACATACGGCAAAAGCGGCAGAATAAACGGGTACACTGCGGTAAGCACTGACATAACCGTGAAGAAACAGATGGAGAGGCTCTCCGTCACAGACCCTCTCACCGGACTTTACAACAGGCTGAGGCTGGACACTGTTTTCAGAAAAGAGCTTGAAAGATGTGAGCGCTACGGCTGCGCTCTTTCTGTGATTCTTATAGATGTTGACGGCTTCAAGTCTATAAACGACAGCTACGGTCACCAGACAGGTGACATAGTTCTTCGTGAGGCGGCAGAGGTTCTCAGGAATAACATCAGGAAAACAGACACGATCGGGCGCTGGGGCGGTGAGGAGTTTCTTATTATCTGCCCCGAGACCGATCTTGAGGGTTCCGTAAGGCTGGCTGAAAAGCTCCGCACCGCTGTGGCAGGCTATGAATTTATGATAGTGGGCAGCGTTACATGCAGCATAGGCGTTACAGAATACGAAGAGAACGCAGGGGAAAGCGTTATGATGAAGGCTGCGGATCAGGCTCTCTATCAGGCAAAAAGAGAGGGGCGCAACCGTGTTGTATCCCGCAGTGTTGTGGCGGGCTGAAAAACGTCCGCTCCTCATGTAATTTTTTTAAATACAGTTTTACCAAACCCCGCCATACAAACAGCGTTCAATAAATCATGACGAAAATTGTCTTTTTTCAACAGAAACATACTGATTTGCTAGGGCATAAAGAATGTAAAGAAACAGCTTTGCAATCTTAACCGCCGATATACAAGATTAAAACCCCCTTAACATTCTTGGATCTATAGTAACACTAGAGTAAACATCAGGAGGTCCAGAATGTTTAATTTTATTAAGGTCGGCTTCATCGCGCTGACGTTATTCCTCACGGCTTTCGCCGTTTATGCGGATAAGCATCCTGAGGAGATAGGGAACAAGGACTGTATGGAGTGCCATGCTGAGGTGACTCCCGAGACGGTTCAGCAATGGGAAGAGAGCGCACACGGCTTCACAGGCGTTAAGTGCGGAGTATGTCACGGTGACGAGTTTAATTTCAAAAAAATTCCCGCAAACGAAACCTGTCGGGGCTGCCACGCAGAACAGGTGGAAAACAACTTCATGGCGGACAAGCCATGCGCCATGTGTCATCCGGCTCACACTTTCACCGTACATAAACAGAAAGACTACAAATAACGGAGATTTATTATGAATGTTTCAAGACGGGATTTTATAAAGCTTACAGCCGCAGCGAGCGCAGCGGCGGCAGCGGGCATCTCTTTCCCCGAAGCCGTGCAGGCGGAGGAAAAAGCGGATGTTGATAAATGGGTAAAAGGCGCATGCCGTTTCTGCGGAACAGGCTGCGGTGTTTATGTGGGCGTTAAAAACGGCAAGGCGGTCGCGATAAAAGGAAACACCGATGCCAAGACAAACTTCGGGTTTCTCTGCGTTAAGGGTTTTCTCGCTTTTAAATGTATGTACCACAAGGACAGGCTGAAAATGCCCCTTGTCCGCCAGAAGGACGGCAAATTCAAAGAGACTTCATGGAACGAGGCGCTTGATCTCGTGGCAAATAAATTCAAATACCTCCGTGACAAATACGGCAAGGACGCTGTGGCTTACTACGGCAGCGGTCAGTGCACCACGGAAGAAACATACACATTCAACAAACTCTGGAAAGGCGGCTTCCGCAGCAACATGGTGGAAGGAAACCCCAGACTCTGCATGGCGTCCGCTGTTGCGGGATATGTCTCAACCTTCGGTTCAGATGAGCCCATGGGCAGCTATTCAGACATAGAAAGCTCAAAATGTATCTTCATCACCGGTTCAAACATGAGCGAATGCCACCCTGTAATCTACAGAAGGGTAATGCGCCATAAAATGAAAAACCCCGATGTGAAGATAATCGTCTGCGAACCCAGAAGAACCAGCACATCAAAAATAGCCGATCTCTGGCTTCCGAATGACCCGGGCACAGACCTTGCTGTTTTCCACGCTATGGCGAATGTTATCATCACCAAAAACCTGCACGACAGGGACTTCATCGCCAAACACGCCCGCATCACTACAGGCAAGGATGTTGTGGATTTTGAGGAGTATAAAAAATTTCTCGCGCAGTTCACCCCCGAGGCGGTGGAAAAGCTCACCAGATGTCCGGCAGACCATATAGTGAAGGCTGCGGAATGGTTCGCCACAAGCGGCGCTACCATGTCCATGTGGTGTATGGGTCTTAACCAGCGTAAAAGAGGGATGTGGGCAAACAACCTTGTGCATAACCTTCACATCATCACGGGGAATATGGGCAAGCCCGGGGCGGATTCCTTCTCGCTTACAGGTCAGCCCAATGCCTGCGGCGGCGTGCGTGAAACAGGCGCCCTCTCCCACCTTCTGCCCGGTACTAAGCCGGTGGCAAATGATAAATGGCGTGCCCATGTGGAAAAAGCTTGGGACATTCCGGCAGGTACAATAGACCCCAAGCCCGGGTTCCACACCATGCTGATGTTTGAAAAACTCGGCGCTGAGAGCGATGCTGAGAAACCTGTAAAAGGCATGCTGGTCAGCACCACCAACCCAGCTCAGTCTCTGCCCAATCTCAATAAATATATCAGGGGTATGCAGGACAGCTTTTTGGTGGTTCTGGATATTTTCCCCACGAGAACAACCCAGCTCGCGGATGTGATACTTCCTGCCGCTTTCCTCTATGAAAAAGGCGGCGTATTCGGCTGCTCCGAACGCAGAAGCCAGCTTACGGAAAAAGCCGTGGAACCCATAGGGCAGGCTAAGCCCGACCTGTGGATAGTCGCGCAGATAGCCAAAAGAATGGGCTTTGAAAAGCTCATTCCATGGAACGGCAATGATTCCATGAAGGCAAACGAGCAGGCATGGACAGATTATATAACAGTGACAAAGGATACCGAACACACTCTCTGGGGCGCCACATACGACAGACTGAAAAAAGAGAAGGCGGGTCTCCAGTGGCCCTGCCCGTCCGTGGAGCACCCGGGAACGGAGAGACGCTATGTCAGAGGGCTTGACCCGATGTTTGAGCATCCGGCGGAAAAAGGCAATATTCCCGACAGCGCTCAGGTCTACTTTTATGCGGATGCGAAGAAGGAGGGCAAGCTGAATCTTTTCCTCCGCCCCTATGAAGGTCCCGGTGAAATGCCCGACAAGGATTTTCCCTTCTTCCTCACTACAGGAAGAGTCGTGGAGCAGTGGCACACGGGAACCATGACAATGCGTATTCCCGAAATAGCGAGAACTCACCCGAACGCATATATAGAACTGCATCCGGATGATGCAAAACAGCTCGGTATAACCGCAGGGGACATGGTGGAGATCGTGAGCAGAAGGGGCAGAAGTTCTATGCCCGCAAGAATAACAAAAGGGACTCTCCCGGGTGTTGCCTTTGTTCCTTGGCATGATCAGGCAATGGCAAGAATGATTAACTTTGTGTGCAATGACGTGGTTGACCCCGACTCAAAGGAACCTGAGTACAAGGTAGCCGCTGTGCGCATTAACAAAATAAGCGGACCGAAAGACGTTGCCGACAAATACATAATCAGTGACGTAAACGCTCCTTTCGCTTAAACCTCCATCTCTTCGGATCCGCCTCTTCGACCTGAGGCGGATCCTGCCTTGTAAGGAGAATTTATTATGATATTCACAGGCAGCATCATCAATTTTGAAGACGGAAAAAAGGAAGCGGCGCTTGAAGTGCTTAAAACCTGTCCGCAGATAGAAGTTCACACCTTTTCGGAGGATGGGCGCAGCGCCGTGGTCTCCATAGAGACCGAAGACAGCAAAGAGCTGGAAGCTATCACGGACAGGCTGAAAAAAGAAAGCAGCATAAAAGATATAGCTCACCATTACATGTACTTCGGAGAGGAGACGGAAAAGCTTCTTTCAGAGAGTGCGCAGTCCCCTGAGCTCGGTGAATTTTTTAAAAGCGCGAGGACAAAAAACGGCAAAGCTGTATGAGTCTTCGTGAAAAGGTAAAAAACTACCTCAGCAAAAACCCGTTCAAGGGTTACTTCAAACGAAACAGACTCCGTCCGCCCGGCGCGGTGACGGAAGAGAGGTTCATGGAGCTCTGCATCCGCTGTGCGAGGTGTATCGAGGTCTGTCCTTACGAATCCGTTAAAAGAGCGGATCTCTTCGACAGGCTCCAGATCGGAACCCCGTACATATACGCTGATGAGAGGGCATGCTATCTCTGCATGCTCTGCCCCTCCGTGTGCCCCACTGGAGCCCTTGATCCCAAGCTTAAGGAGCCTGAAAAGGTGCGCATGGGTCTTGCCTACATAGAGCAGGACAAGTGCCTGAACTACCTCTACGTAAAGGACGAAAACGCAGGCGGAACCCAAGGGTTCGCCACCATCTGCTCCACATGTTACAACACCTGCCCCTACACGGATGAGGCGATCAGGATGGAGCAGTTTCTACTCCCCGTGATAACCGACAAATGCACGGGCTGCGGAATCTGTGTGGAGAAATGTCCCACCGATCCGAAGTCCATAAGCATTATTCCCGCCGGAATGGGGAACGAAGACTTGGCAGGGCTTTATTATCAGCGCTCCCGCAAAAATTTCAAAAAGGCTGAGGAAGCCGAAGGATACAGCGGGGACGACGCCATAAAGAAAAAAATGAGCATAGACACGGCGGGCGAAAAGCCTGAGTTCAAATTTGATTATGAAACCACGGATAAGATAGATGGCTGGACAGAGTAGAATAAAAAAATACAGGCGGCTCGTGCAGACTGCGGTTTTTTTGATGATGTTCATCATCCCGCTGCTGAACATGTTTGAGATATATTTCATCAAGGGAACCTTTTATTCCATTGATGTGGGCAGCGCGGCGGCGGCGGATCCGATCGCTGTTTTTCAGGCGGCGATGTCGTCGAAATCAGTGAATGTTTACATGGCGCTCTCGGTTGTGATACCGATACTGCTGATGCTGCTGGCGGGGCGTGTGTGGTGCTCATGGATGTGCCCCTATCATTTCATAGCCGAGGGTGTGAGCTTCATTAAGAAAAAACTCGGCATGAAAAAGAGCTTTCCAGTTTATTCTCCCGCCGCCAAAAGGCGGACAGAGAACCAGAGGCTTATTATTCTCGTATGTTTTATCGCCCTTGCCGGAGTTGCGGGCATTCCTCTTTTGAACCTTATATCAGCTCCGGGTGTCATATCATCACAGGCGCTTGTGCTGGTTAAATTCCGATATGTCACATTTGAGCTGGTGTTTATCTTAGCGCTGATAACCGCCGAGTTTGTGCTTTTCCCTTTCTTCTGGTGCAGGCTTTTCTGCCCCACGGGAACATTCCTATCTCTGTTTAAGACGGAGCGGGGGATGCACCTGAAAAGAACGGCTGAAAGCTGCTCCATGTGCGGCTCATGCAGAAAGGTATGCCCTATGGGGCTTGACCCTGTGACAGACGGCAGCAGCCTCCTGTGCCACAACTGCGGTGACTGTATTGACGCCTGTCCCGACAACAGAAAAAAAGAAACCCTCCGCTTCATAAGCGGCAGGCAGAACTTCCCCTCATAGACTTCTCCTTACAGCTTCCCTTCTTTCCGAGGCATCGGGAAGAAGGGTTTTTCTTATTCACTCTGAAAGCTGTTTCCGCACTTGTTTAATCTGTTTATAAATAAGAACATTCTTCCTGCAAGCGGAATAAAAGACTTGATCTTGCGTATAAAAATGCTTTATATATCAAATATAGCAATAACCAATATTCAGTTATTCATATTTGATAAGGACAAGGTATTATGTGTAAAA
This sequence comes from Geovibrio thiophilus, assembly GCF_004087915.1. Classification (NCBI taxonomy): domain Bacteria; kingdom Pseudomonadati; phylum Deferribacterota; class Deferribacteres; order Deferribacterales; family Geovibrionaceae; genus Geovibrio; species Geovibrio thiophilus. The sequence continues at coordinate 233,170 of NZ_CP035108.1, forward strand.
TTGAGGTTAAAAACCTTTATAAACTCTTCGGTGAAAATGTCTCCCATGCCATTAATGACATGAAAAAGGGCAAGGGAAAAGAGGAGATTATGAAGAAGCACGGCGCTGCCGTGGGACTTGACAATGTGTCCTTCTCAGTAAAAGAGGGGGAGATTCTTGTGGTTATGGGGCTTTCCGGCTCGGGCAAATCCACGCTGATACGCTGCCTTAACAGGCTCATAGAGCCAACAGAGGGCGTGATCACCATCGATGGGCAGGACATCACCCGCTTTAACAAGGATCAGCTGCGGGAACTGCGCTCAAAAAAGTTCGGTATGGTTTTCCAGCGCTTCGCACTCTTCCCTCACAAAAGTGTCATCGAAAACGCCGCTTACGGGCTTGAGGTGCAGAATGTGCCCAAGGAGGAGAGGCTTAAGCGTGCGGCGGACTCCCTTGAGCTTGTGGGTTTAAAGGGTTGGGAGGAGTATTATCCCGAAAACCTCAGCGGCGGTATGCAGCAGAGGGTGGGACTTGCCAGAGCCCTTGCCGTGGAGCCGGACATTCTGCTCATGGACGAGGCGTTCAGCGCTCTTGATCCGCTGATAAAGCGTGAGATGCAGGATGAACTGCTCTCTCTTCAGGCGAGGGTTAACAAGACTATAGTTTTCATCACCCATGATCTGGACGAGGCTCTGAAGCTGGGCGACAGGATTGTCCTGATGAAGGACGGGCGTGTGGTGCAGATAGGCGAACCCGAGGAGATACTCACAAACCCCGCAAACATGTACGTGGAAAAGTTTGTGGAGAATGTGGATCTTTCCAAGGTTCTTACCGTTTCCAGCGTGATGATAAAACCCTTCGCCGTAACCTATCCGAAGGACGGTCCCAAGTCTGCGCTTCTTAAGATGAAGGAGGCGGGTATATCGTCCGTCATGGTGGTTAACAGGGAAAGGCAGTTCATGGGCATAGTCCATGTGAAGGACGTGCGCAAGGCGGCGGAGCTTAATCATAAGACTCTGGAAGAGGTTCTGGACAGAGATGTTGTGAGCGCTCTGCCGGATGAGAACATAAGCGGGCTTTTCACGGCGGCTAAGTTTCCCATAGCCGTTGTGGACGAAAAGGGCGTGCTGAAAGGCGCTGTTGTGAGGGGTTCGCTCCTCTCCGCGCTATCATTTGAAGGTGGCGTAGGCAATGGATAGCATACCGAAGTTTCCCCTCGGGGATATAATTGAAAAATTTATCGATTTTACCACTGAGCATTTCTCCGATTTCACAAGGGCAGTGTCTGATATAACGGAAACCGCTCTGGATAACCTCATAGACGGGATGCTGTTTTTTCATCCCATATTGTTCATCGCCGTTGTCGGCGGGCTTCTGTTTAAGTTTTCAGGCAGAAAAATAGCCATAGGCAGTGTGGCGGGCTTGCTGTTTATACTGAATCTGGGACTTTGGAACGCAACAGTCTCAACTCTTGCTCTCGTGCTGTCGGCGACTCTGGTATCAATTGCCGTGGGCATACCTTTGGGTATTATGGCGGCGCTCTACAGACCGTTCAACAGGGTGCTTATGCCTCTGCTCGACTTCATGCAGACTATGCCCGCTTTCGTTTATCTGATTCCCGCTATTCCGTTTTTCGGTCTGGGTCCCGTGTCTGCCATTTTTACGACTGTGATATTCGCTATGCCTCCGTCCATAAGGCTCACCTGTCTCGGAATAAGTCAGGTTCCCTCAGAGCTCATTGAGGCTGCGGATGCGTTCGGCTCAACCAAAAAGCAGAAGCTGTTCAAGCTTCAGCTTCCCCTTGCCATGCCTACCATAATGGCGGGCGTGAACCAGACAATCATGCTGGCGCTCTCCATGGTGGTTATCGCCGCTATGATCGGCGCGGGAGGACTTGGCGGAGAGGTCTGGAGAGCTATACAGAGACTCTGGATGGGCAGAGGCTTTGAGGCGGGTATTGCGGTGGTGATCATTGCGATGATCCTTGACAGGGTCACGCAGAGAACAGCAGTTAAAAAGAAATAGAGGATTGCTCAGTGTTATTTCGCGGTCATTGCGAACGAAGTGAAGTAATCTCTTATGCGTCAATCAGGCAGAATGTGCGGGTTGACGCTGTTAAAACAGTTCCAAGTATGGAACTGCGCCGTGCGAAGCGAAGCCGCATTCACTGCGGCGTGAGCGTGTATGCTGAATTTCCATGGATGGAAAATTCAGCATTATCAATACATGGCGTTTGCGGAAACGCAACTACAGTTCCAAGTATGGAACTGCGCCGTGCGAAGCGAAGCCGCATTCACTGCGGCGTGAGCGTGTATGCTGAATTTCCATGGATGGAAAATTCAGCATTATCAATACATGGCGTTTGCGGAAACGCAACTACAGTTCCAAGTATGGAACTGCGCCGTGCGAAGCGAAGCCGCATTCACTGCGGCGTGAGCGTGTATGCTGAATTTCCATGGATGGAAAATTCAGCATTATCAATAAAAGGAGGAAACTTATGAAGAAGATTACAAAGTTATTTACAGCGGCGCTGCTCAGTCTCGTGATTTTCACGGGTGCGGCACAGGCTAAGGAAAGGGTGGAGCTTGTATATGTGGAATGGGCAAGAGCCGTTGCCATAACCCATGTGGCGGGGGTATTGCTTGAGGAGATGGGATACGATGTCAAAACCAGCTCAGTGGCAAACGCCGCCATGTGGGCTTCGGTTGCGGAGGGTGATTCCGATGCTCTTCTCTGCGCTTGGCTGCCCGTTACCCATGCGGATCTTTACACTAAGTACAAAGAAAAAATAGTCGACCTCGGTCCCAACTATGTTGACGCCAAGCTCGGTTTTGTTGTTCCAGCTTATGTCACAATCAACTCTGTCAGAGAGATGGGCGCGAACATAGACAAATTCAGAGGGAAAATAATCGGTATCGATCCCGGCGCGGGCATGTCAAAAGCCGCTGAGGAAGCTATAGCAAAAAATACCGCAGGCATCGGCAAGTTTGAATATGTCTCCGGCAGCGATGCGATAATGGTAGCCTCGCTCTCAAACGCCATTAAAAGAAAGGAATGGATAGTCGTTCCCGGCTGGCAGCCCCACTGGATGTTCGGCGAATGGGATCTTAAGATACTCGATGATCCGGATAAAATATTCGGCGGTGCGGAAACAATCAACACAGTCGTGAGAAAGGGTCTGGATAAGGATATGCCCGAAGTCTACACTTTCTTAAGTAAATTCGACTGGAAGCAGATTGATCTCAGCAGCGCCCTTGTGGACAACAAAAACGGCATGGACCCCAAGAAAAGCGCCGAAAAATTCGTAAAAGCCAACAGAGCCAAGATAGACGAACTGCTGAAAGCAGTGAAGTAAGCTTTTCAGGAAGAAAAGCCGCATTAAGATACTTGAGAAGACCTTTCTTTAATGAAAAAGAAAGGTCTTCTCAAACTCTTCCCAAAGAAACCAGATTTTTGAAAGAGTACAAAAGCTTTGAATAATATTCGGTTTTTTGAAGGGTTAGGGAAACTTTTTTGCCGTAAAAAAAGTTTCCCTAAAAAGTTTAGAATATAAAAAGCCTATTTTACAGGTCTATCTTTTTAACTTCGGGATCAAGCAGGCTGATTATCTTGCCCAGATTCTGGAGAAGATCCCCTGTTTCCTGCTCCGTTACCTTTGTATTGTCAAAAAAACAGTCATGATCAAATATCTGCAGCGATTTTTCCGCAAAGATTTTCCCTTCCTCAGTGAGGCGGAGGTGGATTGCTCTTCTGTCTTTTCCGGTTTTAACCCTCTGAACATAGTTCTTAAGCTCCAGCCTGTCTATTATGCCTGTGATTGCGCTGTTGTTGAGGTTCAGGCGTCTGGTAAGCTCAGTGAGGTTCAGCTCAGGCTCTGCACGGAGCTCATTCAGACAGAGGAGCTGCGGAAGCGTGATATGATACTTGTTGCTGAGGTATTTTGAATATTTGTCCAGATAGCGGGAAAGTTTTCTTATTTCGTTTATAATGCTCACAGTGGTTTCGGTGTTCATCTAAAAAATACCTCGTTCAAATGGTGATGTTGTAAGATTTCCTGTTATAAAAGTCAACAGAATTAGGGAAAACCGAAAGAAAGAGGTTTTTTGAAGGCTATTTTGTGGTTTTAAAACGTGACATTTTGGTGAAGTCCGGCTTCTCTCTTCCGTTGAAGAAACCGCAGGCGGAATAGTAGCGTATGTCCTCAAGCCAAAGGCGGAAAAATTCCCTGTCGTTGGCGAAGCGGCTTAAGAGCCCCGCCGGATGTTCAAAAAACTCCGTCACAGGTCCCAGAAGGGTTGAGGGATCACGGAAACATTCCCAGTCGCACTTGCGGCAGGATGCTTTGATACCGAAGCCTTTTGCCTCAAACTGTTCATACGCTCCCATGTCCTCTCCCTCTCTGAAGCCGCAGGGGTGAGCGTGACCGTTTTTCCCGTCTATGTAGAAGAAGTCTATGCCGCCTCTGCATCCGTAGTCGGCGGTTTCATCTCCTTTGTATTGTCTCAGAAGGCTCAGCAGGGAGGAACGGGGAGTGAATATCCTGAGGCGAGAGCGGTATTCGGGTATGGCTTCAGAAAGAGCTGTGAACAGCTCGATCTTCTCCTCTACAGTAAATTTTACTATGCGGTCTGCGGATTCCGCCCTGTAGACGGTATTTCCGTCAGCGCTCATGGGATAACAGGCGTTGACAATGGTAAACCCCAGATTCTCCGCAAAGGAGTAGAAGCGCCTGAATCCTTCCATAAAGCTTTCCCTGAAAACAGCCTTTGATTCGCCGGAGGTCAACTCAGGAATGTCCCCGAAGGAGACATTCCTGTTTATGCCGAGATTGGCAGAAGGATATATTCCGTATTCGGCAAAGATAGGCAGCGCCTTTTCCATACCTTTTACAACGCCCCTGAGCCCCCGCATTTCCTCGTGAAGCTCTGCGTTCCACGTGTCCAGACTGAACCAGATCGTGTAAAGCTTCGTTGCGGCTATCCTCTCCGCCATGCGTTTCACTTTATCGGTGAAGTCGGGCTTGTCATGCCCTGTGAGGAAATAGGCGTTTGTGCCTGTGCGGATAAATTTTATGCCGTTTTCGGATGAACGGTTTACACAGTTTATCAGAGTATCGGTGTGGAGGAAGGGCTCGCCTCCGGTAAAGGATATTGCGTTTACTCCGTTTTCCGCAGCGCGGTCTATCATGGCGAAAAGTCTTTCATCGCTCAGGCGGTGGCGGTCAAACTTCTCCTGTACACGCATGCCGCATTGAGGGCATCTGGCGTTGCAGTGGTCTGTGAGCTGTATTATTGCCTGCCCGGGCGCCCTGCCCTTGAGGAAGGTTCCGGTGTTTCTGAGGAAATCGCTGAGCTTCAGTGACATCAGGCAACCGAGGCGGAAATTTCCCTGAGCCTGCCATCGCTTTTTTCAGGGAGGCTTTCGGGTTTATTCTTTGCGAAAAGATCACGCAGCACTTTGTCCCAGTTGAACACAGACATGACTCTTGAACGTGCCGCCTCTGAGAACCTGCGGTATTCTGCGGGTTTTGCCGCCGCAAGATCTATCATTCGGGATGCCTTGTGCAGCCAGTCTTCCATATCGTTCGCGTAGGCGACCAGTCCGGTTTCCTTATCGGCGATTATCTCCTTCGGTCCGCCCTCATCGGAGACAATGGCGGGAACGCCGCACGCCTGCGCCTCCAGAACCACCATGCCGAAGGTGTCCGTTGTGCTGGGGAAGAGAAACAGATCCGCCATTGCATATACCTCCGGCATTCTGGCATGTTCTATTTCATTGAGAATAACCACGTTAGGCATACCAGCCGTTTTGCTTTTTAATTCATCGAGATAGGGACCGTCACCCGCCATCACCAGACGGAGACTGCTGTATTTCTCATTCAGTCTGCCGAAAAGCTCAAGCAGGAAGTCGAGGTTTTTGTCCTTAGAAATTCTGCCCGCGTATGCGAGGGTGAATAAGCCTTCCTCCTGCTTTTTCATCGGGCAGAAAAGCCTTGCGTCTATTCCCCTGTGGAAGACGCTCATTTTGTGGCGCGCCATGCCCCGTTCCGAAAGCAGGCTCATGTATTCGGCTGAGGTTGTCTTAAGCTCTGAGACGGAGTCAAAGAACCAACGGGTGTAAGTTTCCACAAGTACCTTGAGGGAGTCGTTGGAGGTTATTTCATAAACTTCCTTGGTGAAGTCGGTGTGGTATATGCCTGAACTCTTCACATTGAGCAGCTTTGCCGCCAGAAGCCCCACCAGTCCCACCGGTCCCGGGGTGGAGATGTACACTTCATCGGGATCGAAGGCATAAATATCCTCAAGCGCCTTGAGCACGGAGGGTATCTTCACAGTGAGCTTTTCGTAGTACGGCATGGAAAATGAGTATATGGGCTTAAGGTTCACATAGTTCGGAGGCAGGCGGTGGTCTATCTCGTCCTCAGTGAGGCAGGAGATTATTTTGAGGTCGTACCCCTGCTCGTGCGCCAGTCTGCCTATGGTGCGCAGAGTGACCGAGACTCCGTTAAGGTCGGTGATGGTATCCGTGAACCAGAGTATCTTCTTCTTTGCTCTGCCGGAGCGTACGGAGAAGCGCTGCTCTATCTCATCCACAAGGTGGCGATCCTTATACATATGCCCGAAGGAGGTGAAGAAAGGAACGCTTAAGAATATTCCCGGCAGAGAGGAGGTAACACTGCGTACCAGCTCTTCCGGTCTGTAGTTTTTCGCGTCTCCGGTGAGCCCTGAGAGAGCCATCTTGGTGTATTCGTCGGCAATATCTGTTGCTTTTTCATAAACAACGGAGAGCTTGCGGTTTATATTGCCGTCCGTGAGACCGCGCACATCCTCTATGAGCTCGGTCACAAGACGTTTTACCTTGCTTCCGTCTGCGGATTTGCGCATCTTCATGCTCTTCAGCTTAAGGCGTTCAAGGAGAGTGGGCTTTTTGTCTTCAAAAATGTATGAGGTTATATTGTTGAAGAGCCCCTGAGCGCCCGCCATGTTTTTGTGATTTCGGGTGAAGTCGTAGGCTATTTTGTAAACTGTGAAGGCAAGGGAGTGAAAGCTGCTGTAGTTTCCGGAGTGTCTGGTCTGCTTGGTTCTTATTTTTTCCAGAAACTCCTGCGGTGACGCCGCTTTTGTGATTGTGTAGGTGTTGCCGAGGAACAGACCCGCATGGTCGTCAGAGCCTCCGGTGAAGCCCTTTATCCACGGGCACGAACCGAAGGTCTTAATTTTATGCTTGGCGGTGAGGTCGTCTATTTTATCGGGAGAGAGCCCCTCAAGGGCGTTTACCCATGTTGTGTTGTGAAGTTTGCCCCGTCCGCCGTTTATCCCCTCAAAAACATCAAAGAGGAGTACAAGCTTTTCAAGGTGTTCAATATTGAGCCTGCTGTTCACTGAGTATGTGGCGTGGGCGACCGAGTAGGCGATGTTCTGTTCTTTTATGTAGTCACGGAAATCGTAAATATCACGCCGTATTTTCTGTATCATCGCGAACTGGCTTTCATTGAGTCCGTAGACGAGGCAGTGTATCTTGCAGCCGTCCTCAGGGAAGTACACGGTGGATTCCACTCCGGTGAAGGTGTCTTCGGGGTATTTCTCATTGAGAATGAGAGAAGCCTCCATCTTGTTATGGTCTGTGACGGTAACAAAGTCCATCCCTCTGTCTTTCATGGTGCGGTATATGTATTCGGGTTCTGTGTATGATTCGGCGGAGCCCAGTCTCTGTAGAAACCATTCTGTCGGGTGGTTGGAATATTTGGAGTGACAGTGCAAATCTGCTTTTGCCATTTGTTTTCTCCTATGTATTGTCATCTGTTTGCTAATGTTTTCTATAAGCCCCCTTTGTCAGTTTTATGTCGCAACTGTGTAAAACAAATGTCAGGTTTATTTTATTTGAAGAATTTCTTACAACGGACGCAATAATTCCTGACAACAAAATAATATCCTCCTGACATAAGAAAACATACGGAGTGGCAGAATGAATGCTGTTAAGAAAGGAAAAATCAGAAAAGCCGCGGATTTTCTTCAGGAGCTCTCCAAAAAGTTCAGGTTCCGCCTGAGAACCTACAGACCGAATGTCACAATTAGTTTGGATTCACGCAAATATCTTGTTAAGACTGTGGAAAACGGAGACGAGCTCGGCGATGTTCTCCGCCTGCGCCACGAAGTTTTTTACCGCGAGCTGCTGGAAAAGAAGCGCTTCCGCGGGAAGGACGTTGATAAATATGACTTTCAGTTCGATCACTTAGTTGTCATAGATAAGGAGGCGGGGCAGATAATCGGCACGTACAGGCTGAACAGCTCCCTTTTCAGCGATAAGTTTTACTCCTGCTCCGAGTTTAAGATGGATAACATAGTGTCTCTTCCCGGGGTTAAGCTTGAACTGGGCAGGGCGTGCATACATCCCGACTACCGCAGCGGAGCGACAATAGCCGCTCTCTGGAAGGGGTTAGGCACATACATAAGCGAAACAGCCACAGACTGCCTTTTCGGATGTTCATCCGTTAAAACCACAGACAACCTCACCATCGCCCTTGTGCACTACTACCTTGAAAAAAACTTTCTGGCGCCGGAGGAACTTAGGGCTATGCCTAAGGCGAAGTTCCGCACGGATAAGTATCACAAAATGCTGGACATGATTCAGGAGAAGCGCTTTGCCCCGTTCCGTGAGGCAGCGGAGAACCTTGTTCCCCCGCTGATGCTCTCATACTTCAAGGCGGGCGGAGTTATCTGCGGAGAACCGGCTTACGACAAGGCTTTTAAATGCTATGATTACCTCACATATCTTGATATAAAAACCATGGACGAATCGTTCAGAAAGAAATTCACGGAGAAGAAAAATGAGGAAGTATGCTGTTAAGTTCCTCATATACCTGCATATAATAACAGGGAAGCTCACGTGCTTTTTTGTGCGGGACGAACTTAAAAAACGAAAGACGCTGAACGCCAATACATCCTTTTTCTGCCGTACAGGGCTTAAGCCTCTTGGTTTAAAGCCCGTTTTCAGCGGGGAGGAAGGGCTTAAGAAAGCGGGCGGCTGTCTGGTTGTCTGCAATCATATGTCATATCTGGATATTATAATAATGGCGTCCATGCGCCCCTTCGTGTTCGTCTCATCCGTGGATATGCGGGAAACCCCGTTTGTGGGGATGATGGCGGAGCTGGGCGGAACATACTTTGTGGAGCGGCGCAATGCCTCCCGCCTCAGGGAGGAGATTAAGGAGCTTGCAGCGCTGATGGAGGCGGGCTTTGCGGTGGTTCTGTTTCCTGAAGGCACAAGCACCGACGGTTCAAGAGTGCTTCCTTTCCGCGCGCCGTTCATAGAATCCGCAAGGAAGGCAGGCGTTCCGGTTTATCCGGCATGCCTGAAATACGAGAGCGTAAACGGCGAGCCATTCGGCGAAAAAAACAGGGATCTGGTCTGCTGGTACGGAGATATGGCGTTTGAGCCTCATTTCGAGTCGCTTTTCAGGATGGATTCGGTGACGGCGTCGGTGAGGATTATGGACCCTGCCGATGCCTCGCATGCTGACAGAAAGGAGCTTGGGGACTATCTGTTCTCTGAGGTGGCTTCGGCTTACTACGCCTGATACGGGGTGCTCAGGGGAAGGCATATCTCAAACACGGTTCCCTTCCCTTCCTCGCTGGTGCAGCTTATGCCGCCGCCGTGCTGTCTTATGATGCCGTAAACTATTGAAAGTCCGAGACCCGTTCCCTTGCCCGGGTCTTTTGTTGTATAGAACGGATCGAATATGCGGTTTTTAATCTCCGGAGACATTCCGCAGCCGGTATCCTCAAACAGAATACAGGCAAATTTCCCTTCGGCGCATTCTTTTATGAATGATGTTATGGTGAGCGTGCCGCCGTCCGGCATGGCGTCTTTGGCGTTGGAGGCAAGGTTCATCAGCACCTGTTCAAGCTGTATGTAGTCCGCCATCACGGGCATGTGCTCCTCCGAGAGATGAAGAACGACACTGACGTGCTCATCCACTATCTTCTCTATCAGATCAACATATTCCCGCAGAAGAATATTCATTTCCAGACATTCAGGGTGGTTGGGCTGCTTTCTTCCGAAAGTGAGCAGACCGTTTGTGAGCTTCGCCGCTCTGGTTACCGCTTTCATTATATGCACAACGTACTCGTGTTCGGGGGATTTTTCATCCAGCTTTTTCTGAAGCCTGTTTGCGAACCCGCCTATGACTAGGATTATGTTTTTGAGATCGTGGGCGAAGCTGCCCGCCATCTCTCCTATGATGTTCAGCCTCTGGGCGTGGCGCACCTGTTCCTCAAGGATTTTCTTGTCGGTGATGTCTTCCTTGAGCCCGATGTAGTTTACTATTTCCCCGCTCTGATCCTTCACGGGGAAGATTATGGCAGATTCCCAGTAGAGCTCGCCGCTCTTCTTTTTATTACAGAACTCGCCCTTCCATATTCTGCCGCCGGAGATCATCGCCCACAGGTCTATGAAGACCTTAGGATCCATTTTATCGGATTTGAGTATTCTGGGGTTCTGCCCTACAACCTCGTCTGCCGAGTATCCTGTGAATTTTTCAAAAACGGGGTTGACGTACTCTATGCTGCCGTCCTTATCGGTTATCACCACAGAGACAGTGCTGTGTTCAATGGCGTTTTTCAGCAGATTAAGCTGTTTTATTGTGCGTATTTTCTCAGTGATGTCCCGAACAATGGAGACTATATATTTGTTTTTGCCCATGGAGAAGGTGTGGCAGCTTATGCGCACGGGAAGGAGCGCGCCGGATTTGCATTTTATGAGTGCCTCTATATGCGCATGTCCTGTTTTGAGGAGTATTTTAGAGGTTTCCCCCATGTCAAACTTGCCGCAGGGGTAGTTAAGTATCTCGGGGCTGAGGCTCATGAACTCTTCCTGAGTGTAGCCGAGTTTTTCGGAGGCGGATTTGTTTACCTCTATGAATCTGCCGCTGAGGACGTTATCTTCGGGCATTTCATGAACAAAGATAGCGTCAGAGGTGTTGTTGAAGAGGACGCCGAATTTTTCGATTAAATCTTTATTGCCTGATTCGGCTCCGATGATTCTGCTTCTGGCGGAGACAGCGCTCATGCAGGCGGCGGTCTCTTCGGTTATCTCCTTCAGCAGGCTGATTTCCTCGGGGCAGAACCGGTTTTTTTCACGGCTGAGAACGGTGAACACCGCTGTAACCTTGCCGCCTGTTTTTACGGGAATCGAGCAGAAGGAATTGATACCGCATTCCAGTGTTTTGTACTGCCAGAAGGAGAAGTCTTCCATTGCGGAGATGTCGTTCACGGCGACTTCGTGCTCCTTGATCACAGCCTCGCCCACGGGACCGCAGTTGGGGTCGTTGCAGCATATACATATTTCGTGGGGGTTTATGTAGTCTTCGTATTCGCCGGAATATGAGGAGGGGATGATGCGCTTATCGGTGAATTCAACAATGAAGCCCGCCCATGCCGCTTCGTAGCCCATCAGCTCCGCCGACAGACGGCAGAGGGCATCCAGCAGTTCGCCCTCATCGCAGGCGCCTGCCGCCGCACGGCTGAGACTTTTGTAAAACTCAGCCGCTTTCACGCTCAGTAACTTGTTCTTATCCGCCGGAGAAGGTTTAATGTTCATAACAGTTTGTATTTTCGGGGATAGTCATCCCGTTTGCAAGCTATTTCACGTCAAAATTGAAAAAAGTCTTGGGAAACGGTTCCTTTTCAAGGGTGTAGTGCCACCACTCCTTTTCATAGTTCACAAAACCGTACTTTTTCATCAGATCCTTAAGCAGAAACCTGTTTGAGAGCTGCTTTTCCGTCAGAGACTCATTCTCCGTGGCGGAAAGCGGACTGAAGCAGTCAAACCCTGTGCCCATGTCTATGCTGTTGTCGCCGAAGCGGCTTGCAGCAGTGTTTTCACAGCTTCGCAGCTTGATATGGGGTATGTACTCCTCCTGCTCGGAGGCTTCATAAGGGATAATGGTGAGATCCACTGTGCTCCCCCGGGAATGACCGGATTTCGAGGCGATGAAGCCTTTTTTGAAGAGAGTCTCCTTTGCCTCTCCGGGGTAAAATTCCGCCTTGGTTTTTGTGTCTTTCGGATCCTTTGCCCAGCGGACGAAGTGGTCTACCGCTTTCTGCGGTCTGTAGCAGTCGTATACTTTCAGGGAAAAGCCTATGAGCTCAAGATCCTGCTGAACCCTGCCAAGGGCTTCCGCCGCCTGACGGGTGAGTATGCAGACCGGGGAGAGATAGCCGTCAACCCTTGTTCCGACAAAATTGTGGGAGGACTGATAGCGTATCTCCTGAACAACTGAGGAATTAACATCGGAGAGGTAGACAAATCCCTTGGGCAGCTCGGCGTGAGCCTGCCGGAATACTGTAAGAACGGATAAAATAAGAAACAGTTTTTTCATTTAGGAGTACCTCCCCGCCTCAGCATGCGTCTTGTCATTAAAGTATTTCTCATAAAAGCACCGCAGTCAACCTATTTGCCTCAAGCGGGTTTATCCGCATAGGCTCAATTATTTGACTGTATGCGGGGCGGTTTTTGCTGTATCATTTATATGTAAAGCTCATGGGTTTATACGAGGTTCGGGGTTGGTTCGCAAATCTATAGCGGTTTTGTTGCTTTTTATTGATATTGCCGGCTGTATTTTTTTGTACGGCAAGCTTCAGGAATCCCGCGAAAACGCGCTGGGAAACGCTGCTTCCATGCTGAGGAGCGAATATGAACGCTCCCTTTCCATGTACTCTCGCCATGTTGACGAGGTTTACCAGTCCATAGTAAATATTCCCGGGCTTACCGAATCAGTCGCCGAGGCGTGGCTCCACCCGGAAAAGCGGGATGCGATGCGTGAGGATGCGGTTCAGAAAACCTCAGTTATTTACAACACCGTGGAAAGGCTGGGCTACACAAAAATCCAGTTCCATTTTCCCGATACGGTGAGCTTTCTCCGCCTTCACGAACGGCAGTTCTACGGGGATGTTCTCGGCGATAAAAGATACTCCGTCTACATAGCGAATATCAAAAACGGCTTCACCGAAGGGCTGGAAATGGGCAGAAGCGGGAATGCCTTCCGTTTCGTCTATCCTCTCTCCCATGGAGGAGTTCATGTGGGAACCCTTGAGATAAGCCTTGATGTGAAAGGCTTCATCACCGGAATGCTTGAAAGCTACGGCAACTACTACTCCATGGGAGTCAAAAAGGAGGTGGCCGAGAGGAAGCTTTTCGCAGATTTTCTTAAGAACTCCGCCTCTTCGGCTTTTTCCGATGACTACATCACCGAGGGTGATCTCACAGGCTATGACTTTGACCTTTCGCAGGACATAATGCCGGCGGAAACATTCACCGCGGTAAACGACAGCCTCAGACAGAGCGTTGCGGAAAGGCTTGCCGCCCATGAAACATTCTCTGTTTATCATAAAGAGCGGGGCATAGGGGTTATCGCGTCTTTTATGCCCATAAAAAGCGTTTCGGGCGATTATGAAACCTATCTGGTGAGATACGCCATAGACACTGAGTTTGACGCTGCGTACATGCGGTTTGTCAAGCAGGCGGTGTCATTTAACCTCACTGTGCTTCTTTTGCTTATGGTTCTTCTTGTTATGGATTCAAACAGGCAGAAGGTTGTACTGGCAAACAGCGAACTGGAAGAGAAGATCAAAGAACAGGAAGAGTTTGAAAAGGAACTGAAAAAAGCCAAAGAGGAAGCGGAAGTGGCAAGCATGTCCAAGGACGTGTTTCTGGCGAATATGAGCCACGAGATCAGAACGCCGATGAACGGTATAATAGGCATGAACAGCCTGCTGCTGAATACAAAGCTTACGGACGAGCAGCGTGAATACGCAGAAACCGTCGCCACATCAGCGGAGGCGCTGCTTGTGGTCATAAATGATATACTCGACTTCACCAAGATAGAGGCGGGGCAGCTTGAGCTTGAGTATCTGGATTTTTCCGTGAGAGAGGTTGTGGAAAACAGCGTGGATTCCATCGCCTACAAAGCCTTTCAGAAGGATCTGGATATGGCTTTTAATGTTGACGGAAAGGTTCCCCGGCTTCTGGCGGGAGATCCGTGGAGGCTGAGGCAGATTCTGCTTAACGTAATCGGAAACGCCGTGAAATTCACCCACGAGGGAACCGTTTCCATAGATGTCAGGCTCCAGAAGGAAACCACCGGATATGTGAAGCTGCTGTTCAGGATTAAGGACACAGGCATAGGCATACCGGAAAACAGGATGGGCAATCTTTTTGACTCGTTCTCGCAGGCGGATCTCTCCATGTCGCGAAAATACGGCGGTACAGGGCTCGGTCTTGCCATAGCCAAACGCCTCACGGAGATGATGGGCGGCGAGATAGGCTGTAAAAGCCGCGCGGGGGAAGGCTCGGAGTTTTGGTTCTCCGCAGTTTTTGAAAGGGTCGCCTCAGCGGGGGCTGTAAGGGAAACAGACAGAAGGCTGGATAAGCGCCGCATCCTGATTGTGGACGCAAATGAGTTTGCGGCCTCATCCGGCGCGGACAAGCTCCGGTCTCTCGGCGCTGCCGCTGAAAAAGCGCTCAGCCTGAAAGAGGCTTCGGAGATGATACACATATCCGCCGCCGGAAACAAAGCCTTTGAGGCTGTGCTTATCTCCGATTCCCTGATTAAAAAAGGCGAGGCGGAATTTGACGCTCTCATGAAGGAGATAAAGCATTATCCGGGCACAAGGACAGTTCTGGCTTATCCCATGGGGCAGCATGTGTCCGCGGACTACCTCACGGAGAAGGGCTTCAACGGGCGCATCTTCAAGCCGCTGAAAGCAAACCATCTCAAAAAATGTCTTCTGGAGCTTTTCGGGTATGAGGCGGAGAACGACACTCCTCACGGAATGAACGGCGGCAGTTTTGCTCCCTATTCCTCAGAGGCGAGGAATAAGAAGATTCTCCTTGCCGAAGACAATATAGTCAACCAGAAGCTGGCGGTGACTATTTTTGAGCGTCTCGGTTATAAGGTCACAGCGGCGGAGAACGGCTTTAAGGCTCTGGAAGCAATGAGAAACGATGATTTTGACATAGTTTTCATGGATATACAGATGCCTGTAATGAACGGAATAGAAACAGTGCAGGCGATAAGGAGCGGCGAAAGCGGTGTCCGCAGAGCCGATATACCGATTGTGGCAATGACAGCGCATGCGCTCAAAGGCGACAGGGAAAAATTCATAAGCGCCGGAATGAACGACTATCTCTCCAAACCCTTCAGACATGAAGAGCTTGTGGCGATACTAAACAGATTCCTTTACAGCACCGATATAAATGAGATCCCTTCGGAGCGCAGAAGCGGGACTTTCAGCCCGGATGAACTGATGTCCATAATGGGAGACAGGGAGTATTTTGTTGAAGTTCTTGAAATATTCATAAACGACACCGAAAAGCAGCTTGACGAGCTCAGGCGCGCCATTGCGGAGGCCAGTCCATGGAGAGTTATTGAGCTTGCGGTTTACCTCAAGTCTTCCTCCGGAGATCTTACCGCCTACGGGCTTGAGAGCATAGCTGCCCGAATGGAAAAATGCGCCGACGCAGAAGACATTGCGGGTGCAGAGGACTGCTACAACGCCTTCGTGAAGGAATTTTATGATTTCAGAAAGGAAGCTTCCGTATATACAGAAAAACAGGACAGAGTAAATTCCTGATTTTATTTTTTTTCATCTTAATGAAGTTTTTTATCAGCATTGATATTCATTTGTGCTATTGTTAAATATACGTTGTTAAAAATACGTGTGATTAAAAAACGGAGGCGTTAAATGCGCGGTATTCGGGTATTGTTATTGTGTGTGGTATTTTCAGTTTTTCTTGTTATGGGCTGCGGCGGAAGCAGCAGTTCATCAGGATCTACTTCGGAGAAGGGTGTTTTTACGGATGCGCCTGTTCAGGGACTCTCTTATTCCGCTGAGCCCAGCGGTCTTTCAGGCGTTACAAACGAAAAGGGCGAGTTTGATTTCCTTGAAGGGGATAATGTAACCTTCAGAATCGGCAATTTGGTTCTCGGCTCTGTGCGGGCAACGGCGTTTGTGACTCCGTTTGACATAGCCGATTATGATAATGCGGTGGATATAGCCCGTCTTCTCCAGAGTGTGGGCAGCGTGAGCAGCGGAGTAATAGTTCTGGACTCTCAGGGCGCATCCTCCGTGAACGGCATAGTCAGTGATAATATGACTCTCAGGGACGCTCTGGATGCCCTTGAAACAGGCAATGTTATTACAACGTCCGCAGAGGATGCGCTGGAGCATATGAACTCCCGTTCGATCTACGGCGCATACAGCGGCTACACCGCGCTTCGCTGCGAGCCTGACGGTTATAAGTCGGTTGATTCCGTTATGGTTTTTGACAAGGGAAAGACATTTGCTTTTAATGTCGGAGGCTATGAAGTTTTAGACTTTCCGGATTCCGTTTCAACACCTTCTGTGGCACTGAGGAGAACTGTCAAAGTCTACAGCGGCAAAAGAACTTCTCAGGATTCTTTCAGGTTTACCGGCCTTGCCGACGAATCGGAGCTTATTTATAACATTTCCGCAAGCTCCGCTGAGGTTTTCAGCACAAGCGTATCATCTCCGGATAATTCGTGCAGCGGCACGGGGTTCATGGTGAGGGTGGCTGATGCGAAAAACGACAACGAATCCTGCGTTATGCCTGAAGAAGGTGATGATGCGGAATACGGCATCGAGCTGTTATCCTCAAATGTATACAGCGAGGACAACTACACCGACATTCCCCGAGATATTCTGCTTAGCGTAAGTGTCAGCGGATGCAGCATAACAGCGGAAGCGGATTTCATGGGTTATGA
This sequence comes from Geovibrio thiophilus, assembly GCF_004087915.1. Classification (NCBI taxonomy): domain Bacteria; kingdom Pseudomonadati; phylum Deferribacterota; class Deferribacteres; order Deferribacterales; family Geovibrionaceae; genus Geovibrio; species Geovibrio thiophilus. Next base: position 249,932 of record NZ_CP035108.1, read on the forward strand.
TGAGTCTGACAACTACACAGTACTGCATAAAAAAAGCCTCAAAGGGTATGCCGACATGAGCAAACGCAGCATATTCCTGTCAGATGATTCGGGTAACGGAAGCTATTCCGTTTTCATGATCAGTGTCAGCGATGATTATTTATATCGTTCCGCCGCGTCTGCTCCTATGGCAATAGCAAATCCATTCACCGGATACTATTTTGAATATGCTGAGGACAACGAAACAGGTGCTCCTCTGTGGTCTCTGTTCAGCGTAGGACAAAGTTACAAATAATACTTAGAGGCGGGGGTTCTTTCCCCCGCTTTTTTCTTTTATTGATCAGATATTTAGTTTAAAAGATAAAAAAAGTCTTAATTAATCCTTGCCGAAACCGGAAATCTTCATATCTTGTTGTATAAATACAAGTCGGGAGGTTTCCGATGAATGCAGTGAATTCAGCACCGCTGACCCCGAGTCAGGAAAATTATCTTGAATGGGTGTACAGGTTTTCTGAAAATGGGGAAGTAAGAGTAAGCGATATAGCGAAAAAACTAGGCGTGAGTCTGCCCAGCGTAAGCAGGGCAGTAAGCACACTAGCTAAAATGGGGCTTCTTACTCATGAATCCTACGGCAAAATCGGCATGACCGCTGAAGGAAGAACCGTAGGCAAATCAATAGTAAGACGCGATAAATGCCTCACTAAGCTTCTTGTGGATATTCTGGGAATGGAACCCGAGGAAGCAGATCCGGAGGTGCACAGGCTTGAACATCTTATAAGCGGAAGAGTCCTGCCGAGGCTGGAAATTCTGGTACATTACGCAGTATCGGATCCGGTCTGGCTTGAAAGGCTCCACAGGCAAATCAATGACGGAGCTGAGGGGAAAACAGAAGAATCCTCCTTCGGCATTGGAGAGACCCCGATTCACAAAGGGGCTGTTGTAGAGAAACGCAATAAATGACATTTAACAACGCAAACCCGAACGTCGTGTCGGGTTTGCGTACACGTTCGCGCCGAACAGAGTTCGGCTTCACTTCGCACGGCGCAGCCTCGTCCTTGGGGCTGTAACAGAAAAACACGGAGAATAACGACTTGACAACGCAAACCCGAACGTCGTGTCGGGTTTGCGTACACCTTCGCGCCGAACAGAGTTCGGCTTCACTTCGCACGGCGCAGCCCCGTCCTTGGGGCTGTAACAGAAAAACACGGAGAATAACGACTTGACAACGCAAACCCGAATGTCGTGTCGGGTTTGCGTACACGTTCGCGCCGAACAGAGTTCGGCTTCACTTCGCACGGCGCAGCCTCGTCCTTGGGGCTGTAACAGAAAAACACGGAGAATAACGACTTGACAACGCAAACCCGAACATTGTGTCGGGTTTGCGTACACGCCTAAGTGCATAAAAAATGAAAGCCCGCAGTCGTTTTCAGGCTGCGGGCTTTTCGTTATTTTTCAAAGCTGATTTATTTTATACATTCCAGAATGTCGTACCCTGATCGTCAATTATCCCGAAGAGCGCTCTTTCCTCCGCAATAGTGAGCCCCGTCCGTTCGATGCAGCAGCTTTTTGAAACCACCTGCTCCTCTATAAACAGGGGGACGCTCATGTGAAGCGCCAGCGCAACTCCGTCGGACGGACGGCAGTCCACTGTTTTGGACTCGCCCTCCGTGTGAATGTTGAGTTTTGCGGTGAAAACGCCTTTTTCGACATTGTCTATTATCACGTTTTCCACATAAACTCCGTCCAGAACACCGAGTATTCCGCCGATGAACTGATGAGTCATGGGTCTGGGGCTGGGTATTCTGTTCAGTTCCTGATATATGGCTTCCGCTTCAAAGGTTCCGATTGTTATAGGAATGAGGTATTGACCGCATATTGTCTCGATCATCATCACATAGCGCGATGTTATCGGTTCCTTTATTACGCATTTAACTCCCGCTTCAAACATAAAGCGCTGACCTCCGGAATCTGCATGTGGCTGACAATTTAAAAATACACGCATACATTCAAACTTCAATAGGAAATGATCTTCAGGCTCAAGCCCGATCAGATAAACCGGAAAAGGCGGAACGCTTCACGGAGCCTTCCGCCTCATTTTATCAGTTGGCTGATAATTTATTGATTATGTTTTTAAGATCCTTTTCGGGAATGGAGCCTACAATTATATCAACCATCTTTCCGTCCGGAGCATAAATTATGCTGGTGGGGATAGTGCTTATGCCGAACTCCATGCTGAGGGACTGATCCGCCATGTAAACAGGGTAGTTTACGCCGAATTCGCTGATGTATTTGGCTATGTCTTTTTTATCAGCGTCTGTGGAGAGGGCAACGATTGAGAAGCGCTCCTTCTCCTCACCGTAGACTTTTACGAAGTCGGGTGTTTCTCCTCTGCACGGCGGACACCATGAGGCGAAGAAGTTTACCAGAAGCACCTTGCCCTGATGCTCCTCTTTAATACGCGCCATAGCGCCTGATTTAAGAGTTTCGATGGAATCCCCGGAGAGGGACACGTCAGCGTCTCCCGTGTCCTGCCTGCTGCATGCGGCAAATACCAGTAAAAGCGCCGCGAAAAGCAATACTTTGATTTTCATTAATTCTGCTCCCTTTGTGCCCCGAGGGGTCAAAGTTTAATAATATTCAAATAATACGATTTTTCAACTTCAAAAACGTTCACGGAATATACTTTTTAATTTCGTCCGCGAAGTTTCTCTGCTGTATCCCCAGTTCCGTGAATGCGAAAGTTTCGGCGCATGTGTTGCCCTCCTTAAGCATGATGAACTGATCCCTTGTCACGGGAAAGAACGTGAACCCGCCGAAAAGTGATATGGCGAGGCTGATAACAGCCTCAGGCACAGGAAGGAGGATTATTTTTTTGTCCATGGCTTTTGAGATCTCATAAAGAAGCTCTTTGTATGTGTAGACCCTGTTTCCGCAGAGCGGGTAGGTTTTGCCGATCGCCGTGTCCCTGAATACCGCCTCCGTGAACGCGTCCGCAGTTTCGTAAACGCTCACAGGCTGCATAGGGTAAGAGCCGTCGCCGAAGTAGCTGAAAACAGGTGTTTTTTTCATGTATCCGGCGAGCATGGAGATGAAGGAGTCTCCTTTACCGTAAATAAGCGAAGGGCGGAATATAGTGAAGTCAAGCCCGCTGTTTTTTATATATTCCTCTGCCTGATATTTTGTTTTGTGGTAGCCGGATACGGCGTTTTTCCGTGTTCCGTTCGCGGACATATGGATAAAGCGGCTCACTCCCGCAGCCTTAGCGGCGTCCGCGGCATTTTTAGCGGCGCTGTAGTGCATGTTTTCAAAGGTTATGCCTTTATCCGGAAATTCCCTGATGATGCCCACAAGGTTTATCACAGCGTTAACACCGCGCAGGGCGTCGGCGAAGGTTTCCGGACGCAGTATGTCACCCTGAACCGCCTCTGCGTCGGGATGTGTTTTTTTGTTCCTGACAAGAGCCTTCACGTGGACGCCTTTTTCAATGAGTTTGCTTATGACATGGGAACCGACAAAGCCTGTGCCGCCGGTTACGAAAACTTTTTTCATGGAGTCTCTCCTTAAATAAGTTTCTGAGCCTTCATGCTTAGGAAAGATGTATCTGTAACTATGATATGATCAAGAAGCTTTATATCAAGGGTTTCAAGCGCCTTTGATATGCGTTCGGTTATATTGATGTCCTCCTCAGAGGGGATGAGCGAGCCGGATGGGTGATTGTGGGCGATTATAACGTAGGATGCCTTTCTTCTCAGGGCGAGCTCCGCTATTTCTCTGGGGTATACGGCAGTTCTGTCCACTGTGCCGGAGGAGACCACCTCATAGCTTATCAGCCGCTTGTTTTTGTCCACAAAGAGGCTCACGAAGTTCTCTTTTTCGGATATTCCGATGAGAATACGCAGAAATTTAAAAACCAGCGCCCCCGAATCCAGAACCAGAGGCTCAAAGTTCAGATTTCCGTGCTCCATACGGACATAAAACTCCCGCATGATGTTGAAGAAAAGCTGAACCTCCTCCCCCGCGCCGTTTATCGAAGTGAGATCTGTTCTGAAAACTTTACGCAGGCTTTCCGTTTTATCTATTATATCCTTTGAAAGGACTTTTACATCCCTGCGCGGGATAATATAGGAGAGGATAAGCTCCATGATCTCATAATCGTGGAGTGCGGAGGGACCGCTCCTGAATTTTTCCTTAAGCCTTTGTCTGTGTCCTTTTTTATGATCTTCCATGGAAAAAAAGCATATCATCAGGAAAGGCAGGTGTAAATAGCTGTCCGGCACTCTTGAGAGGGAGCGGAACTATTTCCAGTGGAAGCTTGTCTTGATTTTTGGCGGCAAATACATATTATGCAGTTGAGGTGAATCACATGTTTGGATTCGGAATGTCTGAAATAGTTTTGATTCTTGTAATAGCTCTTTTAGTTGTCGGTCCCGGGAAACTGCCGGAACTGGCAAAAACGCTGGGGAAAGGTTATGCTCAGTTCAAACGCTCGCTGAACGACCTTAAATCCGCCGTAAATATAGATGATCTTGACATCGTCCCCAACAAGACGGTCAAAGACGCCTACAGGGATCATTGGGAAAAGAAAAAACAGAGCGCTGAAAGCACCGCTGAATCATCCGCCGATGTAAAGCCCGAAGAGACTAAAACCGAGGCTGCGCAGGCTGAACAGGTAACATCTGACACTGATGAAGTGAAAGGGAAGGACACAAATGGCTAAAGAGAAAAATCAGGGTGTTGAAGCCCAGATACCCTTAATGGAGCACCTTGAGGAGCTTCGCAAAAGAGTGATATATGTCCTGATAATAGTCATAGCCGTTTTCTCCTTCTGTTACTGGCAGAGCCAGTTCTTTATGGATTTTGTCACAAAACCCCTTGTGGATGTGATGCCGGAGAAATCAAGCATGGCTATGCTGAAGATAACCGAGGGTTTCTTCATGGAGCTCAAGCTCTGTTTTATGGCGGCGCTTTTTTTCAGCATGCCCTTTATCTTCTATCATATATGGAAGTTCATTGCCCCCGGGCTTTATGTTCATGAAAAAAAATACGTTATGGGATTTGTTATCAGCGCTTCGCTGCTGTTCTTTCTCGGCGCGGGCTTTGCGTATTATTTCGTGTTCCCCTTCGGCTTCGCGTTTTTCCTTAAATACGCTCAGGGGTACGTGATAGCGAATCTTTCCATAGAGTGGTATCTGAGCTTTGTAACCAAGATGGTTCTCGGGTTCGGTATAGTTTTCGAGCTGCCTGTATTCACCTTTTTCCTTGCGAAGATGGGTATAATCACGGCAGAAATGATGCGCAAATACAGGAGATACGCTGTTCTCGGCATATTCATTGTGGCTGCGGTCATGACCCCGCCGGATGTTTTTTCACAGCTCATGATGGCAGGTCCTCTTCTGGTTCTGTACGAGCTGAGCATATTCATTGCGGTCATTTTCGGGCGCAAGAGAGAGATAACGGAAGACGAGATATATGAATAATACAGTTAAAGACAGGTTCGGAAGGGAGATACGCTATCTGCGCATCTCCGTTACGGACAGATGTAATTTCCGGTGCAAGTACTGTATGCCCAGCGGCGAATTCAAGCACCTTGAGCATTCGAGCATTCTGCGCTTTGAGGATATGCTTTTCGCCACGGAGGTTTTCGCCTCTCTCGGAGTGCATAAGGTGCGTGTCACAGGCGGCGAGCCTCTGGTTCGCAGGGGCGTGACCGATTTTCTGCGGGAGCTGAATAAAATCGACGGTATAGACGAGGTGACCCTAACTACGAACGGCGCTCTTCTCGGCAAATACGCCGAAGATATAGCCGCCGCAGGGGTAAAGCGCATCAATGTGAGTCTTGATTCCCTCAAGGCGGAAAAATACAGGGAAATCACCGGAGGCTTCGATATTCAGAAGCTTCTGGAGAGCATCTTCATAGCGAAAAAGGCAGGGCTGCGTCCTGTGAAGACAAACAGTGTCCTCATCAGAGGCTTTAACGACTGCGAAATATACGACTTCTGCGAGTTCGCCGCCCGCGCGGACATAGTGGTCAGGTTCATAGAGTTCATGCCCATAGGAAACTCCTGTGAGTGGAAAAAAGAGAACATAATGTACGGTTCGGAGATCATTGATCTCATTTCCAAAAGATACAGAATCGCTCCTATTGAGAAAGAGAAGACCGCCGGACCCGCCAAGAATTATAAGCTCTCCAACGGAGCCACCATAGGAATCATCACTCCTATCTCAAACCATTTCTGCTCCGAATGCGACAAGCTGAGGCTCACAGCGGACGGGAAAATCCGCCCATGCCTCCTTACGGATCAGGAAACGGATATAGTGGACGCAGTGAGAAGCAGGGACAGTGACGCTCTCAAGGCTGCTATTATGGACGCTCTGGGCAAGAAGGACGAGGAGCACCACATCGTGACGGACAACAGAAATGAAAGATTCAAACGCACCATGTCAAAAATCGGCGGATAAGCTGAATATCGCCTTCGGAGAGAAAACTCTTGAGATAGAAACGGGCTTTCCCGTTGATGTTCTCGGAGCGTTCGCAGATTATGCGCCCCTTTCCGATTACGGGATACAGGAGGCGCTGGATCAGTGCGTCTATTCCGAGTCTTACTCTGCCTGTGCGGAACGTGCGGAAAAGATACTGTTCATACTTCCCGACATTACCCGCAAAAGCGGCATGGAGCGTTTTTTCCCATCCATGCTCGCAGAAGCGGAGAAGCACGGAAAAGAGGTGAGCATAATCTTTGCCGTGGGAACTCACAGGGCGGTGACGGAGGATGAGAAGAAGAGGATTCTCGGCGGGGAAATCTATTCAAAATATAAGGACAGGCTTTTTGATCACGACTGCGAAAATCTGGAAGCCCACGCCTTCTACGGTATCACAAAATCAAAAACACCCATTTTTATCAATAAAATATATCTTGAGCACGACTTAATAGTTCCCATAGGCTCCGTGAGTCATCACTACTTCGCCGGTTACGGCGGCGGGCGGAAACTTATCTTCCCCGGAATAGCAGCGAAAAAATCCATACTGCGCAACCATATGCTTGCTCTGGACGTCTCCGGCGGCGGAAGGCATCCTCTCGCGAAGGCGGGGGAACTGAACCATAACCCCGTTCACCGTGACATAGTGGACGCGCTCATGATAAGCCGTTCGGGAAGAAACTTCTTCTCCGTGAACACTGTCCTTGATGAACAGGGAAGGATTCTGGATATGGTCTGCGGCGATTTGTTCATGGCGCATCATAAGGCTTGCGAGATTCTGGACAGCAGATTCCGAATCACTCTTGATAAAAAGTACAAATCCCTCATTGTTTCCTGCGGAGGATTTCCCAAGGACATCAACATGGTTCAGGCGCAGAAGTCGCTGGACAGGGCTGCTTCCGCTGCCGAGGAAGGGGCGGACATATTCCTTTTCGCTGAATGCGCCGACGGCTACGGAAACTCATATTTCCGTGATTTTTTCGATCTGCCGTCCTCAAAGGCTATGCTGGAAAGCCTCCTTGCGGATTACCAGATAAACAGGCAGACCGCTTTTAACCTGAGAACTCTTACGGAACGCTTCAATGTCCGTCTTTACGGCAGCCTCAGTGAAGAGGACTGCGCGCGTATGGGCTTTCAGAAGCTCAATGCTCCCGAAGACATGCTCCGTCTGCTCAAGCCGGAGACAGCTTTTATTCCCTCCGCCTACTCTTTTCTTTTCGGCTGATATTCCCCTGCTTGGTCAAAAATTTGTGTATTCGTGCGGTTTCCCTTTCTTTTTCGGGCAAAACTGCTGATTATATTACAGCAGAGCTATGTCTGTCTTTATTTCGGTGGAAAACCACCGGGTCATGAAATATAATTAATAACGGAAAGCTTTCTTTCCGCGCAGTTTCTGCTGGAGTTTTTTATGAAAAAATCCCTGATTGCGGCAATTGCCGTTCTTTTTATTAGCCTTAGCGCTTATGCTGCAAACCCTATGCTCATAGGCGGCGTGTTCAACGGATACAACAAAGAGACAATAACCGTGGGGGACAGAGTATACACCTACGGAGAGGAGCTCCGTGTTGTGAGGCAGTTCCGCAGGGGCGACGCCTTTTATGAGGAATATTCATCCCTGAGAGATATACGGCGCGGCGCGGAAGTTGTTGTAACCGCTTACGGCAGCTACGCTGTTCATATTCTGATAAAGGGTGACTGACATGAAAAAAATAAGCCTGCTTCTGTTTATTTTCCTTTTATGCCTCAAGCCTGCCTCCGCCGATATGATGAACTACTGCGGAAGCGGAAACAATTCCAGTCTTCCTCCCTTCCTTTCCTCAAGTGTTTCTCCGCTGGTGATGTTTGTCATGGGGCGGGATCACAAGCTTTACTACGAAGCGTACAACGACGCCACAGACCTTGACGGAGACGGTTTCATAGATATAGGCTACAAACACGATATAGACTATTACGGCTACTTCGATTCATATAAATGCTACACCTACACCACCTCCGGCACAGCCCGCTTCAATCCCTCCGGCACAACTGACGACAAATACTGCGGCGGAACAGGGGAGTGGAGCGGAAACTTCCTGAACTGGCTTACCATGTCCCGGATGGATGTTCTGCGCAAGGTTCTTTACGGCGGGCACAGAAAAACTGACGGAGCGGATGAAACGGTTCTCTCCAGCACCTATATACCCCGTGACGCACACTCATGGGGCAAGGAATACTGGGGCAGCGACACAAGGGATCTCACCCCTTATGACGCTCCTTCAAACTTTACATGCGATATGCCGGATGCCGCCACTCCTTGGAATGCGGCGAGTCAGATACTGTTTGTTACCTACCGTGACGGTGTGGATAAGGGCTGCGGCACAAGCCATGACAACATGATTTCCACTTTCAGCCCGCAGGACTATACAGGGCATAAGTTCGTAACATCAATAAACTACAGCGACACCGGACAGGGCAATCAGATCAGCAGTCACGGCAACATAATGTATGTTATGAAATTCCGTGTGCCGAACAGCAGATGGTATCATTTCTCAGTAGATTCAGATGACGGCGGCGAGCTTGAGGTAAACAACACCATAATCGCATCCTATTACGGCTGCCACGGCTACACAGGCAATACAAACTACAATGGCAGCATATATCTTCAGTCCGGCACTGACCACACCCTGATAGTCAGGGTGAGGGAAAGCGCAGGGGATGACGGCGCAAGGGTTCAGTACAGGATAAGAAACAGCGCCAACAACGGGTGGTCAACCGACTGGAAGATCCTCAGCCAGACGAATATGAATACAGACAGCATAACCTTCCGCGCTCCGAATGTTCCCTCCACCACTCAGGGACAGTGCAGCCTGAAAACAAACGATTTTATAAACACCGGCGAACCGTTCTACGGAGCGGATGTGAATACCGTTTCCAAACGTCACCTCTTCTGTATGACCTCAGACGCGGTTAACGCGGATCACCTTATAAAGGTTGCCAGAAACCAGACCAAACGCAAATGGGAATGGGCGTCAACCGAGCGTCCTGTCTGCTCCGACAGCGTTGTATCCCCCGATGAAAAGAGATATGTGCGTGTTAAGGTCTGCGATTCCTCCGCTGGAGAAGAAACCAACTGCTACGACTACGGCTCCGGAAGTAAGAAACCTACGGGTCTGCTCCAGAGGTACGGCACGGGCAGCGGAGAAACGATCTGCTCCAAAACCAATGAGAAAGCCGCCTCATGCGTGGACGGGGACGGCTTCCTAGTGAAGGAATCCCCGATGTATTTCGGCATGATCACCGGCTCATACGAGAAGAACCTCTCCGGCGGTGTATTGAGAAAAAATATCACCTCCATGGCGGAAGAGATAAACGCCAACGGAACATTCGTAACCACCGTGCCGACAAAGGGCAGCATAATACGCTCACTCAGCACATTGCAGATAAATGACTATGATTACGGCAGCGACTCCTACAACAGCAACTGCGGCTGGATAACCGACGGACCCCTTGAGGAGGGGGAATGCAAGGCGTGGGGCAACCCCATAGGCGAAATGTACTGGGAGGCTCTGCGTTATCTGGCGGGGAAAGGTTCTGCCACATCCGGCTACACCTACTCAAGCTCCACAGACGGGGGGCTGAGCCTGCCCAAACCCTCATGGGTTGATCCTTACTCCAATTTCCCCTACTGCGCCAAACCGAATATCATCATACTCAGCGATGTTAACCCCAGCTATGATGACGGTGTGCCTGCTTCGGGAACTCTTGAGGATTACAACAAATCCGAGCTGTTCAGCGGAATGAGCCAGAATGAGGAGCTTTCAGGCAATTATTTCATAGGCAACAACGGTATACTGAACGATTTCATGTGCTCGGCAAAAAGCCTTTCATCCCTCGGCAGCGCCCTTGGTCTCTGCCCTGAGGAGCCCACGAAGAAGGGAACCTACAACACCGCGGCGCTTGCTTACTACGCAAAAACAAAGTTTACGGATAACTCCGACGCGCATCCGGTTACGGATTACCTGCCTAATATCGACACCCACTCCGTTGCCCTCGCCTCCCCCCTGCCTGAGATCGTTATAAATGTAAACAGCAGCAGTCAGGTTAAAATAGTTCCTCTCGGCAAATCAGTGGGCGGCAGCGGCATAAGCTGCGGTTACTCCATTAATAACAGTACTTACGGGCTGATACTCAACGGTACGGGCTTTTGCCCCTCCAACGGGATTGTTGACTTCTACGCCGAAACGATAAGCGAAACAAGCGGACGCTTCCGCATCAACTTTGAGGACGTCGAGCAGGGCGCCGACCATGATATGGACGCCATAGCAAGGTATGACTATGTGGTGAACGCAAACGGAACGGTTACCATAAGTCTCACTTCGGAATACGCTGCGGGCGGAATCAATCAGGCGATGGGCTTCATCATCACCGGAACATCTGCGGACGGCGTCTACCTGCCTATATCGGATTTAGCTGACGGGTCAAGCAATGCTGCGATAAACGGTCTGCCTTTGACATGGTCAAAGACATTTACCCCCGGGGGCACCAACGCTTCACTCCTGAAGGATCCCCTTTGGTACGCGGCGAAATACGGCGGCTTCAACGACTCCAACGGGGACGGTCTGCCTGATCTGGACGCTGAGTGGGACGAAGACGGCGACAGCGTGCCGGACAACTACCATTTCATAACGAATCCCCTTGAGCTTGAGCAAAAGCTCGCGGAGGTATTTCAGGACATACTTAAAAAGGTTTCCTCCGGTACGGCGGTTTCCATAGATAAAACCAAAAACAACGGCATGCTGCTCAACCACGCTGTGTTTTACCCTAATAAAGACTTCGGCGATTCGTCAGCCTCCACCACCCTTTCTTGGATAGGGCAGCTCTTCACATACTGGTTCTACTCAAAGGACAGTTACCAGAGCATAATCGAAGACACTGACAAGAATAAGATACTTGAGATGGGAGAGGGAAAGGATAAAATACTTGAGTTTTACATAGACTCCTCAGGCACTCTCCAGATCGATAAATATGCCACAACCGCTTACGGCGGCAAGGGAGCCAGAACCAACTACAATACCTCTCTGGATGATGTGGCTTATCTCTGGGAGGGCGGAGCTTCTCTGGCGCAGACGCCTGCCGCTTCAAGGATTGTCTACACAAACGTGGACGGTAGTCTGGTGCGGTTTACTCAGGCAAACGCCGATCAGTTCCTCGGTAATTTCGGCAATCTCGCAGAAACCTGCCTCGGCAGTGCGGCAAACCTTATTAATTATGTACTTGGTGTTGATACAGCCGGATGCCGTTCCAGAACATACACGGATTCAGACGGAAATCAGGTTGTGTACAAGCTCGGCGACATAATTAACTCAAGCCCTGTTATGATAAATCATCCGAAAAAGACAGGCAAGCCGGGCTATGTCATGACATATGTAGGCGCCAATGACGGCATGCTCCATGCCTTCCGTGCCGGCAGGGTCATGAGCGCCATAGGCGGGATGAAGCTCAGCGACGACACAAGCGTAACCACCGGCGCTAATCTCGGAAAAGAGGAATGGGCATTCATTCCGAAAAATGCCCTGCCCTATCTGCGGTATCTGGCAGATCCGGATTACTGCCATCTTTACTATAACGATCTCACTCCCCATATAATAGAGGAAGACGGCAACAATGACGGCTATATCGACAGAAGAATACTCATCGGCGGCATGAGGCTCGGCGGTGCCTGCGGCGTGAGCGGCGGTGATTCCGTCAACCCTCCGTCCGATACATGCTCTGATACGTCAAGCGCGGACTGCGTTGGGCTTTCGTCCTATTACGCCCTTGATATAACCGACCAGAACAATCCCGCGCTTCTGTGGGAGTTCAGCGAGCCTCATCTGGGCTTCAGCTTCTCCGGTCCCGCTTACATAAAAAAAGGCGGCAGCCGCTACATAATGTTTCTCTCAGGTCCCACGGACTACGCTGGCTCCTCGGCGCAGAGACTCAGTGTTTTTGTGTTGAATCTCAACAGCGATTTCACGCTCAAGTCAACAGGCGGCATAGTTAAATTCACCGGAGAAAGCAGATCGGGCTTTTATAATGTTTCCGCTCTTGCCCCTTATACCAATACCTTCGGCGGAAAACTGTTCAGCAAAGGCGTTGATTACGGCGGCGACGGGGATACGGATACAGTTTTCTTCGGAGTCAGCCAGTATAAGAGCAGCGCATGGACAGGCAACGTGCTCGGCGTATCCATCACTTCCGAGACACCGTCTGAATGGACGTTCAACAATGTGTTCGACAGCAGCTACGGAGCGGCGAAGCCTGTTACGGCAAGTGTTGAGCATATGAGCTGTTTTGATATGAACTATATCTACTTCGGAACCGGAAGATGGTTCTATAAGACAGACGAGTCCGGCAGCGGCTCAAGCGACCGGAACTATCTCTACGGTGTGCGCATCGACGGCTGCAAGGACGGTGATTGTGATCTCAGCGAGGCGGAAAGTGACGTATGCAGCGATATAACGGGACCAAACGATAAATACGCATGGAAGAAAGCGCTTCTCGGAAGGGGGGTGGATGACCTTATGGAAAGGCTTATCGCCAATCCCGCCACCACTCAGTATTCCAATGTGGTGTATTTCAATACCACTATGCCGAACGCGGATATATGCGCGGCCGGCGGTCAGCACAGGATATGGTCAATAAACTGCGCCACAGGCAAAAACGCCCCCGACTATACATGCCCCGGATACAGTGTGACAACTGTGCCGTCGGTTGTGGATCCCGGCGCCGCGCCGACTATTATTGATGATTACTGCGCCGAGCACCCCGATGATAAAAGATGCGATCCGAATTACTGCCTGCAGCATCCGGATGATCCGGATTGTCTGGAGGAGATTCCCGATCCGGAATTCAGCCCTGAACCGGGCACGGGAGAGCCTGATCCGCTTGAACCGGACAGAACCACCCGCAAGGGCAAGCTCCTCTTCTGGATAGAGAGATGATGAACAAAAAGGGTCTGACGGCGATAGAGCTTATGGCGGTTATGACTATAATGGGGATCGTTCTCACTATAGCCGTGATCAATTACAGGAACCTTATGGTTAAGGCGAATGTAGAATCCGACACGAGACGTATTCTTACCATGGTTACATCCGCAAGGCAGTATTCCTTCACAAGGAAGGTACAGCTTCATGTGGCTGTGGACGGGAAAACCGTGAGGATAGAAACGGAAGACGGCAATTTATACGAAGGTCTCAGCTTCACGGGCTCAACTGATTTTGAAACGGAAGACGATATAACCTTTGTGAGCGGCTTTGTCACTGTAACGGGAACCATAACCTCCGGCGGCGGAAGCCGTGCGGAGTATGACTGCATACTGTTTGAGACAAACCGCATAAAAGCGGGCAGATTTGTAAACGGAGCATGCGATGCGAGATAACAGAGGCTTTACCCTTATGGAAGTGCTTGTATCCATGGTTATCATGTCGGTAATCATGCTCAGTCTCGCCTACGGCTACATCATCGTTAAACAGCGCAATCTCAGCGACCTTATGCGTCATAAAGCGGAAGAGGTTATTCAGACGGTGTTTGAAGAGTTCCGAACCATGGATTTTGATGATCTGGAGGATCAGCCTGCGAGTCTGCCGGATGATCTTGAGTTTGACGAAACTCAGAATCTGAATGCCTACTGCGATCCTGAGGACGATGAAGTGCCGGATGATCCGATCTGCACGGGCAGATTTGTTTTCCGCAGCTCCTCCGGTGAGGATGTTGGGCGTGTGGATTATGAAGTTGTCTACAAGGTTTTCAGTGATGATGCTGACAATCTGGGGCTCGAAAACTCGGCTTCAGTTGTCGCCACAATCTGCTGGAGGCACAGAGGCGATTTAAAGTTCCTTTCCAGAAAATCCGTAATAATGAAAGAAGGAATGTTATGAGAAAAAAAGGCTTCTCGCTCATTGAGCTTCTTGTGGTGCTTGTGATAGCGGGCGTGCTTGTCACTGCGCTTTATACAACCTACATAAGCCTGTATTCAGGCTCCAAGCAGCTTTCAAAAGTAGCCGAATCAAACATAGAGAATATAATAAGCTCGGAAATAATCAGAGTCGATCTCAGCAACGCGGGCTTTGGTCTCGCCAGAGGCGAAGAGACGGCAGCGGGCGATACTCTCTACCCTGTGGGCTGGGATGACGGAACATTGCAGATTTTCACCACCTACGACAGGCTCGAACCCCGAACACACGGCTGGGTGCTGCTCAAATGCGAGGAGGAAGGAGTAAGCTGCGAGACAGACAACGATTCGGACAGAAGAGAAGCCGTTCATTTCAACGGGCTCAAGGTGATCGATACGGGAACGAACAGAATCATTGAACATGATCTGAACAGCGTTACGACTCTGGATTTCCGTTATGCGGTGGGCTATCCTTATGATACCGGCGCGGCGGAAAAATTCAGGGAAATAAACTACAGGATAGCCGATGACTGCGACGATGACGGTAATGCGGACATATCCGACAGATGCAGCCCGAATACCTCCGTTCTGTGCAGGGGCACGGTTCCCGTAGCGGACTGCGTGGGCGGCTGGGCAGTGTATGCCGGTTATGATGACGGCGGAGAAATAGTTTACGACACTCTGGCAAATGTCATTACCGACGATCCGGATAACCTTTTTAACCTCAGAAGGCTTGTGCTGTACGTTTTGGTGCAGGAAGGACAGTTTGACCGGAATTTCAACTTCGGGGCGGATGAGATGGTGAAAGAACTTGATTTTGACGCAGAGGACAATGCACTGGATCAGTTAAGCATGCCCCTCCCCGACGAAAGCAGAAATTACCGCTGGAACATTATGACTATTGATACGAAAACATACAACATAGGTGATAAGTATGATAACGAATAATAAAGGTTTCTCGCTTATCGCCACTCTTGTTATGTCGGCTGTAGTGCTGGCTTTTCTCAGCGCTCTTATTTACTTTGTGCAGTCAGGCTCTCGAACCTCCGCCTCTCTGGACTCTTATAAAAGCTCGCTGGAAATAGCCAAGGGCGCCTCAGAGCTTATTATGAAGGGCGTGGATGATGATGAGATCGAATGTTCGGACGATGCGGACTACATCGATGAAGTGCAGGAGTTTATGGCTCCGTACGATGATGACACAACCACGCATGTGATCAATGTAGCCTCTTACAGATGCGAAAAATTTTACACCGAAAACAGCGAAAGGG
Organism: Geovibrio thiophilus; assembly: GCF_004087915.1. NCBI lineage: Bacteria > Pseudomonadati > Deferribacterota > Deferribacteres > Deferribacterales > Geovibrionaceae > Geovibrio > Geovibrio thiophilus. Next base: position 265,571 of record NZ_CP035108.1, read on the forward strand.
AGATCTATATCTTCACTGTTCAGGTGCAGCGCAATAACACCGATGAGAGAGCCGAGGTTGATTTCGGCTACATGAAAAGCGCTTTGCAGGATCCATAGGGAACATCTGTATACACTGTGCAGAATATTCCACAATTGATTTTTCTGTGTCATTTGCCTAAACTCTTATTTATTGCTTTTTATACGGTGAAATAATGAAAATTCTCGCTCTTATCCTCGCTGCGGGCAAGGGAACCCGCATGAAATCCTCCAAGCCCAAAGTTCTTTTTGAATCGGCAGGAAAACCGATGATAGATTATGTCATAAACGCTGCCTCCTCCTGCGGGGCGGATGCCGTGAATATTGTAATAGGCAGCGGCGCGGAGGATGTTAAGTCCCATATCGGGGGGAGAGCCTCCTTCAGTCTTCAGGAAAACCAGCGCGGAACAGCGGACGCTGTGCTGGCGGCTGAGAACGCAATACAGAACCACGGCGGGCGTGTGCTGATCCTCTGCGGGGATATGCCCCTTGTCAGACCTGAAACCCTTTCCAAGTTTATCGAAGCAGCCGGAAACCATGCCGTGAGCTTTATCAGTGTCAGCGTAAAAAAACCTTTCGGATACGGGCGTGTGGTCAGGGGAGGCGGCGGCTCTGTCATTAAGATAGTCGAAGAGAAGGACGCAAACGATCAGGAAAAAAAGATAAATGAAGTAAATACCGGAATATATTTCTGCGACTCCGCCGTTCTGCTGGACAGGCTCTCCCGTGTGGGCAGCAATAACGCCCAGAACGAGTTCTATCTCACTGATATAGTTAAAGAAGGCGCCTTCGCGTACAAGGCGGAGGATGAGAACGAATTTTTAGGCGTGAACAACCGTGTTCAGCTTGCGGAAGCTTCCAAGGCTCTCTGGAAGCGCAGGGCGGTAAGATTCATGGAACAGGGGGTCAGCATTTTCGATCCCGATACGTTTTATGCGGATGAGGAAACAGAAATAGAAAACGATGCAGAGATATATCCCAATGTTTATCTTCACGGGAAAAATATAATAAAAACCGGAAGCGTAATAATGTCCGGCTGCCGCATAACTGATTCGGTGATCGGTGAGAACTGCGAAATCAAGGACAACTGCTGTATAACCGAAAGTAAAGTCGGCGCCGGCAGCTCGGTGGGTCCCATGGCGCAGCTCCGCCCGGGCACAGTGCTTGAGGGGAAGAACAAGATCGGCAATTTTGTGGAAACAAAGAAGGCTGTTCTCGGTTCCGGCAGTAAGGCAAGCCACCTTACTTATCTCGGAGACGCCGAGATAGGCAAAGATGTAAACATAGGCTGCGGTACAATTACCTGTAATTATGACGGGATAAAGAAGTATAAGACTGTCATAGAAGACGGTGTTTTTGTGGGGAGCGATGTTCAGCTTGTGGCTCCGGTGAAGATCGGCAAAGGCGCACTTCTGGCGGCGGGTTCCACCATTACAAAGGATGTGCCCGCAGACGCTCTCGCTATGACAAGGGCGGATATGAAGATAAAGGAAGGCTGGGTCTCCCGCTGGAAAAGTACAAAGAAGAAAGATAAATAGAAGCATGCGGAGGGCATACGGATGTGCCGACGCCGTGCGCAGCGAAGCCGTTTTTTAAACGGCGCGAGCGTGTATCAGAATCTGACAGGATGTTGCGGGTTCAGATTATTAAGGAAGAGGCACAGGATGTGCCGACGCCGTGCGCAGCGAAGCCGTTTTTTAAACGGCGCGAGCGTGTATCAGAATCTGACAGGATGTTGCGGGTTCAGATTATTGAGGAAGAGGCACAGGATGTGCCGACGCCGTGCGCAGCGAAGCCGTTTTTTAAACGGCGCGAGCGTGTATCAGAATCTGACAGGATGTTGCGGGTTCAGATTATTGCGGAAGAGGCACAGGATGTGCCGACGCCGTGCGCAGCGAAGCCGTTTTTAAACGGCGCGAGCGTGTATCAGAATCTGACAGAATGTTGCGGGTTCAGATTATTGCGGAAGAGGCACAGGATGTGCCGACGCCGTGCGCAGCGAAGCCGTTTTTAAACGGCGCGAGCGTGTATCAGAATCTGACAGGATGTTGCGGGTTCAGATTATTGCGGAAGAGGCACAGGATGTGCCGACGCCGTGCGCAGCGAAGCCGTTTTTTAAACGGCGCGAGCGTGTATCAGAATCTGACAGGATGTACAGATTCTGATTATTATTTAAGGAGACAATATGTGCGGAATCGTAGGATATATAGGCAGCTCAAAGGCATCAAACGTTCTTCTGGAGGGTCTTTCCAGACTGGAATACAGAGGGTATGACTCTGCGGGTCTCTGCCTGCTTGAAGACGGGGTGATAGAGATAACCCGCAGCGTGGGAAAACTCGTTAACCTCAAGGAAGCGGTGAAGGACAGGGATTTCAAGGCAACTGCGGGCATAGGTCACACACGCTGGGCGACACACGGCAAGCCTTCCTTCGAGAACGCTCACCCGCATAAATCAAAAAATATATCCCTTGTGCATAACGGCATAATTGAAAACTATCTGCTGCTTAAGGAAAAACTCACAGAGAAAGGCTACAGCTTCAAATCCGAGACTGATACGGAGGTCATAGCTCACCTTATAGAATCCCTTTACGAAGGAGATTTGCTCAAAGCTGTTCAGGCGGCGCTGGCGGAGCTGAAGGGCTCATATGCCCTCGGCGTTATTTCAGAAAAAGAACCGGATAAGGTGATTGTCGCCAGAAAGGACAGTCCTCTTGTTCTCGGCGTGGGCAGCGGAGAGATGTTCGCTGCGAGCGATATTCCCGCCGTGCTGAGCCATACCCGCACATTCGTTTTCCTTGAGGACGGCGATGTGGCGGAGATAACCAGAAACGGCTACACCATATACGATGCCGCCGGAAGCGCTGTGGACAGGGAGACCAAAAATATAGACTGGAACCCTGTAATGGCGGAGAAGGCGGGATACCGTCACTTCATGCAGAAGGAAATAAACGAGCAGCCCAGAGCGTTGATAGATACGATCAGGGGCAAATACAGCCTTGAATCAGGTGATGTATTTTTCGACCTTTCCAAGGATCTTAAGGAATCTCTCAAGGATATAACCCGCATTGTCATAGTCGCCTGCGGAACAAGCTGGCACGCGGGGCTTGTGGGCAAGTTTTATATAGAAAAATTCGCCCGTATCCCCGTTGAGGTGGATATAGCCTCCGAATACCGCTACCGGGATCTGATAGCCGATGAAAAGCTTCTTTTTATAGCTATCAGTCAGTCCGGCGAGACTGCGGATACGCTTTCCGCAATGCGCATGGTAAAAAAGATGGGAGCTAAGGTCATATCAATATGCAACGTGGTGGGCTCGTCCATCGCAAGGGAATCTCACAGCGTGATATACACACATGCGGGACCTGAGATAGGCGTTGCCTCCACAAAGGCTTTTACCACTCAGGTGGCGAGCCTGTTTCTGTTTGCCATGTATCTCGGCAGGCAGAGGGAGACAATGAGCGCCGGAGAGAGCAGAGAATTTCTCAAGGAGCTTGTGGGCATCCCTGATAAGCTTGAGCATGTTCTCAGGCTGGACGGTGAGATCGAAGATCTCGCAAAGAAATATAAGGACGCTTCCGACTTCCTTTATCTGGGCAGAAACGTCAACTACCCTATAGCTCTGGAAGGTGCGCTTAAGCTCAAGGAGATCTCGTACATCCACGCCGAGGGATACCCCGCAGGAGAAATGAAGCACGGTCCCATTGCTCTCATAGACAGTGAGCTGCCGGTATTTGTTATAGCGGTTAAGGGCTCTGTTTATGACAAAACCGCCTCAAATGTAGAGGAGGTCAAAGCCAGAGACGGCATAGTCATAGCCATTGTTACCGAAGGCGATACCGAGCTTGCGGGCAAGGCGGATCACATCATCGAAGTGCCCGATGTGCCGGAGGAGCTTTCTGTCTTCCTCACGGTTACGGCTACACAGATATTCGCATACCACTGCGCCAATCTTCTCGGGCTTGATGTGGATCAGCCGAGAAATCTGGCGAAATCAGTCACGGTGGAATAAGATTATAAAGCCTCCTTAAATACGGAGGCTTTTCCTGAATAGTGACCTGACACTGCGAAAAAGTTTAATTTTGAGCGGTTGCTTCAGTTTCTTCGCCGTGAAGCTTGATTTTAAGAGCTTTAGCCATTGTCTGTGCAGCACTTCCTGAATCCTGACCGTTTTTGTAATCAAGATTCACTGTCATAATCATCTCACCGCTTTGGACACTTATTACTCTCGCGGTTGCTGTTTTTATGACAGAATTGAGTTTGGCTCCGCCGAACATACTGTATTTTGTTTTATTTGTTGTTTGGGCGTTGAGGATAACAAGAGCATCGACACCTCTCAAAGAAGAAAGACTAGACATTTCATTCTCTGCGACTCCTGCTGCTTCCAGACCTTTTTCAGACATGATCAGGCTGAGCTGATCTCTTTCCATGACTTTATACCCAAGACTCATAAGTTCCGTGGAAAAAGAATCTGCAAAGATTGTCATGGTATCTTCATTGCCTGAACCCTGAAATACTGACATCAAAGCATTCGCTCTCATAGCAGGGTCATTGTTGCTGCTCTGCTTGCGCTCTCTCAGCATGACAGCCACGTATTTCACTTCTGCAAGCTGTTCGGGTGTGATTCCCTGCGCTATGTTGGCTTTTACGTCAACATCTTCAAATTCGATGTTTCTGATTGCTGACTGAGTGGCGCTGGCAGTCAGGCTTGCGACCGTTCCTACGCACCCCGAAAGCATGAACCCTGATAATACTGTAAAGATAAGCAGAAAATAACGTAAGTTCATATTAACCTCCTATACATATAGTTTTTATAATTTCTGTGCCGTATATATGTCAATAAAAACAATTAGATAAGCTCTATAAAGTAATATATTTTCTCATTAAACGATCGTATGAGCGGCATCGGGTGTTGCGCAACTTCTTAGGACAGAAAAGATAAGGTTTAGTTAGCTTTCTTAGCTTTAGGAAAGAATAAATCTGAAAAATGCAGTCAGGAATAGCAGGGAATTATTTACACCCGAGACGTATCGGTTGCCAATATAAAGGTATGGCTCATAAATCTTCTTTATTCCGCTCCGTTTTCGGTTTATACATGAATGTTCCCTGCGTATTTTTCTCCCGGAGTGAAGATAATGGAAGAACTCATTAGAAAAGCGGATGTGCTCATAGAGGCGCTTCCGTATATTCAGAAGTTTTACGGCAAAACCATAGTTATCAAGTACGGCGGTCACGCCATGGTGGATGAGGAGCTTAAGCTCAGCTTCGCCAATGATATAGTGCTGATGAAGTACATAGGCATACGTCCCATAATAGTCCACGGCGGCGGTCCCCAGATAGGGGATATGCTGAAGAAGCTGAATATAAAAACTGAGTTCGTTTCAGGGATGCGTATTACGGACGCAGAAACTATGAATGTTGTGGAAATGGTTCTGGCGGGCAAAATAAATAAAGATATAGTGAGACTGATAAATAAAAACGGCGGTGTCGCCATAGGTCTTTCCGGCAAGGACGGAAACCTTATCCGCGCCGAGAAACTCCGCCTTGAGGATGATCCGGCATTCATCAGAACGCCGGAGATAATCGATCTCGGTCATGTGGGCAGGGTGAAAAGTGTTAATGTCGGCGTGCTTGAAAAGCTCGCTGACAGCTATATCCCCGTTATAGCCCCCGTTGGTGTGGGCGATGATTACGAGGCGTACAACATAAACGCCGATCTTGTGGCGGGCAGCATAGCCGCCGCGCTTAAGGCGGAGAAGCTGGTTCTTCTCACTGATGTGCCGTATGTCATGGATAAGGAGAAAAAACGCATCTCCACCATACACCTTGATGATGTGGATAAAATGAAGCTGGATGAAGTTGTCACAGGGGGGATGATCCCCAAGGTGGACTGCGCTGCGGAAGCTGTGAGAGGCGGTGTGAAAAAGGCGCACATCATAGACGGGCGTGTGCAGCACTCTGTACTGCTTGAAATGTTCACAACGTCCGGCATCGGCACGCAGATAGTGGAATAATGCACAGAAATCTTATCCCTCAGAGCTTCATAACTGATATAGTCGCCCCTGCCTGCGGAAGTGACAAGCGGATTCTTGAGGCGTTTCTCACAACTCCGCGGGCTAAGTTCATTGATGAGGCAATGTGCCGCCGTCCTTATGCGGATGACGCTTTGCCCATCGGCTTCGGGCAGACAATCTCCAAGCCCTCAACGGTTGCCCTCATGACCAAGGCGCTTCAGGTGGATAAAAACCACAGGGTGCTTGAAATAGGCAGCGGCTCCGGCTTTCAGGCTGCAATCCTCAGCAGACTCTGCGCAAGGGTCTACACAGTCGAGAGAATACCCGAGCTTTACCGCAGGGCAATGAGCATCATTCACAAAATGCGGATTATCAATATCAAATTTAAACTGGATGACGGAAACCTCGGCTGGGCGGAAAATGGTCCGTATGACAGGATTATAGCCACTGCTGAGGCTAAGGATCTGCCGCCGGAGCTTATCGCTCAGCTTGCGGAAGGCGGCATAATGCTGATTCCTCTTGGTGGATCAATTATTGAGATCGTTAAGGAAAACGGGGAGACCCGCCGCCGTAAAATTGCAGATTGCAGCTTTGTTGATTTTGTGTGCGGGAAATAGAACGATATTTTCTTAGGGATGTCAGGTATTTCTGTATCAAGCGTTCAAAAGGTGTCAATTTCTTTTTCTTATCAAACTCATGTCTTGGATTTGTCAAATCAGATCAAATTAATCCAAATGGTAATTTTCCCCTTCCCATTTCAATAGAACTGCGTTAAATTATTACTTGTCAAGCGAAGTTGATCAGGAAAAGCAATTTTTTTGATTCTCAGCCTGACGTCTGTCGGCAGGAAATTGTCACGTTCCGTATATCGTGAAAGGTGTGCGGCTCTTCATTCTTATTCAGGTTCGTGGCAGCACGGTATTGATCATGTTTTTATTTTATTTTTTTACGGAGTGTTTATGATCAACGATGATATACTGCAGAAAAGCGAACCGGAAATCGATGAAGAAACCGATGTTGAAATAGACATCAGCATCGACATCGAAGAGGAAGTGGTCCAGATCGAAGTCGAGGATATAAAACCCGACTACAACTCCGAAGATCTGGAAGTTTTCAAAATATATCTCAATGAAATCTCCCGTTATCCTGTCCTCACCAGAGAGGAGGAAGTTGATCTCGCCAAAGGGATCGAGCAGTCTGACAGGGCGGCGAAGGAGATGATGATCAAGTGCAATCTGCGTCTTGTGGTTTCCATCGCAAAAAAATATATCAACAGAGGCATGAACCTTGTGGATCTTGTTGAGGAAGGGAACATCGGTCTTCTGAAAGCTGTTGAGAAATTTGACTACACCAAGGGCTTCAAATTCAGCACATACGCCACGTGGTGGATCCGTCAGGCTATTGAGCGCGCCATCATAAACCAGTGCCGCATGGTGCGCATTCCCGTGCACATGTCGGAGAATATCAGCAAGGTGCTTAAGGTTCAGGCGGATCTCCAGCAGAAGTTCGGGCGGGAACCGTCAATTCTGGAAATATCAACGGCGGCGAAGATGCCGCTTTCCGCCCTGAAAAAGGTTTTTGACGCGATCAAGCAGGACACTTCGCTGGATATGCCCGTCGGCGGTGACGAAAGCAGCACCCTGCACGAATTTATAGCTGATGATGAAAAATACCTCGATCCGTATATGAAGATAGAGTCCGAGAGCAAAAAGGACACGATCTTCAAATGGCTCACATTTTTAAGCGACAATGAGAGAGAGATAATAATCCGCCGTTACGGGCTCAGCGGGAACGATCCCGAGACCCTTGAGGCGATCGGCGCTGATCTGGGCATAACCCGTGAGAGAGTGCGCCAGATAGAGAAACGGGTGCTCAGCAAGCTGAGAAACCTGCTGAAAACAAAGAATATATCTTTGGAGGAACTGCTTTAATGACATTTACGCCCGAAGAACTTGCTCACAGGCTGGAAAAATTCAGAACTAACCTCACTAAGCAGGATGCGGGCTGGGAAAAAGCAGTCCTCATGGACAGAATAAACAATTACTATTTCACCGGAACTTTGCAGAACGGCGTGCTTGTTGTCCCCCGTGACGGAGCCGCCGTTTTTTATGTGCGCCGCAGCTTTGAAAGGGCTGTGGAGGAATCGGCATTTCCTGAAATTATACCCTTCAAGAGTTTTAAGGAGCTTAAGCTTGAAAGCGGCGGAACTCTTTACTGTGATATGGAGAAGATCCCCCTCGCCCACTTTGAGCGTTTCGGCAAATATTTCACCTTTGAGAAGGTGAAGTCCGCTGACCTCGCAGTAGCCAAGGCAATGGCAGTGAAATCCGCGGCTGAGCTTGAACTCATGGAAGCCTGCGGCGAGATACACAGAGGCGTTCTGGAGGAGTTTATTCCGTCGGTTCTGCGGGAAGGGATGAGCGAAGTTGAACTCGGCGCCCTTGTTCAGGGAGAGATGCTGAGAAGAGGACACCACGCCGTGACGAGAACCGGAGGCTTCGGAAGCGAGCTTCATCTGGGTCTCTTCTGCTTCGGTGAGAGCGCTCTGTATTTCAACACATTCGACGGCCCGGGCGGAATCAGGGGGCTGCACCCCGCAGTGCCTTTGTTCGGCAATCATCATATAAAGCTCAAAAAGCATTCACCCGTGTTTGTGGATATAGGCTGCAACGTTGGCGGCTATCACACTGATAAAACCTGCATCTACACTATAGGCAGTCTTCCCGCTCAGGCTATGGAGTTTCATGAGGTCTGCGTGAGTATGCAGAATAAAGCGGCTGCCATGCTCAAGCCGGGCGCATTGCCTTCTGAGGTTTTCAGGAGGCACATTGAAGGCGTCGGCGAGGAATTTCTCAGGGAGTACAACGGGTTCGGAGTGGGGAAGGTCAAGTTTCTCGGTCACGGAATCGGTCTGCATATAGACCAGTACCCTGTTCTTGCCGAAGGGTTTGAGGAACCTATTGAGGAGAATATGGTTCTCGCTGTTGAGCCCAAAAGAGGCATAGCGGGACTTGGCATGGTCGGCGTGGAGAACACCTTTGTCGTGACTCCAGACGGCGGCAGAAGCATCACCGGACACAGGTTCGGTGTTATCGAAGTCTGATAAGCTCATAATATTTTTTACTTCTTAATCCTGAGAGAACCTTTCCCAAGAAACTGGTTCTTTGTAACTTCTAAAATACAAGCCTATGCTTTCTCTGCGGATCAGGTGAGTTTTTGAAGGGTTTCAGGGAAACTTTGTTCCTAAAAAGTTTCCCTGAGGGCTGTATCAATACCAAAGAGTTACAATGCTTTGCCGAAATAAAAGTGTTCAGTTCCGAAAATCTTCTCTTCAATCAGCCCTGATTCCAGCATATCTTCTATTATATCTGAGACCGCTGTTTCTTCCGAACCGAAGACGGCGCATATCTCCCTAACCGTGCAGGGGCGCATTCTGAGGAGAGCGGCTATCCTCTCCGGCAGGTTTTCATCCGCTCCCTTGCTGAGAGCCTTAACGAAGTTGCCGACAGGCTCCACATTTATTCCGAAGTCTTTGAAAAAGAGGAATGCGTCTATGAGCTCTTCTTCATTAAGCCCTCTTGTGCCGGAATATGCGGGCGGGCGGAACACTGTGTTCACCTGTACCATGTCGTATCTGCACTGTTTTATCACTTCTGCTATGGCGGCCATCTCTTCCTTTGTGTTGTTTATCCCTTTTACCAGAAGAACTTCGAGATAAATTTTTCCGCTGAAACTGTGGGTGAAGTCCGCTAAGGCTCTGTTGATTTCATTAATGTCAAGCTCCGGCGCCGGTCTGTTTACTGCCTGAAATGCTCTGTCAGTAGCAGCGTCAAGACTGGGAACGACTATATCGAAAAGCATCAGTGCCTCACGCACATCAGGATCGGTGATTGTTGTGCTGTTGGTGAGGATCGCCAGCGGATGCGATGATATTTCCTTTATTCTGCCGGCTATTTCGGCGAGATTTTTATTCAGTGTCGGTTCCCCTGAACCAGTCACAGTTAGCACATCCAGAGAGTTTTGTTCTTTGACGTATTCTCTGCGGAATTCATCAATAATATCATCCGTATTGAAGTATTTCTCACGCCCGCAGGAAAGCTCTGTGGTTTTGCCTACCTCACAGTAAACGCAGTCAAGGCTGCATATTTTTGAGGGTATTATGTCTATGCCCAGTGAACGTCCGAGTCTTCTTGAGGGAACCGGACCGAAAATGTATCTTCCTGCCATATGTATTCTCCGTAAAGGAACAATATAGTCCAAAAATACGGAATTTCAAACCCGAACAGTTTATTGATTATTCACTTCAATAATTTATGAACATACGTGATGCTGCGTCACACGTTTTTTTATTTTCGTATTACCAAAAATGTTTAAACAAAAATGGTTTATAACACTGTTAGAGTTGATCTTGTGAGCGTATGGTGATAATCTTGCAGTAAAGAGAGGGTCAGGCATGTGTGGCTTATGCTCTTGTTATCAGCGCTTTTTTGAGTGGGCGTCCGGTTTCCGGCAGCCTGTTTTTGTGCGCTTATGAAACGATGCGTAACGTTAACTGCCGAATATCAGAAAAATGTTTTAGGACAAAACAATATGCTTGGTAATATCAGAATATGCCGGTTTATGAGTTTTTAAAGGATATGTTTATCCTGAATGGAGGTACTGTTCATGGGACTGCGTGAGAAACTGGAACTGCTGGGCGTCAGCAGAAGGGACTTTCTGAAATTCTGTACAGCCGTGAGCGCTACGCTGGCTCTTCCGCCGGCTATGGCTCCCAAAGTTGCCGAGGCTCTGGAGGACGACAACCGTCCGCCTGTTATCTGGCTTGAGTTTCAGAGCTGCTCGGGCGATTCCGAATCACTGCTCCGTTCAGGGCGTCCCAAGGCGGGGGATCTCGTGCTTGACGTGATCTCTCTTGATTATGCCGAGGTGCTCATGGCAGCCGCCGGACATTATGCAGAGCAGGCAAAGCATGACTCAATGGAAAAAAATAAAGGCAAATATGTTCTCATAGTCGAAGGCTCAATCCCCGTGGATGAAGACGGCATATACTGCTGCATAGCGGGCGATACCGCAGTGAACCATCTTAAAAAAGCCGCCGCAGGCGCCGCCATGGTGATAGCTGTGGGCAACTGCGCCAGTTTCGGCGGAATCCCCGCCGCGTACCCCAATCCCACGGGAGCTAAGGGCGTTGCCGATCTCGTCAGAGGCGTTCCGGTTGTGAATCTTCCCGGCTGTCCGATGAACTGTGACAACCTCACCGCCCTCATCGTACATTACCTGATTTTCGGCACTCTTCCCGCCCTTGATAATCAGCTCCGTCCGAAATTTGCCCACGGCAAGCGCATACACGACAACTGCGAAAGGAGAGGTCACTTTGACGCCGGTCAGTATGTGGAAAAATGGGGCGACGAAGCGCACAGGCAGGGCTGGTGTCTCTATAAAATGGGCTGCAAAGGTCCGCAGACATGGCACAACTGCCCCACTCTCCGCTGGAATGACGGTCTGAGCTGGCCTGTTATGGCAGGTCACGGCTGTGTGGGCTGCTCCGAACCCGGCTTCATAGACACTATGAGCCCGTTCTACAGAAGACTGCCCGAAGTTCCGGGCTTCGGCGTGGAATCCAGCGCTACAAGCATCGGTCTGAAGCTTGTGGGCGTGGCTACGGCGTTCTTTGCCGTTCACGGCGTGGTGAGCGTCATCCGCAACCGTGGTGCAGTTAAAAAGGTGGAAGAAGAGTACTACGAAAAAGAAGAAAAGTAGGCGAGGTGTTTAAATGGCTGACAGAATTGTCGTTGACCCCATTACCAGAATTGAGGGGCATTTAAGAATAGAGGCAAAGGTAGAAAACGGCGTCATAACCGACGCGTGGTCAAGCAGCACCATGTTCCGCGGCATAGAGAAAATCCTTCAGGGGCGTGACCCCCGCGACGCGTGGTACATTACCCAGAGGTTCTGCGGAGTCTGTACCACAGTTCACTCCATAGCCTCCATCAGGGCTGTGGAAAACGCCGTGGGGATGAAGGTTCCCTTCAATGCAGAGATGATCAGAAACGTTATCATGGGGATGCAGTATGTGCAGGACCACGTGATACATTTCTATCACCTCCACGCTCTGGACTGGGTGGATATAGTATCAGCCCTGTCTGCCGATCCGGTTAAGACGGCGGCTCTTCAGGAGTCGATCTCCGACTGGAAATACAGCAGCGCGGACTACTTCAGGGGCATACAGGAGAGGCTTGCCGCCTTCGCTAAAACAGGCAGGCTCGGACCCTTCGGCAACGCGTACTGGGGACACCCCGCGTACAAGCTTCCGCCGGAGGCTAACCTTATGGCTGCTTCCCATTATCTTCAGGCTCTTGAGGTGCAGAAAGAGATAATCAAGGTGCACGCCATCCTCGGCTCCAAAAACCCGCACCCGCAGACCTTCCTCACAGGCGGCATGTCCATCCCATGCGATCCGAACAGCCAGAACGCTATCAACGCCGACAAGATAGCAATGATCATGGAATGCAACAAAATAGCGAAAGAGTTCGTGGAAAAGGTATATGTTCCGGACATCATAGCGGTTGCCCCCTTCTACCTTGACTGGGCGGCAATAGGCAAAACCTCCGGCAACTATATGTCCTACGGCGAATTTCCCGACGGAAGGGAGGGTTATCCCAATAACCTCTGGCTTCCCGCCGGAATAATTAAAAACGGTGATCTTTCAACAGTTCATCCCGTTGACCATACGAAAATAACTGAGGATGTTGTTCACTCATGGTATAAGGACACGGGTCCCAGACACCCGTGGGAAGGCGCAACCGATCAGAAATATACAGGTCCCAAGCCTCCCTATGAATTTCTCGACGTTGAGCAGAAATACTCCTTCGTGAAATCGCCCAGATATGAAGGCGCTCCCATGGAGGTCGGTCCTCTGTCAAGGATGCTTGTAGCCTACGCCTCAGGTCATAAAGAGGTTCAGGATGCGGTAAACTATGTACTTACCACGCTCGGGGTGGGTCCGGAAGTTCTGTTCTCAACCCTTGGCAGAACAGCCGCAAGAGCAGTGGAAACACTTGTAGTTGCAGGAAAAATGGAAACATGGCTTATGGCTCTCGCCGCTAATATCAATACAGGCGACTACGCCATACAGGATAACTCCAAGTGGGATCCCACCACATGGCCTGTGCAGGCTCAGGGTTACGGCTGGCACGAAGCTCCCAGAGGCGCTCTCGGTCACTGGATAGTTATCCAGAACAAGGAGATCAAGAATTATCAGGCTGTTGTCCCCTCAACATGGAACGCTGCTCCCCGAGATGACAAGGGTGTGAGAAGCCCATATGAGGAAGCTCTCATCGGAACTCCAATAGCGGATCCTGAAAGACCTCTTGAAATTCTCAGAACCATACACTCGTACGATCCGTGCCTCGCATGCGCAGTGCATGTGTATGATGAAAAGAACGAACTGAAAAGCAAGGTTCAGATACTGTAAAAGAAACGGGGGGCTCTTCGGGGCTCCCTTTGTTTGCTGCAAATAATTGCAGACTGCCGCGTCGCTTACGCTCCTTGCGGTGACGCTGTTTTGGGTACTGCAAACGGGAGCGAAGGACTCTACTAATTATTAACGGTGGTTTAATGAGGCTTCTTGTTCTGGGAATCGGCAACGTGCTTATGAATGACGATGCTGCGGGTGCGCTTGTCGTCCGCAGTCTGGAGGAGAAGTACGCGGATGCGGATGAGAATCTCCGTGTGATAGAGGGAGGAACCCTCGGTCTTGATCTGCTTCCTCTTGTGGAATGGGCGGACAGACTTGTGCTTGCAGATGCGGTGGATTTGAATTTACCTGCCGGAACTGTGGTTAAGATAGAGGGTGAGGATGTTGCCCCTGTTTTCGAGAGTAAACTTTCACCCCACCAGATGGGGATGAAGGATCTGCTGCTCACCGCCGAGCTTGCCGGATACCGCCCGCCGGAGGTTGTTCTTTACGGTATTCAGGTTAAATCCATCCAGATGGATATGACACTCTCCCCCGAAGTTGCCGAAGGCTGTCCGAAGCTAAGGCATTATATTGAGGATGAAATAGAAAATTTTCTCTCCGCCCGTGCAGAGGCAGAATAAATTCCAAATGTTATTTTGACAAAAAAAGCCCTCAGTGTTATTTTTACCTCAAAGCATCATTCGATGGCGGGGTATTTTGTGCCCCATAATCTTTATAATCTCGCAGAAGGTGAACATGGGTATTGCGTTCTGGAAAATGAGCGGAAGCGGGAACGATTTTATCATCATTGACAACCGTGACGGCAAAATGAATAAGTTCGATCCCCGACAGTTTATACCGAAAATATGCGCACGGAGTCTTTCCGTCGGCGCTGACGGTGTTTTTTACATAGAAAATTCGGACGAAGCGGATTTTCAATGGCAGTTTTTCAACTCAGACGCTTCAGTGGCGGAAATGTGCGGAAACGGCGCCAGATGTGTCGCCAGATATGCCTTTCTCAACGGAATAGCCGGAAAAAACATGCGCTTTAAGACTCTTGCGGGAATTATAGAAGCGGAGATCAAGGAGAGCGTTAACGTCAAGGTACTTATGACTAAGCCTTTTGACTACAAAAAAGGCATAGTGCTTGACGTTGCGGGCAGCAAACGGGAGCTGTCCTTCATCAACACCGGAGTCCCCCATGCCGTTATCCTCACAGATGATATTGACACCTTTGATGTTTTCAATACAGGCAGAGCGGTGCGCTACCATGATTACTTCGCGCCGAAGGGAACAAACTTCAACGTTTATGCCAAAACGGGCGAAAGCTCATTTAAGATAAGAACATACGAAAGAGGCGTGGAGAACGAAACCCTCGCCTGCGGCACAGGCTCAGTTGCCTGCGCCATATGCGCCGTTAAGGACGGCATTGCGAAAAGTCCGGTAACTCTCCGCACTATGGGCGGAACAGACCTCATGGTACACATCGAAAGCGACGAAAAGGTGTTCCTTGAGGGCGAGGCAAGGGTGATTTACACCGGAGAGTTCACCGAAGAATCCTATATGTACTGATGAACGGAGGGAATAGATGTTCAGAGGCAGCTTTGTAGCTATAGCGACCCCCATGAAAAACGGAAAGGTTGATGAGGAAAGTTTAAGAAACCTTATTGAGTTCCAGATAGAGAGCGGCACGGACGGTGTTGTCCCCTGCGGAACCACAGGCGAATCAGCCACACTCACTTATGAAGAGCATTGCAGAGTAATTGAAATAGTCATAGATCAGGTGAAGAAACGTGTTCCTGTTGTTGCGGGCTCAGGCTCAAACAGCACTCATGAGTCGATATTTCTCACGCAGCACGCGCAGAAGGCGGGCGCCGACGGAGCGCTTGTTATCACCCCGTACTATAATAAACCCACGCAGGAAGGGCTTTATCAGCACTTTAAAGCTATAGCCGAGTCCGTGAAGATTCCTCTTCTGCTTTACAATGTTCCCGGCAGAACCGCCGTTAACGTGCTTCCGCAGACTGTTATCAGGCTTTCAAAAGTCGACAATATCGTCGGCATCAAGGAAGCCAGCGGTTCAATGGATCAGGCGGGTGAAATTATCGCCGGAACAGATTCCTCATTCGCGCTTCTCAGCGGCGAGGATTCACTCACCTATCCCCTTTACTGCATAGGCGCAAAGGGAGTGATCTCCGCCTCCACAAATGTTGTGGCGAAAGATATGGGCGATATGTGGGACTCTTTTGAGAAAGGGGACATGGAGACTGCAAGAAAGCTCCACTACAAGCTGCTCCCCGTGTTCAAGGCTCTTTTCCTTGAAACAAACCCCATACCCGTTAAAAAGGCTCTGTATCTTATGGGGCTTGCGGGTGATGAGATCAGGCTTCCCCTTGTGCCCATGACGGAGGAAGGAACAGCGAAACTCAGAACCGCACTTACAAACGCGGGCATAAAATTGACAAGGTAATATATTAATGGATAAGGTTAAAGTTTGTATGGTCGGCGCCGCAGGCAAAATGGGGCGCCGCATAATCTGCCTTCTGGCGGAAAGTGATAAGGCGGAGCTGAAAGGCGCTCTGGAACATTCGGCAAGCTCATTTCTGAGTATGGACGCGGGAGAAGTGGCAGGCTGCGGCAAAAACGGCGTGAGCATAACTTCGGATCTTGGTACTGCTGTGAAAGGTTGTGATGTCATTATAGATTTCACAGGCTGCGAGCCGACAATGCACGCTCTCCCCGGATATGTGCGCTTTGGTGTACCTGCCGTCATCGGCAGCACGGGCTTTACTCCGGAGCAGACTGAGAAGCTTAAGGAAGCATCGGAGAAAATGCCTCTTCTTGTTTCCCCGAATATGAGCCTCGGCGTTAACCTCACCTTCAAGGTGCTTGAAATGGTGGCGAAAGCCATAGGAAATACATACGACATAGAGATTGTGGAGGCTCACCACAGGCTTAAAAAAGACGCTCCCAGCGGAACAGCCATGAAGATGGGCGAGGTTGTGGCGAATGCCACAGGACGCAACATCGACAAGGACGGAGCTTTCTGCCGTAAAGGCATAATCGGTGAGCGCACCGACAGAGAGATCGGAATGCAGACCCTCCGCGCGGGCGATATTGTCGGCGAGCATACTGTTATGTTCTGCGGTCAGGGCGAGCGCATAGAGATAACCCACAGGGCGCACACCAGAGATACCTTCGCTCAGGGAGCAATCTCCGCCGCCGCATGGCTGAAGGGGAAAGATAAAGGTCTGTACAATATGTACGATGTGCTTGGGCTGTAGTTAAGTTAACTTCCTAATATGAAATAAATAAGGGAACCTGTCACTGGTTCCCTTTATTTTTTTACTGCTGATTCTGCTTTGACTGCGCAATTATTT
Organism: Geovibrio thiophilus; assembly: GCF_004087915.1. Taxonomy (NCBI): domain Bacteria; kingdom Pseudomonadati; phylum Deferribacterota; class Deferribacteres; order Deferribacterales; family Geovibrionaceae; genus Geovibrio; species Geovibrio thiophilus. Next base: position 282,438 of record NZ_CP035108.1, read on the forward strand.
TATCGTAACAGTTTTCACAGAAGCAGGGACGCCATTCGTACTGAGTGAGAATCTCCGAAGGAAGCGGAGGCTTGCCCACACACCAGCATGTGCCGTTTGATTTTTTCAGCGCAGCGCACTTATTGTCTTGCCCGCACATAGGGCATTTGTCAGCAGATTCCCGCATTTATCCTCTTAATGAGTATGAACATCCTGTGTCATTTTTATCAGTTCGGCGGCGTTTGCCAGTCCGTTTTGCTGAACAGAGACTTTACCGTCCGCGTCGAATATTATAAAGGCAGGCGACTGAATGTTATAATGAAGAAGCGAATCCATATTCTCCGATGCGAGAAAAACTCCCGCAGTAAGTTTGATCCCGCCGGACATGCTGTTGAACTTCGCTATTTCGGCTTGAACCGCATCGCCTTCCTGAGGCGCGTTGACAAACTGAAGAAGCGGCAGCGCGCCTTCGGCTTTTGCCTTCGCGATGAACATGTTGACTGGTTTTCTGGAATCAACTATGGACGGCCATGCGCTCATCAGAATCATGGCTCCCACTGCCAGAATAAATACAGGTATAAAAATTTTCTTCATTTTTCCTCCGTTAATTAAGAACTATTCATATGGGTTATAAGGTCTGAACATATCACCGGAGTTTTGTTCAGAACAAGTTAGTAAATTAAAAAAAGGAGGCATACGCCCCCTTCATTCCTTTGGACTCTTTAAAGATAATTGTTTTCGGAAACAGCCCTTAATAATAAAATAAAGCTATTTCCATGAGAGCCTTCCGAAAGAAGAAGGACTCCCCCCTCAGGGATTACTATAACATAATTTTTAAAAATTCAAACTTATTTTTCATAAAATCACATTAAACTGCTATAATTTCTTTCATAATAAAAAAAGAATTTATTCAGAGTGAACATATAAACATTAGATTTATGCAGCCGACATACATTTTTCTTATAAGTAATTTAATCAATCAATTGAGTGTTGGTTTCATCATTGTTTTAATGTATTCTGAGCTTTATAATGTGTAAAAAGTTTTCTTACATATAAAGAGTCTTAAAAGGTGGATTATGCTGAAAGACTGCATATTTGAAAAAGGCGAGTTTATTTCGGTGTTCAGCGGATATTACGAAAATGAGAACGGAGCGGCGCCGGATCATGAAATTCTTTTCGGAGCCGGACAGTTTTTTGACAACTGCTTCACCGATATTCCCGGAAGCAAGCCGGCGGAGGATTTCAGCAATGCCGTAAGAGACGCGGGACAGAACGGACAGACTGTGGTGGTTCCGCTTACCAGAGCTATAGCGTGGGCGCTGTGCAGAATTTGTGATGATATAAAAAACAGCCCAGTGAAGCAGGGTTCACATGCCCGCCTTCTGGAAGCGCTTGAACTTCTCCGCAAGCCGCTGAAAAAGTTAGAAACAACAGACGGCTCCGAAGTAAGAGATATGTTCAGGTTCATAAAGAACAACGATACTACCGCAAAGCTGCTTAATTCATATAAAGGGTTAAGGGTCTTTCACTCCGCTGAGATACTGGAGATCTGCGGGGATGACCGCATTATAATGCAGGTGCATCCTGAACAGATAAAGGCTCTTGAGATTGAAGGTTATACATGTATTACCCATAAGCTTCTTCCCCAGCAGATCACTGCGGATGTCAAAAGCATGGACTCTGCAAGCGGCGTTGTTGAGTTCGTCAATCTTGTTATCCTGAAAAAACCTTTTGACAGAAGGAAGATCTACCGCCTCCAACCGGAGAAGCCCATTACCGCGGTGCTTTTTGCGGAAGGAAACCGCACAGAGGTTGAGATTGTCGATGTTTCTCTGCGAGGAATTTCACTCCGCCTGAGAGAGAATACTGTCGGCTCCGAATCGGAAGTCAGAATCAGCTTTACGCTCCCGCTCGATGAGGGCAAGGAGATGATTCTTCGGGGCAAGCTGAAATATATTTTCTGCGAAGAGATCTGCAAGATGGGGCTTGAGACCTTTCCTGATCATTCGCAGGAGGCTCTCATTAAGAGGTATCTCATCGAAAGGATGAAGAAAATAGAAAAAGAACTCACCTGAGAGGAGGAACAGAAGCTTGGGAAATCCTGCCGCTCAGACTGATTTTGAAAAACATAACCGCTATCTGGAAAACATCTGCCGGGAGCTTTCCGCAGGCGCAGTCCAAGCGCCGATAAGCTGGATGCTCTATGAAAAAGAGCATTCACTGCTCACCCGCAGGGAGACTGAACAGGTTCAGCAGAGGATACTCGCCGTGCTGCGGGAGAATTATATCTACCCTGCGGCACAATCCGGCGCCATAAGCCATGAGCTCATCCGTGCGGCTGATCTTGTTTTCAGAAGCGGATTTAAGGTGCTGAAAAATTCGTCGGACGGTGTCTGTTATAAAAAAGCTTCCGAAGCGTTTTCTGCGATAAAAGATGATAAACAGCATTACAGCAGGCTGAATCTGGCGTTCTGCATGTTTGTTCTGGATGTTTTCAGAGGATCAAGGGACGCGAAAGCGGATCTCTTAGAGCGTATCTGCACACTCAACACAAACACATTTCTCCCCGGGCAGCAATACCTGAACGGTTTCCTTGAGCTTATGCGCTCTCTCTTCACAAAGGAATCCATTCTTGATATTTTTATAAACCGAATCTTTAAGGGCAGGTTCTGGAACAGTGATCTTAACTCCAAGAAATCCTGCTTTCTCTGGGTCTTCCCCATATTCTGGACATGCTTCGGCATAGAGCGGGAGTTTAAGGCTGTTTATCCTGTCTGGCTGGACATTTTCAGAAAAGCGATGCAGAAAAATATGACGGAGCTTGTGTTTTTCATGCACCTTCACCTTTCCCATGTTTATATGAATCTCGCCCACACTCAAGGAGAGTTCAGGCAGTTTAATGAAGAGGTTGAGAAGCCTTTCAGCAGGTACATTCTTAATAACGTCATCCCTGAATACGGCATAAAGCCCTGCGCACGGGAGAAGAAAACCGACGGCGCAAAGAGAATCGGCTTCGTCTTTGACCGCATAGTGGGGAGCTCCCCTGTGAAGCTGCTTTACTCTCTTCTTGAAAAGCTGAAAAAAGAGGGGAGTAAAGACGAATACACTGTCTATGACTACGAATGTATAGAGAAAAGTCCGTCCGATCAGAAATATATAATGATGATAACTATGCTGGGCGTGAAATATGTCAGCGCCCATTCCCTGATACCTGACAGAAGCACAGGCAGTTATTACAGCAGGTTTGAGAAGTGCCGCATTTTCCGTGAAAGGATCATGAATGACGGCATCGATCAGCTTATCATGTGCAACAACAGGGAGATATTCAACTTTCTGTTCGCCTGCCGCACAGCGCCGGAGCAGGTCTACTGGTGCCACGGCAATTTCGAGTACGATGTGGACGGTATAGACAGGCGCATAACCCATATCGGAACAAATATGCAGGAGAATGAACTGGAGTTTGAGCGGTTTCCCCTGAAGCAGAGTGATATTTTCTTTGCCGAGGAACAGCAGGCTCTGAAAAAGAGGTCGGCGGAGATACGGAAAAAATTCCCCGAAGGAGCTGTTGTTTTCGGCAGCATCGGCAGGCTTATCAAACTGGAGGGGGAAGGCTATCTGGAGACAGTCGCTGAGATAATGCTCGCCTGCCCTGACTCTGTTTACGCTGCCTGCGGAGACGGAGGCACGGATAACATACTGCCGAAACTGAAAGAATACGGGCTTGAAAACCGCTTCTTTTTCGAGGGGAGGGTGGAGCCGCAGGTTTATGCCTATGTGGTAGATGTTTATCTGAGCACATTCCCCTCCCCCAGCGGCGAGGCTTTTAACGAGTATGAAAAACTGAATAACGGAGCCGGAGGTGTGGCGCTGAGAGATTTATCCGGCGGCAGGGTTCACATAGAGGAATATAAAGCAAAAGCGCTGGAATATTACCGACTGCATAAAAAATACGGACGTGAGGCAGTCAGGCAGATATATTGCATAAACGGCGGAAACCGGGCTCTGAACGGGGCTTCGGTAATAGTTAAGAGCATAAGGGCAAGCGCCGCAGAGTTAAGGGGAAAATATCCGGCGGGGGCTGTCTTTATAGGCTTGAACGGAAGTATAAAACACGCGGATGAGAGGCTGAAGAGCTTTCTCCGACAGCTTGAAAATGCTGTGATTGTGTACACAGACAATGCCGATGGAGAGCTGTTCGCCCCTTTAGGGGAGAGGGCTGTTCATCGGCAGTTCGGCTCAGTGAGCGCTTATATACGTGGTCATCTTTATAATATTTATATGGTACATTATTCGGCTGAGCCTCAGGCTCAGCTTATAAAGCTTTTACAGGCTTGCTGTGTGCCTGTTCTGCTCCCATATGTGCGGAAATTTATCAGTGAGGCTGATTTCAGTTTCGGCAAGGCTGAACAGCATTCATATGAGTATTGCTTTACCCTTATGTTCGCAGGGCTGTACGATGAGCTTAAAGAGATTCTGCATCTTCACAGGGACGTTTCCGCAACAGGGGATATTGAAGCGCTGTTTCTGCGGAATTATCTTCGCTTGAGTGAAGGTGCTGAAATTGCAGAAGAGGAGTTCCTGCCCGGCAGCTTTATGACAGGAAAAAATATTACGGTACAAAAACTCCGTCCGCTTCTGATGCTCATGTTCAAATATCTTGAGCGTGACAAAACGCCCGAAGGCGACCGCAGAGTGGTGGGGCTGCTGAGGGACATGATGCTGATGGAACATGCCGCAGGGAATCTTGATCCCACGGGGCTGGATTTTCTGATTCGTGCACTTATCCACGGCGGCAGAGCGGAAGAGGCAGCAGAGATTCTGGCAAGGGAGACTGCCGCCGGAAATATAAAAAACGAGCAGTACATTCTTTATTCGGCTCTTTTTGTTTTGTACGGAGACCTGAGTGAGGCAAGACAGTTTATGGAAAAGGCGGATACTGACTGCGTTCTTTCTCCGCTTTCTCTTCTTCAGGCTGCGTTCGTGAAGGTTTTTCTGGCGGATTTTGAATCTGCCCACGCTTTTATGGGGCGGCTGTATGAGGAAGATAAGGACATTTTTTCAAATACCAATCTGCCGTCATTGTATTTTCTTCTTGCGCTGGTTTCCGGAGGGCTGAGGTATGGGGACGCGGAGAGGCTTCGTGACTCTTTCGCCCGTCAGGATAATTTTTATACATACAGGGAACACTTATGGGATAGGATACCTGTTGCTGAGAATGCTTTTCAGGCTCACTATTTCACCGGAATTTACGATACATAGCTTATCTCTATCTTTACAGAAACGGAGTGTTTTTTGAACGGATTCATTGAAACGCTTTTCGGCTCAATGCCTGCCGATTTTGGCTGGCTTGAGAAGCTGAAACAGGCTGCTGACGCAGAACCTGTTGAACTTTTTGAGGCTGAAACAGCCGCGGAAAATATATATAAAACAGATGATGAATATAAAAACGCTCTATCCCGCCTTGCTTATTATCTCGCCTATGCGGAGCAGTATGATGAGGCTCTCAGACTGTTTGAAAAGGATGCCAAATCCGGCAGGCAAACATGGTGGGGAAAGCTCCGCCATGCTGAATGTATTGCACTGAGCGGTGACGCTGCCACTGCTTCCGCAATGGTTCAGGAAACATACTCAGAATCTCCCGCAGCAGTGAACGGCTTCGGTCATATGGGGTGGGCTCTTCTCCGCACCGGAAAGGCTGAACGCGCGGAAGTTATTGAAATTGTAAAAAGGGATATTGAACTCGGCCGCATTACAAACGGATTTAAGCTTGTGGCTGGGCGGATTATTGCGCCTGTGCAGGCAGACATGGCGGAAAAGCTGATTAACGAGGCATACAGTGCAGATTCCTCCCTGAAAGACGGTTTTTACCTTATTGCCGTTGAGTTTATGCGGGAGAAAGACTATGCCGTTGCCCTCAGATGGTTTGAAAAGGACGATGCCGGCGGCAGAATGTCATCGGAACAAAGGCTGAAATATGCGGAGATTCTCGCCCGCACAGGCAGAATGCCCGATGCTGAGAGAAATGTTGAAGCGGCATATGAGTCTGATGCTTTACTGAAAGACGGATACTCACGGCTGCTCAGATTTTCCTCAGTATTTGATGCACCCCGTTTTGCTCATCTTCTGGCTGAGGAAAAAAGACGCGGACGCTCCACGGGCATTTATGCTGAGGCTGATGCCGAGAGGCTGTCAGAAAACTATGGTTTGCTTGCGGATATTGAACGAGCGGAAAAACGGTTCGGAATATCTGTGGGTTTGCAGTATGTAGCTCTGGAAAAAATGGTTCGGGAAAATGCCGGAGCGGGTTTCGCTGATGTCCTTGGTTTCAGGCTGAAAATTGTCAGTCCTTTTGATGTCCTTGTGCAGTTCAGGGAGATCTTCCTTGAAGAAAACTACTATTTTACCAGCGAGAAGGAAGCACCTTTCATAATAGACGGCGGTGCGAATGCGGGAATGGCACTTGCCTATTTCAAATGGCTTTATCCCTCATCTGCTATAGCCGCTTTTGAACCGAACCCTGAGCTTTATGAAATCTGTAAGGAAAATATAGAAACCAACGGATGGGAGAGTGTTACCCTGCATCCTTACGCATTGAGTGATTCCGAAGGGACGGCGCAGTTTACCGTTTACCCGTCCATGCCTATGGGCTCAGGGCTTGCGGGGAGGTTTTCCGCCCTTGAATCACGCAGGATAGATGTTAAAACCGTTCGTTTAAGCGGGTACATGAGCGAATATACAGATTTTCTTAAGCTGGATATAGAGGGCGCTGAGGAAGCTGTGCTTAGGGAAGCGGCGGACAGCCTGAGTGAAAACTGCGGGTCAGGCTTCATTGAGTATCATTATGATTCTGAAACTGCGGAGAACAGTTTGGGAAGTATTCTACATCTTCTCGAAGATAAAGGGTTTGCGTATGAAATACGCAGCATGCACATCCGGCGTAAGAATGCCGCTCCTGCTGACAAATGGTCTATGAATATCTTTTTTACATCACGGAGAAAATCGGATGACTGAGCCGAATGATATAAAGGTGGTGAATCCAGAATTCAGACATTATGCGGAACCGGACAGCAGGGTGCTTGATATTCTGATGCTGTCTGTTTCAGAATGGAAGGCTATGCCCTTTTATGCCAGAGTTCACGCCAACGAGTTTTACCTTCTTCTGTGTTCGCTTGATATTAAACCCCGCCATATTCTGGAATGGGGCAGCGGGTATTCCACCTATCTTTTCAGCTATTTTGCAGGCATATGGGGTACGGAGTATATTCTGAGCATAGACGATAACAAAAAATATCAGGATGATATTCTGGAGAAATTAAGACCCTCTCAGCCGTATCTGGAGGCTTGCAGCATTTCTCAGACAGGGCAGATATGGCCTTGGGATGCCGAGGAATACAATTATGCGACATTTCCCTTTTCAACAGGTAAAAAATTTGATCTTGTGTTTGTGGACGGAAGAAGGCGGAACGAATGTATGTTTGCGGCCAGCAGGTTCCTTGCCGAAAAGGGGCTCGTAATCCTGCATGATTCATGGCGGAAACGTTATGAACTCGGAATGAGCCTCTTCAGGAAAATCAAAATATTTGATGAGTATACGATAATGGTAAACAGAAATACAACATGAGCAGAACGCCATTAACCTTTTGTATTTTTCAGTCCCGGAGTTTATGTGAGAGAAAAATCTGCGATGCGTAAAGAACCAGTGAGTGCTAAGGGAGAGCTTCTGCCGTTATTCGATCTATATGAAAACTTCCCCGATCTTTCCTATGGCGTAACCCGAAGCGATATATCTCCATTATTTTTCAGTTTTGAAGAGTGAGGAATATTTATGAATAATATCGATATTGAAAGCATTATCTTCTCCTCAGCCAGCCCTTCGTTCAGCGATATTCAGGCATTCAGGGCGATTATTCGGAAGTCCGGCGGAAGTGTGATTCAGGATGCGGAATATATAATCAGAAAAAGGTATGACTCGGATCCCGGTTCTGCCGACTGTTTTTCAAGACTGGGATATTTCCTCATGAACTGCGGAATACATGAACGTGCGCTCGATTTCTTTCAAAGAGATGCGTCTGAAAAGAGACAGAAATGGTGGGGAGCCTTGAGACATGCGGAATGTATGGCTTTCTGTGGACGAGAAATTGACGCGCTGAACATGGTGGAGAGCATTTACGGAGACCATCCCGAAGCTGTTAACGGGTACGGGCATATAGCTTATAATCTCTTTAAGAGAAAAAGAGCTTCAGCTTTATCCGCAGCAGGGCTTGCTGACAGGGATCTCTGTTCCGGCAGAATGAGCAAGGGGTTTAAGGTCATCGCAGCGCAGATATATGCTTACACTGAGCCGGAAAAAGCAGCACAAATATCTTTGGAAGCTTTTGCTGGTGACAAAAGTCTCAGTGGTGGACTTTATAATGTCGCTGATGCCCTGCGGACTGCGGGTTCGGCAGATGAGGCTGACAAAATGCTCCGAACCGCCGGACTTGAAACCGCGAATTTTCTAAAGGATTCCACAGGCAAGACTGAAGTGCCTGTACAGGAAGACAAACCTGTTTTCAGACATCCTGAACCGAAGGAGTTCCCTTCGGAAGTCTCCTTTTCCAGAGACAGAGTGTTTGATGTGCTGGAGGATCTGAAAGAGTTTACCGGACTACAGGAAGTGGCTTTGCTGGAGTTATTATACCGCAGGGAGAATCTGTCTTTTATGGATGAGTGGTCATCCACTCCGAAAATTCTGCGTGAAGACCACTGGTTTTATCTTTCATCAAAGTTTTATCTCTTCGCCAACTCCATCCACAGGCATGCGCCGGGTTGCGGCGTTTTGGAGCCGTCAATTTTCAGAAGCATTGTTCCTGTTGGCGGAAGAGTTCTTGATTATGCGGGGGGGACGGGAAATGCGGCGCTCAGCATGGCAGCAATGGGGTATATAACCCATTACAGGGAGCTTTCAGCACTTCAATCTGCTTTCGTCCGTTTCAGGAGAGATAAATACGGTATCGGGCTGACAGTTCATGACTGGTGGGCGGAACTGCCTGAAAGTTATTTCGATTTTGTGAGCTTTGATTCAATAGGTCATGTGATAGATCAGGATAAAGAGCTTCGCAGGATAGCGAGAACACTCAAAAAGGGCGGGGCGCTCTTCCTTGAGCTGGTAGATTTCTCTGTTCCGGCTTTATTTCCGTCCGATGACCCGCGCAGGTGGGAGTATGCGGAGAATGAGCAGAATATGCACGTGCCCAATCAGCTTGGGGAGATAGGAAAGTATATGTCGCGCTCCGGTTTTGAATGGAACGGTATTGTATGGATAAAGACAGTATAGATCTATGAAAATATACTTTGCGGGGAATCAGGTCTGCATGAAGCGCGGGCTTGATACGGAACGCTTTAAGAGATACTTCGCCGCCAACGGATGGACAGAGGCGGAAACAGCGGAGAGTGCTGACGCGGTTATAGCCGTTACATGCGCCTTTGTCTCGTCATACACCGCAACTGCTGTGGGTATGCTTGAGGAACTCAAAAAACAGGGCAAAAGGCTGATAGTTTACGGCTGTCTGCCGGATATGGCACATGATGAGTTTGAGAAGGTTTTCAGAGGCGAATTTTTCAGCACAAAAAATCCGGAAAGGATAGAAGAGTTTTTCCCTGAATTTACCGTGAAACTCTGTGATGTTCCGGATTCGTTCGAGCCGGATATTAGTGTTATGAGGTCTTTTGATCCTTATGCGCTGAACCCGGTTGAAGTGCGGAACAATGTAAAATCGAGAAAGCCCGCGCCGATTCTCAGGATAAGCGAAGGGTGCAATAACTCTTGCAGCTACTGCTCCCACCCTATGGCTCTTGGGCGCCTGAAAAGCAAGCCCCTTGAGGAATGCGTGAGCGATTATCTGCGCATACTTGACTGCGGGCATAAACGGGTAACAATTCATGCAAATGATCCTGCCTCCTACGGAGAGGACATAGGGCTGAGCTATCCTGAACTGCTGAACGCACTGGATAAAGCTTCCGATGATGAAAGTGTAAAGTGGAGCCTCAATGACGTGCACCCTCGTTATCTGCTGAAATACGGTGCTGAAATCATCCGGTTTATTCAAAAAGGGCGGGTGGTTCAGATAGGTATTCCATTGCAGTCAGGCAGTCCGGAAGTGTTGAGGCGGATGAACAGAGTTTATGATATAGAGAAAGTGACGGAGATGCTTTGCAGATTGCGAACTGAAAAACCTGAGCTTGTGATTTCAACCCATCTTATCGCTGGTTTTCCCTGTGAAACTGAAGAGGATATTGAACTTACAGCGGATATTTTCAGGAAAGTAAAAATAGATTCTGCCTTCATTTTCAGATATTCTGCAAATAAAGGTACAAGGGCGGCTGGGCTGACAGGACAGCTCAGTCCGGCGGATATAGCTGAAAGACAAATGCTTCTGGCTGAAAAAATATCAGCACACGGATGCAGAACAGAGATCTTTTTATAAGGGAATTCATATGGACAACTGTGCAGGAATAAAAAAAGATGTTTACGGCAGAATAGTTCATTGTTCCATAGAATATACTATATACTCGTTTCTTAAGGCATACATGCCTGATTGCACCAAGTCAGCACAATTTTGAGCGGGAGAGAAAAATGTTTAAACGTAACGGTCTTTTATCAGTGCTTACCCATATAAAAAATAAGGGTGTAAATCCTCAGACGGTTATAGATGTGGGAGTGGCATACGGAACAAACGGACTGTACGGAGTCTTTGACTCTGTACGTTATCTTATGGTAGAGCCGCTGGAGGAGTACAAAGGGGTTCTGGATAAAATTGTATCTGAATATCCGGCAGTTTACACATTGTCTGCTGCCGGGAGCAGAGAAGGAAGCGTTACAATGAATGTGCATCCTGATATGAGTGGCTCATCTGTTTTGAAGGAGTCTGAGGGAGCTCATGTAGATGGGGTGGAAAGAACCGTTCCGGTGGTGACCTTGGACGGTGAAACTGAAAAATACGGTCTTAAGGGACCGTTTGTAATAAAGATCGATGTTCAGGGTTTTGAGCTTGAAGTGCTTAAAGGTGCAGAGAAAATTCTTAAAGAGACTGAAATCGTGATTATGGAGGTCTCTTTATTTCAGTTTTATAAAGAATCGCCAACATTTTTTGATGTGGTCGCATTTATGAATGAAAGAAATTTTTCTGTTTACGATATTTTCGGAGCCACATACAGGCCTCTGGATGATGCTCTGGGACAGGTTGATCTTGTTTTTGTCGCAAATGGAAGCGTATTGAGAGAAACACACCACTATGCATCCTTTGAACAACGCAAGACATTGACTGCCGAAAGAGTAAGAAAACTTAATCCAAATATATAAAAAGGTTTGATATATGGACAGAGCAACAGCATTGATCAGAGAAAAAATTAAGAAATGTGACGGCATAGATGAAAAGCTCTCCGTTCTCAAGGGAGCATACACCGGAAAAACGGCGTACATTCTGACCTGCGGGCCCTCTTTCGGGAACTACACTGCTGATTACCTTCGCAAGAGGCTAAAAGACGAACTCGTTGTCTCTGTGAAACAAACTTATGATACTGTTGGGAATATTGCTGATTTTCATTTGCTAAACTCATGGAATTATAAAAAATATGACTATGCAGAACCGCGCCCAATTTTGCTGGCGGAAAAGCATCCTGTAGACCCGGAGACCCCTTTTTTATTACCTGATCTTCTTTTCCCCCTGATTAATGCTGGTAGCGATTTGCCTCTTGAAGAAAAACTCCAGAAGAGACTGTGCGTTGCACAGAATTTTGAAGACTACCTGTTTGAAAAAACAATAAACCGCCCTCTTGGTCCCGGAATTGTCTATGAATTGGGTTTTTATCTGGCTGTCCATTTGGGAGTCAGTAAAATCATCATTGCCGGCTGGGACATAGGTATACCTGATTCGCAGATAATGCCCCATTTCTACAAAGAGGGTGAACACCTGATGCTCAATAAACTGCCATCAAATTTACTGAGAAAAGGTAAGCTCGTGACTTTGCAGCCCGGCGGAAAGAGCATTGTCAGAGATCTGGAAGATTCGGATCTTAAACTGATAAATACTCCCGGTTTTTATGATGATGAAGTGGAGAAAATTGCGGCCTCAACATCAGCGATGTATAAATGGCTTCTTTCAAAGGGTATTGAGCTTGAAATAGTTTCAGACCGCTCCCTTGCTTCTGATGAAATTCCGAGAAGTTTGCTTTAATTATTCGGAGAGTGTTTTCTGATGACTGACAGCCCCTTTATTTCCGTTCTTATCAACAACTACAACTACGGTCGCTTCATCACTCAGTGCGTGGAGAGCGTACTGAACCAGACTTACGGTAATTTTGAGCTTATAATTGTGGATGACGGTTCAAAAGATGATTCAGTAAGCGTGATAGATTCCTTCTCTGATCCGCGCATAATAAAGATATTCAAGAAAAACGGCGGACAGGCCTCTGCCTTTAACGCAGGCTTTGAGGCATCAAGGGGCGATATAATCGCCTTCTTAGACAGTGATGACTGGTGGATGCCCCACAAGCTTGAGACAATTGTTAAATGGGACAGGCTGTTGGATGGAAATTACGCTTTCCTTCAGCATATGGTGGATGTATGGGAAGATGGAAAAGTTTCTCCGCTGTACCCGACACTCTATTCGGGAAATATTCTTAATCATTATATAGAGAAAAGAGAACCTGTGCATTTTGTAGGTACATCAGGACTCTGTTTCAGAAGGGAGATTCTGAATAAGGTTATGCCTGTGCCTCCGCAGTTCAGAATCAGCGCAGACGGATTTCTCACCCGTGCCAGTATTTTTTTCGGAAATGTCGTCTCTATACCGGAATCTCTGGGCTATTACCGCAAGCATTCCAATGCCGTGTTCGGAAATACAGACCATAACAGAAATAATTTCAGAGAGAATATTCTTTTTCCGTTACTAAATGAATTCTATAAAAAAGAATGTATTGATTATCGATTCGGAGAACAGATGCTCCCGAAAAACACTGAGGCTGTATTTTACCCGGCTTTTCTGCGGCTTATGCTGAAGCTCAGACTGGATAAAATAACCGAAACTTATCCGAGAATTGCAATATTCGGTGCAGGGCGTCATACCGAGTGGCTCAGCGAATTCATTCCCGATTATAAAAAAGAGCATATAGCTGCGGTTTTGGACGATTATCCTGATGAAACGAAGATTTTCTGGGGGCTTACTCCGGTGAAGGCTTCTGAGTGGAACGCCGCACAGGCGGATGCCATAATCCTTTCGTCCGACTGCAAGCAGGATTTTTTTGCAAAAAGGTGTAAAGAACTGTATGGGGATTCTCTGCCGCTGCTAGATTTATACGATGGTCTGTCCCAAGGACCATACCCGAAATAAACTATGCCGGAGACTTTATGGCAGATAAATCGATTTTTAACATAAAAAAACTGAGACAACCCTTCAGCAGCAGTGATCTTCGTGCGCCTGCCGCTATAGTTTCCTTAATGGAGAAGCACTTCGGGAATAAAAAGGTCAGGATACTTGAGATAGGCGTTTTTAAGGCAGGCCTGACCAAGGTATTTGCTGAATCATCCCTTAATATTGAAGCTTACGATGGTGTTGACCCGTATCTTGGCTCTAAGGATGATCCTTATACCGGCTTGTACTGGGGAAATTCTTTAGAGGCCGGGTCGGTATATAAAAAAGCAAAAGAATACTACGATAACCAAGGATTCAGCCTTCATAGAATGACTTCTTCCGAGTATTTTGACAATTTTTTTGGCAAAAAGGAATATGATATTATTTATGTCGATGGGGATCATCGGTTTGAGTATGCGCTTCAGAATTTTGGAGAGTTTGTATATATGCTCTCGGAAGGCGGAATTCTCCTCATGGATGACTATGCAAATGTTGGAACGCCGGAAGTTACAAAAGCAGTAAATGAGTTCATCCACAGTTACAGAGATGTTATCGCAAGTATAGGCTATTATCTAAACGAGTTTCAGAATCCGGGCAAATATGTTCCGGTGTCACAAACGACAGTTTACTTAACTGTAAACAAAAATCTCCTTGAATCACAGAAACCCATAAGCTCCAAGCGCTATTATCTATCATCTTTTTTCAGGGATTTAACAGAGAATAAAGGCATCAGGCGATTGGCGATATTCGGTGCCGGAAGGCACACGGAATGGCTGGATAGACTCATGACATCATCACTGAGACCGGATATCGTCGCGGTTCTGGATGACAATCCTGACGAAACAAAAATGTTTTTCGGGAAAAAAACCATGAAGGCGGAGCTTTTCAACCCTTCAGACGCTGATGCGCTTCTGCTTTCAACAGATGTAAACCAAGCAGTATTCAGGGAAAGATGCATCAGTCTTTACGGTGATGCACTGCCGCTGTTAAATTTATACGACGATTTCCCTCTGCCTCAGAAGAAACCTAAGCACCATTGGGTGGAATACAGCGGTGAGAAAAATACTTCCCCCGCTTTGCCCGCCCTGACAGATTCATGCTCGGAAAGGATCATGTGGGCAGGTTTTTACAACAGATCATCAGATAAGAATATATTTATGGAATCTGTTATAAATCATTCTAAATCATCGCATTACTTATTACTCAACTTAGCATTAAATTTTCCGGATATAGCCTTACCCAATGCTTTTGTATTTAATGCGCCTGAAGCTGTGATAAAGTGTACTGAGCGAAGCTCAACTGTAAATCTTCCTGAAAACAGGAATATCAGGTATACTCTTGAAACCTATGCTGTACATCTTAAATATACACTCGAAGAGAACCACGACATCAGTTATGAACAGGCGCTTTCCGCTGTCGGACAAATGTACAGCTATGCGCTTAATATGCTGGAAAGCTATAAACCTGATATAGCAGTTATATGGAATGAGTTTCATCCTCTCTTCAAAGTAGCGAAACTAGCCTGTGATTTTACCGGTACAAAAACTGTCTATATGGAATTTGGCTGCCTGCCCGGAACTTTTCAATTTGATATTAAGGGGCAGATGGGGGAAAGCTGGATAGCCCTTAACACTGAGGCTTTCAACAGCCTGCATGTAGATGAGGCTGACTGCATAAAAGCAGTTAAGGCTATTGAATGTATAAAGAACACTGAAATGAACCGTGCGAAGCAGCCAAAAAGAGGTAGGCTCGGCAGGATGCTTGAAGGGATAGACAAAAAAATAGTTTTTGTCGCTGGTCATAATGATTACAGTTCCGGAATGTTCCCTTATGACATAGCTGCGTCCACGTTCCATTCCCCTTTTTACAGCAGTTCAGCCCATCTGTTTGAAGATATGGCGCAAAGAGCGGATTTGAACGGATGGTTCATGGTATTTAAGCCTCATCCTTATGCCAAAAGTTACCTGCCTGAGTTACTCAGGACTGAGCATTACATCATAGTTGATGATGTAAATGTGGAAGAATGTATTGATATTGCAGATGTCACGTTGACTGTTCTGTCGCAGATATCATATATGGCGTTGACCAGAGGGAAGCCTGTGGTTATGACAGGTTATAACCAGCTTAGGGATAAGGGCTGCTGTTACGAGGCATTCAGGACTGAAGATATTAACAGTGCCATTAACAGCGCCCTGATATACGGTTTTACAGATTTAATGAAGGAAAACTGGATAAAACATGCGGCGAGACTTCTGAAGTATTGCCTGTACTCTGATAATGAAGCATTATATGCTCTGCCCTCTGAAATATTTGCGAAGAGAATTCAGGCTCTTGCCCGACATAAAATGACCGATATTGAAATCATTAAACAAGAAATATAACATTACTTTGAGGCAATAAAAAAAGGAGCCGATATAATGAATAGCTTCACCTTTGAAAATTCGCCGTTCCTGAAGTTGAATGTATATGTTTGATAAATCAATTTTTAATATAGAAGAACTCTGTTCTCCGTCAAAGCCTTCCGAAGGGGCACGGGCTCCGGCAGGAATAGTCTCAGTGATGGAGAAATACTTCAGAGGAAATGAAGTGCGAATATTGGAAATAGGCGTTTTTAAGGCAGGGTTGACAAAGCTTTTTGCCAGTTCTTCCCTCAATATAATCAGCTATGACGGTGTTGATCCCTATCTTGGTTCAGATGCTGATCCGTACACCGGAGCATACTGGGATTCACCATCGGATGCTGATAAAATCTATTTATCTGCAAAGAAATACTATGACAGCAAAGGCTACAGTCTTCACCGGATGACATCTGCCGAATATTTTGATTTAGCATACAAAAGCAAAGAATACGACATCATATACGTGGACGGTGATCACCGGATGTATTACGCCATGCAGGATATGGAAGAATACATTCATCTGTTGGCAGAAAACGGGATTATGCTTGTGGATGATTATGGTAATGTGGATACTCCCGAAGTTACTCATGCGCTGAACAGGTTTATAGACAACCGCAGAGACGTAATAAAGGAAATAGGTTATTACATCAGCCTTTTTCAGAATGTTGGCAAATATATACCCGTTTCACAGACAACAGTGTACTTCACTGCTGATAAAGGCAGACTTAATAGCGGCTTTGTGTCCAAACGCTATAATGTTTCCGAAGCTTTGAAAAAGTTGGTGAATGAGGACAGGATAAAAAGGATAGCACTGTTCGGTGCCGGCAGACATACCGAATGGATGTGTGAAGTGTTCGGAAGACTGAAAAAACCGCATATAACGGCGGTTTTGGACGATTATCCTGATAAAACGAAGATCTTCTGGGGACATGCTCCGATGAAAGCTTCTGAGTGGGACACCACACAGGCGGATGCCATAATCCTTTCTTCCGACTGCAAGCAGGAAATGATGAGAGAAAGATGCAGGGAACTCTTCGGGGATGCTTTGCCGCTGATAGATTTATATGAAGGTCTGCCAGCAGGACCATTTCCTAAATAGAATGAAAGAGTTTGAGGTGTATAGATGACTGGTGATAAAGCTTGTAAGGAGGGCGGCTTCTGCCCCGTATGCGATTCGTGCGTAAGCGAGTGGTTGCCGCTGAACCGTCTTGTAGGCGATGGAGTTTACCGAAAAGAGCCGGAAGGAAGACTTTGTCCTGTGTGCGCCTCTTTTGAGCGAACACGCCACTTCTGGATGTATATAGAGAAGGCAGAGATACTCAAAGAAAATACACGTATGCTCCATGTCGCTCCTGAAAAGGGACTTGAGGCGAAGCTGCGCCCCATGCTGGGGAAAAACTATATAACAGCTGACCTGCTTAAGAAGAATGTGGATTATAACGTTGACTTGACGGATCTTCCCTTTGCGGACAATTCTTTCGATTTTATCTACTGCAGCAATGTCTTGGAGCATATTCACAATGATGCCAAGGCTATGAGTGAGCTTTACAGGGTTCTGGAGGAAGGCGGAATGGCGTATATTCATGTTCCTATAGATGGGGTGGTCACGCAGTACGACCCCTCTATCACATCGCCGGAGGAACGGATGAGGCTTTACGGTCAGGCTCAACATGTGCGCATGTACGGAAGGGATATTTCTGTTTCTCTCACAAGAGCCGGCTTCAAGGTGGAGGAGCTTATAATGCCCGATTTTCTGGACATAGATGCGGATTTGCAGAGATACTACAACTGCGCCAAGCGTGAAATGGTTCATTTCTGCTATAAATAACATGCCGAAAAGGAGCTGAAATGAACAGAAACTACGCAGAAAGCTATATAAAAAAACTGACCGCCCTTCTGGAAAATACTGATACGGAAGCGGTTAACAGAATAATTGAACTCCTTGAAGAGCTCGACCCCTTTGAAAACACCGTCTATTTCATGGGCAACGGCGGGAGCGCCGCCACAGCTTCTCATTTTGCAACGGATCTAGGCGTGGGGCTGAAGCTCAGGGGCATAAAAAATTTCAGCGTCATCTGCCTTTCCGATAATATTCCGGCGGTTACGGCTATTTCAAATGATGTGGGCTACGACAACATATTCTACGCCCAGCTAAAAAACCGCCTTAAAAAAGGAGATGTGCTGGTAGCCATCTCCGCCAGCGGCAATTCCCCGAACATAGTAAAGGCAGCCGAATACGCCAAAAAGACCGGGACAAGAATAATAGGCTGCACAGGGTTTGACGGCGGAAAGCTCAGAGAACTCTCCGACATAAATTTTCACGTACAGACTGAAAAAGGCGAATACGGGCTTGTGGAAGACATGCACATGATACTCGATCATATAATTTATTCCTACTTTGTGGCAACAAAGGAAGGGGCATCCACAAAGTATACTCTGGAGTAGTGATGATAAAAGCGGGCATGGCAGGATTCGGCAAAATGGGCAGAATAAGGGCGGCTGAGATAGCGAAAAGTCCGGTGATAAACCTCACCGCCGTTTATGATATAGATAAAAATATTCTCCCGGCGGACGTGCACATCTGTGATAATTTCGATCGCCTGCTGGAGCAGGATATAGACTCGGTTTTCATCTGCACCTACAATAACGTGACAGCGGAATACACCAAAAAGGCGCTGCTTGCCGGAAAGCATGTTTTCTGCGAAAAACCTCCGGCGACAACCTATTCTGAACTGAAAGAGGTGGAGGAGGTTGCGAAAAGCTCCGGTCTCGTGCTGAAATACGGATTTAACCACCGTTTTCACTATTCTGTCATAAAAGCGAAGGAGATCATAGATTCCGGCAGCTACGGGCGGATTCTCTGGATGCGCGGTGTTTACGGCAAGGCGGGCAGCATAGACTATGACAAAAACTGGCGCAACTACCGCAAATACAGCGGCGGCGGAATCCTCATAGATCAGGGCATACACATGCTTGACTTGATGCTTCACTTCGCCGGCGAGCCGTTCACGAGGATAAACAGCTTTGTCACCAGCCTTTACTGGAAGGTGGAGGCGGAGGACAACGCATTTGCCATAATGCAGACCGATAAAAACGTAACAGCCATGCTCCACTCCTCTGCCACTCAGTGGCGGCATAAGTTCCTGCTTGAGATATGTCTTGAGGACGGTTTTGTGAATCTGGACGGTATTCTCTCCGCAACACGCAGCTATGCGCCCGAAAAGCTTGTCACCGGACGCAGGGAGTTTGAGGATGTCACCTTCGCCATGGGCAAGCCCAAAGAGGAGACCACATGGTTTGAGTATGACGATTCGTGGAAGCTTGAACTTGAGGACTTTATAAGCGCAGTCACGGAGAGTGCTCCCCTTAAGCACGGCAGCATAGACGAGGCGCTGGGCGTTATGGAACTTGTGGACAGGATATACAGAAACTCAGGTGTATGTGATGCCCACTGAGATAGGCGTTACAACTGTAGCTTTCAGCAAAAATGATTTCCTCCGCAGAAAAGCGGAGGAGATGTCCGGCGGGGTTATATTCAACCCATTCGGACGCAGACTGACATTTGATGAACTGACAGAGATTTACAGAGACTGTACGGCGCTGATCGTCGGTCTGGATAAAATAAACGAAAAAACTCTTGCCGCCCTGCCGAAGCTTAAGGCAGTCGCCAAGTACGGCGTGGGGCTTGATAATATAGACCTTGCCGCATGCGCGGAACACGGCGTACGGGTTTTCGGAGCGGAGGGCGTAAACAGGCGTTCCGTGGCGGAGCTTGTGCTGGGGTTCATGCTGGGGCATATGCGCAATATTTTTGCCTCATCCTTGAGAATGCGCGGCGGAGATTGGGTAAAAAACGGCGGGTGTGAGCTCTCCGGCAAAACAGTGGGGATGATAGGCACGGGGAACATCGGGCGTGAAGTCGTGATGCTGCTTAAGCCTTTCGGGTGCAGGATTCTCTGCAATGACATACTCCCGATTGATGACTTCTGCGCGGCAAACGGCGCGCAGCCAGCCTCAAAGAAGGAGATTTTCCGCAATGCTGACATAATAACCCTCCATGTGCCGCTGACGGCGGAAACAGAGCATATGATAAACGAGCAGGCATTGCGGCTTATGAAGCCGTATGCCCTTTTGATAAACACTTCCCGCGGCGGCGTGGTTGACACGGATGCGGTGAAGACAGCGTTAAAGGAAAAACGCCTCGGCGGAGCCTGTTTTGATGTTTACGATACAGAGCCGTTTTATGATGAGGAGCTCTGCGGGATGGAAAACGTGGTCTGCACGCCGCACATAGGCGGCAACTCCGAAGAGGCTGTGAGGGCAATGGGCGAAGCGGCGCTGAGAGCTCTCCTGAACTGGTGCAGAGGTGTTTGACGAAAGGCGCGCCGGAAGCTTCATACGGAGCGCAGGCAGGGAAGCTCTGGCGGCGGGCAGCGAATGTCTGTCAGATTCGGGCAGGGATATAAAGCTTAAGGCGGATATGGAGCTACATGAAAAGCTGAGCCTGTTCCTTACGGACTTTACAGGGCTTTCTGTTCTCTCAGAAGAGGGGGAACAGCCGGATTATACATCGGTGCAGGGCTCATTCTGGATACTCGATCCGCTGGACGGATCATATAATTTTCACAGAGGGCTGCCCCATGCGGCTGTTTCCGTTTCCCTGTGGAAAGGCGGTGCGCCGCAGGTATCGTATGTGTATGACATTTTCAGGGACACACTGTATTATGCCGGAACAGGCGGCGGATGCTTCGCAGACGGCGGGAAGATACATTGCAGTGATGCTGATTCTGCCTGTCAAGCCGCTGTCGCTTCAGGATTCTCTGTGTATAGAGATTATTCCGATGAAGAAATGCTGAAAGACATAGCGTTCTTGAGGCGGTTTAAAAAGATAAGGTTCATAGGCAGTGCGGCGCTTTCTCTAGCTTATGTGGCGGAAGGTAGGCTGGACGCTTATTTTGAAACAGATATAGGCATATGGGACGTGGCGGCGGGGCTCGGTCTGGTGAAAGCTGCCGGAGGAACCTACAGGCTTGAGAAAGGCAGCGCCCCGAACAAAGTCACGGTTTTAGCCCACAACGGAAGGCTTGGTTTATGAAAGTAATCTGCATGATACCCGCCAGACTCGGGAGCCAGAGGCTGAGACAGAAAAACCTCCGCACAATAAACGGTGTGCCGCTGTTTGCCCTTGCGGTACGCAAGGCTCTTGCCGCAGGAGTATTTGATGAGGTGTGGGCAAATACGGAGAGTGATGAACTCGGCAGACTTGCCTTAAGCGAAGGAGCACTGTTCCACAAAAGACCGGAGAAGCTGGCGGACAACGCCGCCACCAGCGAGGACTTTGTTTACGAATTTCTCACTCACCATCAGTGTGATTACGTTGTGCAGCTTCATTCCATAGCGCCGCTTCTCTCCGCTGGGGAAATAAACGGATTCACACAGTTTCTCGCTGAAAGCGGCTGCGATACACTGCTGAGTGTTGAGGAAATAATTCTGGAATGCCTGTTTGACGGCAGTCCGGTTAATTTTACATTTGATAGAAAGGAAAACTCGCAGGATCTCAAGCCTGTTTCAAAGATAGCGTGGAGCATAACGGGCTGGAAACGTGAAACATATATAAAAGCATACGAAAGCGGAGGCTGCGGAACCTATTCCGGCGTCGTGAAAAGCTTTCCGCTGCAAAAATACTCCGCTCACGTGATAAAAACGGAAGAAGATTTAATGATTGCCGAAACACTGTACTCTCTTCACAGAGGGCAGACATGACCGAGTACGCAGTTTTCGGAACAGGAAGAGCCGCGGAAAACGCACTCCGCTGGGCAGATGAGGCGGGGTATCCCATCGCCTGCATAGTTGACGATTTTGCGGAAGGGGAGTTCAGGGGATTCAAAATCATAGGCTGGGCGGAGTTCCTTAAAACTCAGAACCGTTTCGCCGCACTGATCACCGGACGCGGGCAGAAGGGTAATATCCATAACCGCTCGGGAGTGTTTATTCCAGTGATCACCGCGTCACAGCTTATGCCCGAAGGCTTTGACCCCGCAAGGAATACTGCCGGACTCCTCTCGCTAAAAGATAAACACAAAGGGGAAAGATGCTTCATAATAGGTAACGGACCAAGCCTTACTGCTGAGGCTCTTGGTATGCTCAAAGATGAAGTATGCTTTGCTTCCAATAAAATATATCTCATATATGAGCAGACAAAGTGGCGCCCCGCTTACTACTTTGTTGAGGATTATCTCGTGGCGGAGAACTGCCGTGATGTGATAAACTCATTAAAATGCAGTAAGTTTTTTGAATACGGAGTGCTGGAAAAGCTCAGGACGGACGAGGATACCTTTGCTTACGGCTATGCGGACATGCTTTTTTCCTGTGATGTGGTTCACGGCGTTGCCGGCGGATACAGCGTTACGGCTTCCCAGCTTCAATTCGCCAAATACATGGGATTTAAGAAAGTTTACTTTATAGGCATGGATTTCTGCTTCACTGTGCCGGAGGGGAGCACAGGAGCAGTGATAGAGAGCGCGGGTGAACGCAACCACTTTCATCCGGACTACCGCAAAAAAGGGGAGAAATGGACTTTCCCCGAGCTGGAAAAGCAGAAAGCATTTTTTGACTATGTGAGAGAGAACATAACAGGCGGCGATTTCAGGGTTTACAACGCTTCGGAGAGGACAATGCTTGACTCCTTCCCGAAGGTTTCCCTCAGGGCGCTGCTGAAGGATATAAAATGAGCGGCAGACCGTTTATTTCGGTGATTCTGAATAATTATAATTACGGCAGGTATCTTGAGGATGCGGTGCGCTCCGTTCTTAGCCAATCGTTCAGCGATTTCGAGCTTATCATAGTAGATGACGGCTCTGCGGATGATTCACGCATAATTGCGGAAAAACTTGCTGCTGAGGATTCACGCATATCTCCGGTGTTCAAAGCGAACGGCGGACAGGCAAGCGCCTTCAACGCAGGAGTGAAAGCGTCCTCCGGCGAGGTGTTGTGCTTTCTGGACAGTGACGATATGTACGCCCCGACCAAGCTTGAGGAGACTGCAAAGGCGCACATGGAAGGCGCTGAATACATCTATACCGACCATCAGGCTGTGGATGGGAACGGCAGAGAGTGCGGGGACGGTCTCAAGCGCTATCCTTACTGCGGGTGGAATATATTCCCTGTCTATTATCTCTCAAAATACCCGGGCAACGTGACCTCAACACTTTCTGTCTCAAGAAAGCTTGCGGAGAAAATCTTCCCTGTGAATGAAGAGGACTGGCGCATTCAGGCTGACGACACCATAGTTTTTCAGGCGGCATTTCTCGCCAAGTCGCTGTACATTGATAAAAAACTTACGCTGTACCGTCTGCACGGCGGCAACGGCTACTACGGTAAAGAGCATTCCGAGGACTTCAAATACACGCTTCTGCGCAGGCGGAACAGCCTCAAGGACGAAGCACTGAAAAAAGCGGGGATAAGCGGAACATTCCTCAAGAACGGCTGGAACCTTTCGTCTGAATTCCGCACCCGTGAATACATGGATAAGGAGCTTCTGAAGCTCTACCGCCGGATACTCTGGTACTGCATGGATATGCCGCTTCTCGGGAAAATCAAAACCGACAGGGAGTTAAAACGCATATTCAGGGAGAGGAAAATTGACTGATAAAGCTATAGCCGCTGTTCAGGCTCACACGGATGAAAATCTCTCCATCGGCAGCGCTGAAATGCCGCTGGTCTCAGTCATTGTCACCAGCTTTAACTATGAAAAATATCTTCGTGAGTGTGTGGATTCCTGCCTTAATCAGGATTATCCGCTCATTCAGCTTATTATAACCGATGACTGCTCCTCCGACGGCAGCAGGCGGATCATAGAGGAATATTCGGACAGGGCGGAGATAGTTCTTCACCACGAAAACAAGGGTCAGCTTGCCGCTTTCTTCTCAGGGCTTGAGAGAGCAAAGGGTGAGTTTACCGTCTTCGTGGACGCTGATGATTTTCTGGATTTGGATGCGGTTTCGGCGCATATATACCTCCACCTGTTCCGCAGCCCTCCCGCGGGCTTCACCTGCCTTCGCAACAGGCAGGTTTCGGAAAGCTCCGCGATTCTCAGCAGCTTCCATCCGGACTTCATAGCGCCGGAGGAGATAACCTATCTTCCACCGAGAGTGATCCATACGCCCACATGGAGCTGGAGCACCACAAGCGCCATGATGTTCAGGACGGATCTGCTCAGGCTGATAAAAACGGAAAATACCGATGCCTTCCGTGTCTGCGCTGATTATTATATCGCCCATTTCGCAAACCTTTTAGGCGGCAGCTTGCTCTTTGACAGGGCAAAGGTTAACTACAGGCGCCACGGGAAAAACCTTTTCGCGAAAAACTTCATAATCGGCGGAAACAGACCCACAGGAAGCCTCCTGCACCACGGGCATCCGGCGCATGAGACTTTGCAGAAAGAGATAGTGACTAAGATGATAGAAAAGCGGGCGGAGTTTGAGCCTTATTTTTCTGATGAAATAAGATATGCGGCGGCGATTCTTTTTGCCGCCCCGTTTGAGCTCATAGAGAATTTTTTACCATTCCCGCCGGAGCTTGCGGAGCTGCTGAAAAGCGCCGAGCCCGAAGTTATGAGGATCAGGGACGAGCAGATACGCCTTAAGAAAGCGGCACGTGCAATGCTTGATGAAGAGATCAATGCCCGCTCTCTGGAAAAAATGAAGGACGGGCTGAAAAAACGCCTCGGTATATAGATGAATTACAGAATAGAAGATATATCGTACACTCTGACGGAATACTGCCCCGGTCCCTGCCGCTACTGCTCCATATGGCGGCTTGAGGACAAAAGGGACAGGGAACTCAACCGAAACGAGCTTGATTCGGTTTTTTCGTCAAAGTATCTTGATCTTAAGAAAGTGCACATCACCGGAGGCGAACCGCATCTCAGCGACACGTATTTCACTGCGGTTGATTCCCTTTACGCTCACCATAAGGATGTGGTAATTGATTCTCCCATAACCGGCTGGTTTCCTGACAGGCATGAGGAAGTCTCTGAATATGTGCTGAAACGTATCCCTATATACCGTCTGGATATTTCTCTGGACGGTGACGAGGAGACCAACAAAAAGATGCGTCTCCACAAGGACGCATTCGCCAAGTCAGTGGAGACAGTGCAGCGCCTCAGTAAAATCAAGGGTGTGGTGCTGAGGCTTCAGTTCACTATCTATAAAGAAAACTATCATCTCATTGAGTGGGTATACGGCTTCGCGAAAAAACTTGGTGTGGGGCTTTATATCGGTTACGGGCGCTACAATCCCGAACGCTACCGCAACGCCACGGATAACCTCACCAAGGAGGATCTCAGCCGTGAAAGCTTCATCTGGACTGATGAAGAGCTGGCTGAGATCGACCGCCAGCTTGTGGCAATAGGCTACGACACTGGGCGTTACGCCAGCAAATATTTCCTCCAGAAGGCATTTTTTGAGGGCAAAAAGGTGGAGTTCAACTGCTATATGGGTTCCAGAAATATCGACATAGATCCTTACGGAAACATTTACCCCTGTCTGCTCTGGCTGAAGAAACTTCATATGGGCAATCTCCGGGAGGCGGGCTCGATGGATGCGCTGCTTGAATCTTCAAAAGCTTTGGAGGTTCTGCATCTTATCAGAAACAAGGCCTGCCATTCAGACTGTTTATACACCTGCGCCAATAAAATGGAAGTGACCAAACCGCATATTCCCGCTGTGGGTATGATCAAATACTCGGGCAAATTCGGCTACATATTCAGCGAAAAGGATGTTCTCCCAATACGTCCGTGGTGGTACAGCGAATATGAGGAAAAGGGGATAATATGATCTGGTTTGACCTCATAACTCCGAAAAGCGTTCTCTTCTTCAAGCCTATCATCGACAGCATAAAGGCAAAGGGCAGGAATGTGCTGATTACCACCCGTCAGGGAGAGGGCTATTCCGAGATTGTGGATCTCCTTAAGCTTTATAAAATGGACTATGTTGACAGAGGCGTTTTCGGCGGCGAAAGGCTGGCGGACAAGCTTTCCGCATCCATAGAACGCCAAAAGGCGCTCATGGAGTATGTTTCCATCTACGGTGCGAGCAAACTTGTCTGTCTTTGCAGCGTGGATGCCAACAGGGTAGCATTCGGACTCGGCATACCGATCATAAATTTTTATGATATTCCCCTTTCCGATCATTCGGCGAACTTCAAAAAGGCGCTGCCGCAGGCAAGGCTCACACTTCCGCTCTCCGAGAAGGTGTTTAAGCCCTTCGTGGTGCCGGATGATATATTTGTGCGCTTCTCGCTGGAGCCGGAGCAGATATACGAATATAACTTCATTGACCCGCTTATCTGGCTGAAGGATTTTAAGGCAGACTTCGGTTATGTGCGCACGATCTTCTCCAAGTACGGCATAGACCCTGAAAAACCTTATATAGTAGTGCGTGAGGAAGAGTATAAGTCAAGCTACGTGAGCAGGAAATACCCCTTTCTCTACGAAGGTATTATGGAAGTTAAGAAGATCACGGGCGCAAACGTGATCTTTATCCCAAGATACGAGAGCGACCACCTTAAGAATGAATTTCCTGATGCGTACGTTATAGAAGAAAAAATAATAATCCAGCACCTTCTCGCATTTGCGGGGCTGTTCATCGGCGGTGGCGGCACGCTGAATACCGAAGCTTGCTACTTCGGCACACCGACAATATCCACCAGAAGCTTCATCAGTCATTATGATAAATATCAGATAGATCAGGGTTTAATGGTCTGGGCGAACAACAGGGAGGAGCTTATAAGGCTTTCCGGCGAGCTGTTCGGAAAAAGACAGGATGAGAAGGCGGCGGCGGTGTTCACGGAAATGAGTGTTAATCTTGATTATATGACGGATATTATCATCCACGGCAAGCACGCGCCGAACCATCCGATAAATATGTTTGAAAGCCCGGACTGATATATAGTTCAGGAACGGTATGTCTATCTTCCTGATAGTTCGCTGAAACCTGCATCCATGCAGTTCCCGCTCACACGCTCGCGGACGGGTAAACCGTCCTTCGCTTCGCACGGCGCGGTTCCGTCCATGGAACCGTACTGGTCACACTGATATATAGTTCAGGAACGGTATGTCTATCTTCCTGATAGTTCGCTGAAACCTGCATCCATGCAGTTCCCGCTCACACGCTCGCGGACGGGTAAACCGTCCTTCGCTTCGCGCGGCGCGGTTCCGTCCATGGAACCGTACTGGTCACACTGATATATAGTTCAGGAACGGTATGTCTATCTTCCTGATAGTTCGCTGAAACCTGCATCCATGCAGTTCCCGCTCACACGCTCGCGGACGGGTAAACCGTCCTTCGCTTCGCACGGCGCGGTTCCGTCCATGGAACCGTACTGGTCACACTGATATATAGTTCAGGAACGGTATGTCTATCTTCCTGATAGTTCGCTGAAACCTGCATCCATGCAGTTCCCGCTCACACGCTCGCGGACGGGTAAACCGTCCTTCGCTTCGCACGGCGCGGTTCCGTCCATGGAGTTGTATACCTTTCCGCTTTTGAAGTTTTTTGTCATTGCGAACGAAGTGAAGCAATCTCATTCGCCTGCAATGCCTTGTCCTGCAAAAAATCTAATCCCCGGTTACCGGTGATTCGTGGAGTATTATTTCCTTATTTTTTTCCATGAAATAGCGCATCGTCCAGCCGTTGGGGAAGAGGATGACAAGCCTGTCCTTATCGTCCTTGCCGTGTGCGCAGTCGTACGGCACAACCTTTTTC
The DNA here is from genome assembly GCF_004087915.1 of Geovibrio thiophilus. Lineage (NCBI taxonomy): Bacteria > Pseudomonadati > Deferribacterota > Deferribacteres > Deferribacterales > Geovibrionaceae > Geovibrio > Geovibrio thiophilus. Next base: position 309,972 of record NZ_CP035108.1, read on the forward strand.
AACTCATCAACGGAAACGGCGGGATCAACCCAGCGCAGAACAGTCCATGGTTTTGAAACCAGTACTGCGTCCACGCCGTATTCATCCTTCATCCTGTACTGAAGAACCTCAAACTGAAGAGGACCGACAGCGCCAAGAAGCGGTGTAGCGCTTGTGGAGCCGGCGAGCTCGAAAGACTGCACAAGGTCTTCCGCCAGCAGGTGGTCTACACCCTTCCTGAAAGCCTTATAGTTGGATACAGTGTTGCTTTCCATATAGGCGAATACTTCGGGAGCGAAGCGGGGGATTTCATTGTAAACAATTTTAGGATCAGTGGTGAGGGTATCACCTATACGAAGGTCTGCGTTGGTGATGAAGCCGATGATGTCTCCCGCGTAGCCCTCCTCCCTGATCTCCCTCTCCTGCCCGAAGACACTTTGCGAGTTGGAGAGACGCACCTCACGTCCGGTGCGGGTGTTGTAGGCGGTCATGTCTCTCGTAAATTTACCGGAGCAGGCACGGATGAAAACTACCCGATCTCTGTGCTTAGGGTTCATGTTGGTCTGTATCTTGAAAACGAAGCCTGTGAAGCCCGGTTTATCCAGAGGAACAGGAGTTCCGTTCGCGTTTCTGGACACGGGTTCGCCGGAATACTCAAGGAAGCCTTTCAAAAGAAGCTCCACGCCGAAGTTATTGGCGGCGCTGCCGAAGAAAACGGGTGTGGTTTTTCCTGAGAGCACTTCATCTATATCAAGCCCATTGTGGGCAAATTCCAGCATCTCAAGTTCTTCCGCTATCTCTTCGTATGCCTTTTCGCTGAGTTTCTCCTTCACGCTGTCGTCAGAGAAATCGTGCACGGAGACCGGAGCCTTGTAAGCGCCGCCCGGAACCTTCTCAAACATGTGAACCTGCTTCTTAACACGATCGTAAACCCCTTTGAAAAACGGACCGCTTTCCAGAGGCCAGTTCACGGGGAAGGTCTGTATATTCAGCTCTTTTTCGACCTGATCAATCAGCTCAAGCGGTGATTTGGCGGGTCTGTCCAGCTTGTTCATGAAGGTGAATATAGGCACGCCCCGTTTCCTGCACACTTCAAAAAGCTTAAGTGTCTGGTTTTCGATACCCTTACCGGCGTCTATTACCATTATGGCAGCGTCAACCGCCAGAAGAACTCGGTAAGTGTCCTCGGAGAAATCCTTGTGACCGGGGGTGTCCAGCAGGTTGAACTGGTAGCCGCTGTACTCAAACTGAAGAACAGTTGAGGATATGGAGATTCCGCGTTTTTTCTCAAGCTCCATCCAGTCGGAGGAGGTTTCACGCTGCTTCTTCTTTGCAGTGACCGAACCAGCAAGCTCCAGAGCACCGCCGTAAAGGAGCAGTTTCTCTGTCAGAGTGGTTTTACCCGCATCAGGGTGGGAGATGATGGCGAATGTGCGTCTTTTCGATATTTCGTTATTTATGTTTGTACTCACAGCAGGCGTTCCCCGAAGTTATTTTAAGGCGGAAATAATAACCCGAATGCTTGTTTATGTAAATATATTCCGTTGCCGGAAACACTGCATCCGTATGTTCATGATGATTAAGACTAAGTTTAGCAGAGCTTAAATCTTAGTATTGAGTATTTATTTCATGCTAATATAAATTATTGTTAATAGGGTAATTGTTTATAGTTATGTTACCCGTTTAATACCCGCTTTTTTACAGGTTATTCACTGTTACTTCATTTCTCAAAAAGTCTATTCTGTTTAGAACATCGTTTACGGTGTTAATTTATTCAATTTCTGGAGGAAGTATGCGCTATCTGATTATGTGCATTTCCTTCTGTTTTTTATTGTCAGTTACGGCAATGAAGGCGGAAGCATTTGAGAACGGCGCTTCAAACACGCCGGACAGCCGGACGCAGCAGGTCTCTCCCGGACAGTTCAAGGAGAGCTACGAGGGTATAGGTCTTACAGAGGACACCAAGATCTACCTTACGCTGACGTCCCGCTACAGACTGCGTACGAACGACTACGCAGACGATCAGGATTTCTACCAGTATCTCCGTGTCCACACGGACGCAGTGAAGCTCGGTGACGGAACGGTGAGATTCGCCGCGTTCGCCAGATTCGCGGATGATATTGACGGAGACCACAAGAAGAGCTGCGGATGATATTGACGGAGACCACAAGAAGAGCTGGGGAGATAACTACTACTATTATCACCGTGACGCTCTTGACACCCAGCTCGGCTACGATGACTGGGCTCCGAGACTGTACAACGGCTACGCTCAGTTTGACGGCGTAATCAAGAACACAGTCCTGAATGTGGGACGCTTCTATCTTTCCCATCAGAACACCTTCCAGCTTGACGGAGCGGACGCTTCAGTGAAGCTCGGCGAGATGGTAGAGGTATACGCTTTCGGGGGCAAACCCGTGAGCTACTACTATGATGTTGATGACGACACGCTGTTCGGCGGCGGAATCAATGTTAAGGTGATGGAGCAGACCAAGGTAGGAGCAGAGTATGTCCGTCTCGATGTAACGGACATAGATGACGACTACACCAAGTTCAGGCTCGATCAGGCTATCCCTAACGGTAACCTTGTTCTCGCCTACACTCTTCTGAATGACGCGGCTACAGTTAACGCCGAAGGCACCTATGAGATAGTCTCCACGGGAACTATCCTCACGCTGAAATATGAAGGTCTTACTGATGAGGTCGACTATGAGAACTCATACGTGGTGAACCCCCTGACGAATACCCTTCTCGCGGAGAGCAAGTACAGCAAGTACGAAGCGGGCGTATATCAGGCATTCCTTAAGAACTTCGCCGCTGGACTCACCTATGAGACCAAGGCAGTGAGCGGCACGGAGAACTTCGACAACCGTGATTATTCCAGAATCAAGGGTAAATTCGACATTTACGGACTCCCCTCCGAGAACACATATGTATCGTTCAGCGTAGACTACTGGGATGTAAAGAACACCCCCGACTCAGACGACAACGAGCGTCTTCAGTACGGAGTTCAGGTCAGCCAGAAGGTCGGACGCACTATGGACGTATGGGCAGGCACGTCCTTCAGCCGTTATGAGTATGACTACATAAACGACAGAAGGAAGGACTCTGTAAGAAGCTACTACATAGGCGGTCAGTATCAGCCGACGAAGATCCTCAGCCTTATGGCGGATCTGAGCATGGAGGATACGGAGTTCTATGATGATGTTGATACGAGCCTTGACAAGAACTACACGGCAGAGCTGTGGGCTAACATCATTTTTTAGGGAGGAGATTTATGAAAGCGAAGATAACTGTACTCTCTATGGTAATGGCTATGCTGCTTGTTGCTGTGTATGCCTTTGCCGTGGAATCGAATAAACCCTCCAGTCACGATATTTCATGGATGGACAGACACGGCTCGGCAAGCAGAGTGAACAAGCAGGAATGCCTTGAGTGCCATACCGATCAGGTGAGCTGTATCCAGTGCCATCAGGAAGTATCGCCGAGAAGCCATACCCCTTCATGGACGAAGAGGGGTCACGGACTTGAGGCGAGATGGGACAGAAGCTCCTGTACGACCTGCCATAAGGAAGACAGCTGCATAGAGTGTCACAGCGTGACTCCCCCTTCCAGCCACAGACCGGGCTGGGGCGGCTCCGGAGCCAGCCTGAACAGACACTGCAACAACTGCCACTACCCTGTGCAGGACAATTCATGCTTTGTATGCCACAAAACGGCGCACGCGCCTAATGCGTACTAGATGTTAGGAGGATATTATGAGTCTTAAAGATAAACTTAATCAGGTAACCCGCCGAGACTTCCTTAAGGGAGTGAGCGCAGTGGGCGCCACCGCTGCTGTATACGGCTGCGGCGGTTCCGGTGACGGCGGCAAAACATACATGGAAGAGGACGAGGAAAACCGTCTCACGCCTCCTGCAATCACGGAAACCACAATTATGGGCGGAACTCCTCACAACTGCGGCGGACGCTGCGTGAGCAAATACTACGTCAAAGACGGTGTGGTAAAAAGAATCACCACTGACGAACGTGAGGACAAAAGCATTTCCGAGGGCGACAATCCGCAGTATCGTTCATGCGTTCGCTGCCACTCAAGAAAACAGTGGTTCTACCGCAACGACCGTATCCTTTACCCTCTGAAACAAACAGGTGAAAGAGGCGATGTCAACGGTTTCGTGAGAATCTCATGGGAACAGGCATTCACTGAAATCTCCGCAAAAATGCAGAATGTAATTGGCAGATACGGAGCAAAAGGCATACATTCGATCTATTCTTCCGGAGACCAGACTGGCTGGGCGAGAAACTCCCTGCACAGGCTTCTGAATATTCTCGGCGGTTATACTTACTACTATACCGATTACAGTTTCCCTGCCCTTGAACATGTGGCGCCTTTTGTGGAAGGTAAATCAAATTATCTGCCCAGCGGTAACTCTTATCAGGATGCCTTGAGATCGGACAGGGTTGTTATGTGGGGATTTAACCCCAGCGAAATGATACAGGCATGCAACGCAAGCTATTATCTTACCCAGATTAAGGAGCGCGGTGTACCCTTCACCTTCGTAGACACCCGTGTTTCCAAAACATCGGCTCTGCTTGCAGACGAATATATCAGTATAATGCCCTGCACGGATGCTGCGCTTATTATGGCAATGCTTTATCATCTGCTGAAGAATCACCTTACTTCTCTTGACGTGCCTTTCATCACAACTTACATGTACGGATTCTTCGACACAGGCAACACATTTGTGACCGGTCGTGCTGCAAACGCCGCTTACACTGTTCCTGACGGAGGCTCACTCTCCGCCTTTATCATGGGTGATGACACATATCTCGTGGATCAGGGTTTCAATTCAGGACTTTCGATTTATCCGGATTCCATCGGCTACAACGTAAATACTGATGATGATCTTTACGGCAAGGCTGTCCGCATTTGGGGACAGGATGCCAAAACTCCCGAATGGGCTGAGAAAATTACGGGTGTTCCCGCTGCGAAAATCCGTGAATTTGCAGAAATGTATCTGAATGAAAGAGTAAACACTTTCATCGGCGGCGGATACCAGAGGCATACGGAATCTGAACAGGCGATTTGGCTGCACAGAGTTCTTTCTGTTGTGACCAAAAATTTCGGTGCGGAAGGAAGAGGTTCAGGCTACCCCGTGAGCAATACTTCGGTTTCTGCTCCGAGCCAGCTTCTCTCTAATTCAAACAGTGTGGTTCTCACTGATCTTTACGATCCGTCCAAGGTTACATCTCTTGACTATGTACCCACTGCACAGAGGTATAACATGCCTGTATTTGTGATTCCAGATGCGGTGGATAACGCGGGAACAGGCAAATCAAGATGGAACGACGGGCAGGTTAAAGCAATCCATGAAGGCTTCGGTAAGATTATATTTGCTCCCGGCGGCAACATCATGGTTAACCAGTCGGGCGATGTTAACTACAACTGGGAAATTTTCTCAGACAGAACCAAATGTGAGATGATTGTGACGCTTGATCATTTCATGACTGCTTCAGCTTCTATTTCTGACTATATACTTCCCGCGACAATGCAGGGAGAAAAGCCCGGCGCACTGACTTCCACCGAAGGTGTTCTGCGAGTGAACAAAGTTCATGATATTCCCGGAGAAGTTATGGATGAATATTCCATAATGGCAGGTATAGCTGAAAAACTCGGCGTTCAGGCGCAGTTCCTTGACGGTTACCCCGCAGGGCAGGAAGGCATGGAAGCCAGACTTCAAGCCGGTTGGGAAGCTGCGAACCTCACTACAAAATACGGAATGACTTACGATGAGTGGGTTGAACAGGGAATCGCGACCCTTCACGGCACTTATGATGCTTCAAGCTATAAAATAACACACCTCGCCTTCCGTAACGATCCCGTTGCCAGCCCTCTCAACAGCGCATCAGGCAAATTTGAGGCTTTCTGCGGCAATATGGTTGAGGATTATGAAGCAAGGCATCACGACAATATAGATACTTCAACCACTGACTCCGGCGGAGCGGCGACTCTCTATAATCTCGGAGAGATTTACACCGCAGGAACAGGAAGCAGCACAGGGAGAAGATACCTTTATCCGATCCCCATGTATATTCCTGCTGTTGAAGGTAAACATGCGGTGGATATAACTAATGCCACAGATGAAATGTGCCATGACGACCCGCTCGGTCTTAAAGCTAAAGGGTATACCTATACTCTTCACACATGGCACATGATGTACAGATCACACTCTACCCTGAACAACATTGCGTATCTGAACGAGTGCTACAAACAGGACGCAGACGGCAACGCCGCTTTCCTTGATCCTGAACGTGACTGGACAGAGGGAGTATGGGACGACGGTGTTTATGAATCCATATGGATGAGCCCGTCGGATGCTGTCAGCATCGGTGTCCAGACCGGCGACAGAGTTCTTATCAGTAACGACAGAGGCAAAATGTATGCTTCCGTTATTGTTACTAACCGAGTTCGCCCTACCATTATTCATATTGGTCAGGGTGCATGGTTTAAGAAAAACTCATCCGGAATTGATGTGGGCGGCTGCGCCAACACTGTTGTTACCGCAAGACCGTCCAGAATCTGCAAAGGCATGACTTCTGCAAACGACACTCGTGTCAAAATCGAAAAGGCGTAGGGAGGATTGAATCATGGCTAAACAGATGGCATTTTACTTTGACCAGAATAGATGTATGGGCTGCCACGCCTGCGTTGTTGCCTGCAAAGACTGGAACGACGTTAAACCCGGCAAGGCAAGCTGGAGAAACTTAAGTGTTACGGAAAGCGGCGCTTTCCCTGATGTAAAGGTTTTTAATCTAGTGCTTGCCTGCAACCATTGCGCAAACCCCGCATGTACTGCGGCCTGCCCCGTGGGAGCGATCTATAAAAGAAAAGAGGACGGCATAGTCATAGTAGACCGTGACAAGTGCCAGAACATCCGTTCCTGCGCTGTTGCGTGCCCTTACGGCGCTCCTCAGTTCGGAGACGACAAGTCCGAACCTGTTAAGAAAGCAAGCTGGGCAGTTGCTCACCCCGTGCAGAAATGTACCTTCTGCTGGGACAGGCTTGACGACGGTCTTGCTCCTTCGTGCGTGGCAGCCTGCCCGCAGAGAGCGCTTGACTTCGGCACAGTTGAAGAGATCAGCGCGAAATATCCCACAGCACAGAGAACCGCTGTAGGTATGCCCGATTCAGCTAAAGACTCCAACGGTAACACTCTTACCTCCGGAGACACAGTACCCTCAATTTTCTTTAAACCGAAAAACTAGAGGGGATACAGACTGTCATGTTCCTCTTTGACAGTCCATCCGCAAGATGATTTACCAAGTGTATCTGCCGGAGCGGCTTATTTCCGCTCCGGCAGTATTTCTTTCAGCATTTCAGCCGTTTTCCCGACAGTTTCCGGGCTTATCAGCCCGCTGCCGCATGATTCATAGAAGCTTGTGTCCGTATCCCGTTGATGCTCCAGTGCCGCAGTTATGCGTGAAACAGCCAGTAGAGCGGCGGCAATAAGCCTGTTTTCAGGAGAAGCATCTTCCGGTTTCTGCTGATAGATCAAAACCTCAAGAGTGTCGAAGGGGATGTTGTACAATTCAAGAAAGTAACCCGTTATATGGGTGCTGAGATCTGTTTTGATATTGAGCAGCTCCTCCGCTTCTGCAAAAGAGCACGCATGTTCGGCAGCTGTTTTTAGTGTCTGTTCGTATCTTTCGGGTCTGAAGCAGAGAAGTATTATCTCCCCTATGCAGGAGAGCAGTCCGGCAGTGGATGCTATGCTTTTGTTATATTCCTGCCCGCTCTGGCGGAGGCAGAAGTCAACGCCTTTATTAAGTATCAGTCCTTTTCTGAATACGGCGGCAAGCTTTGCTTCACTCACGCAGCAGTTTATCTGCTCTGCCATTTTATACATAAGGACAATTTCCCGTACTGCGTTGAGACCTATCATAAGCACTGTCTGCTCAATAGTCGTGTAAGCTTTGCCGCCGTAAAACACCGAGTTGCCTATCTGCATGATTTTTGCCGTGAGAGAGACATCCTCTTTGAAAATATTCGTTAAGACATCCACAGACGCGCCGCTTTCTATCGCCTTGTCCAGCCTCAGATAAATATCAGGGAGACTGGGGAGTTTTTCTATCCGGCTGAAAACGGTTATGAGCTCTCTGTCCTTTATGCGCTGCATGGTGGATATTATGTGGACAAGCCTTTCCGGAAGGTTGTAGGCGTTCCAAGGTTTTTTGAAATATGCCATGGCAATGCCTTTCCCTATGGCGTGTGTTATTGCGTCTGTTTCCACATAGCCGCTGAGTATGGCCCTGAAAGTGTACGGATACTGCTCTTTGATCTGCGTAAGAAGCTGGATGCCGTTAACATCGGGCATTTTGTAATCGCTCAGGATCAGATCCACCTTGTGCTCTGACATTATCTTCAGCGCCTCAGCAGCACCGCAGGCAGTCAGCACTTTGACCCTGCTTCCGAAGAACCGTCTTTTAAGGGAATTGAGTATATTCTGCTCGTCGTCTACGATAAGAATTGTTCCTGCTTCATGTTCCATCTGAACCTGCCGTTTCATCAATCATGGGGATACGGAATGAGAACACCGCACCGCCGTTCGGATTATTTTCTGCGCTTATACTGCCCTTGTGTTTATTGACTATTATATCATATGAGACATTAAGACCGAGACCGGTTCCTTCTCCGATCGGTTTTGTGGTAAAAAAGGGTTCAAAAACTCTGTCCGCGCTTTCAGGCTTTATCCCCGGACCGTCGTCTTTGATTGAGCAGCAGGCGAAACCGTCTTCCTCCCACGTTTTTATTACAATCAGCCCCATTGCCGCTTTTTTCTGCTGTTTTATTGCCTGCACAGCGTTAAGGAGAATATTGAGGAGCACCTGACTTATCTCGCCCGTATTGAATATGAATTCAGGCAGATCGCCTGCCTCTGTTATAACCTCTGCCGTAAACTTAAATTCGCTTTTCGCTATTGATACAGTGTTTGCCACTGCGTTATTGAAGCTTCCGCGTTTAAGCCTGTTGGCATCAGAGCGGGCAAATGCAAGAAGATTTGCCACAATTCCTGTGATCCTCCTGAAACCTTCTTCAGATTCTGTGAAAATATCCTCAGTGTCAGAGATGATCTCATCAATTCTGTGGGCAGACTTTGCTTTTTCAAATGCTGCGGAGTCTGATATTCTGCCCGCCTCTGAGATAAAAGCGCGTATTTCCGAGGCGTAGTTTTTAAGAACATCAAAATTACATGAAATAAAGCCTATGGGGTTGTTAAGCTCATGGGCTATACCGGCTGAAAGCTGACCTATAGCTGCCAGTTTTTCCTGACGGAAAAGAGCCGCCTGCGGAATTTTTATCTGGCTGCATGTGCATAATTTGTTGCGGTGAATAAGCTCTTTCAGCTCTGTGATCTCCTGTCTGTATTTTCTTTCCCTTATCTCAAGCTCCATTATCCGTGCAAAAATTTCTGCGTCTTTAAGAGAGAAGTTTTCGGATATTTCGGTAATTTTTAAGAGCCTCTCATCTATACATATGTATATTGCGCCTGAGCCGGTTTTTCCTGCTTCTGCCCTGTCTATAACTTCCGCTTTGCAGCCGGCTGTTTCCATAAAATGGTTCAGCGCGTCCTTGATGTATTCGTCAGTGCGGTTTTCTGCTGTACTGATATTTTGTATCATCCATATATCAGACATGTTCTCCTCCGGTTTTGCTTTCTGCTCCCGTTACAGGCAGCATTAGTGTAAATTTGGCGCCGTTTTCATTTTCGGCGGCGAGAATCCCTTTATGTTTATTGGCAATAATATCGTATGAAATGCTGAGTCCGAGCCCGGTGCCCTTGCCCGGTGCCTTTGTGGTAAAGAACGGATCAAAGATCCTGTTCAGAAGTTTTTCCGGTATGCCCCCGCCGTTATCTTTTATCGTGCAGACAACATAGTCCTCTTCCAGAGCTGTTTTTATCTCAATACGTCCGTCCGCTGTGCTTTTTCCTTCGGAAGCCAGAGACTGAGCGGCGTTTACTATAATATTCAGAAGCACCTGATTTATTTCCCCGCCGTTTACAACAAGAAGAGGAAGATCTTCGGACAGATCGGTTATGACTTCTGCGACATACTTAATTTCGTTTCTGGCTACTTTCAGAGTATTTATAACACCTTCATTAAGATTGTAGCCTGCGCTGGCACTGTCTGTGTCTATTCTTGAGAAATCCCTGAGGCTGTTTATAATTGACGTCACTCTGGAGAAGCCGTGGTCGGACTCTCGGAAGATCTCCTTCGCGTCGTTTATTATGTACTCCATCTGGTACTCCTCCCTGATATGTCCGATCCTTTCCGAAAGCCGTTCTGTGATCTCGCCCGGATACTGCCTTCCCTCAGAGTCTTTAACGGTTCGTATTATTTCGGCTATATAGAGGGTTGTTGCTTCATAGTAACTTTTCAGCACATCAAAATTGCTTGAGATAAAGCCTATGGGATTATTGAGTTCATGTGCAACTCCGGCGGCAAGCTGACCTATGGAGGCGAGTTTTTCCTGCTGGAGCATTCTTGTCTGAGTCATGGTGAGCATCTTGTTGAGCTTTTCGGACTCCTCATAAAGCTTCTGCAATTCAATGTGCGATTCAAAAAGCTCCTTAGTGCGCTCCTGAACAAGGGTTTCCAGATGTTCTCTGTGAAGCTCAAGCTCCTCTTTAAGTTCATATATCCGTGTGATGTCGTACCAGATGTCTATGAACTCCACTACCTCACCGTTTGTATCGCAGATTGGGTTGACAGTGGCGTTTACATAGTATTTTCTGCCGTCTTTGGACACATTTTCTATTACATCATTCCATATGAAACGGTTAAGAAGTGTTTCCCAGTAGTCAATAATATCCTCTGTGTTCATTTTGTAGCTTCGCAGATTGTTGATCGGCTGACCAATGATCTCTTCATGAGAGTAGCCGGACATTTCGTAAAACTTTTTATTGGCGTAAGTCACCCTGCCGCTTATGGAGGAGCGTATAACAATAACGCTTTCGTCTATCGCCTTGAGGTATTCCTCAAGGTTTTTGTTAATGCGCTTCAGTTCATCATTTTTGCGGGAAATTTCAAAGGACATGGTATTCAGCCCTTCGGCAAAGCTGCCCAGTTCGTCATGACGGATGATTTCAATGTTTACTCCGTAGCTGCCGCGGGATATCATGTCTATGGCGTTTTGATATTTTTTCAGCGGTTTAAGTATCATACTGTTTATGAGAAAAAACAGACAGAGAGTGACAAGAACAGACACTATCACGTACTGAGTAATGAAAAACTCCATATACTCTTTGTAGGTCCTGCCAATAAATGCCTTGTCGACCTGAAGGTACAGCACAGCCTGAGTAATGCTTCCTGAATCTTTGTCATAGGATGGACCGGTTACAGGTATGGCAGCCTCAAAAACACCTTCGGAAGAGAACCCTTTTTCTATAAGGCTGTTTTCCTCAAGTATCTTGCCGACTATGCCTGTGCCGCACTCCGCTCCGACTTCCGGCGGGTTGCTGCTGGCTATTACGATGTTTTTGCCGGAGCATATTCTCAGCACGTTTATAAATCGGTTTGAGCCTGTATTCTCGACAAGCCTCTGGAGTGATCTGTAATCCTCATTTCTCAGCAGAGACGCCACTGACCAGTCAAGGCTGGTCAGGCTTAGTACCGCGGTTTCCGCTGTCCGTGTTTCCGCTTTTTTCATTATGCTGCCCTGAAGAAAATACACAGAGGAGGCGCCCACAGCAAATATCATGAGCACAGTGAAAAAAGGAAGTTTTATGAAAAGCGAGTATCTCCGTCTGAACATTTTTGTCATATACTTTCCTCATTCCCTCAGGGGAGAAAATCTGTTACCGCTATGTTTTCATAATCGGTATGTTTGATTCCCAGAAAGTCTGCTATTTCGGTTACCACTTCCACAAAGTTTTCAGACGAGGGAATGCTTCTGTTTTCCTCAGCGGTGAAAAAACGGAAGCTCCGGTAAAATGCGGCAAAATCTTCGGGAGTCATTTTTTCATTGGCTGCCATGAGCCCGAAAGATTCTTCCGGATTGGCAAGGATATATGCCTGTGCTTTATACCATGCCGTTATTATTGTCTTTATTTCTTCCGGTCTGTCGTTAATAAGCTTTTGGGAAGCCATGAGAGTGTCCGTCATATACCCGGGCAGTTCCTTTGCTGTTGAGATTATTTTCCCTCCGCCGTTTGAAGCAGCCTGAGAAAGATAAGGCTCATATGTGTACACTGCGTCAGCCTCATTATTTATGAAATGGTCACGTCCGTCCGCAGCGGAGGAGTTCAGCAGGTTTACATCCGAAAGACTTATCCCTGCCTGTTTGAGTGTTTTATACAGAAGAAAGTGTTCATCCGTGTTGATCTCAACGGCGATTGTTTTGCCGCGCAGCTCACTGACTGAGGATATGCCGTTTTTCACTGTCAGTCCGTCACCGCCGTCTATGGTATCAGAGGAGAGAACTATCTTCGCCTGTTCGCCTTTGTCCAGAAAGTACAGGGCATTAAAATAAGTTGCGTGGGTGATGTCTGTATTGCCGAGATACAGGGACTTCATGTTGTCTGTCCATGCGGAAAACCGCACAATCTGAACCGGCACATCGCCGAAATAGCCCTGCTGCTGTGCAACGTACCAAATCTCGCACGGGGGCCATCCGTTTACACCTATTCTGACAGGAGTATCATCCTTTTTACAGCTTGTTAACAGAATTAAAGTAATAGTGATTATTATTGGATATTTCATATTATCTCCTTGCATTCTGATATGCAAGGACTGTGCCAGTTTATTCTTTTTTCTGCATATTCAGTCTTCTGTTAAATGCCTGCCTGCTGAGCCCTACAATCGCTGCGGCATCTTTCTGGCTGCCTTTTGTTTCTTCCAGAGCTTCGTTAACCAGAGCGTCTGTCACTTGTTTTATAGTGGGCAGAAAACCAAAGACATCGGTTAATTTAAGCCGGGCTTTCTTTTCACCTGAAACCTCTTTTATATTAAGTCTTTCGGTTATGGTATCAAAAAGGGTTCTGCCGATTTTCTGCTGCAATGCGGCGTCTTCCATTATGCTTTTCAGTTCCCTGACATTTCCGGGGAACCGGTAGGCTAAAAGCAGTTCGAGAGCTCTTTCGTCAGGTCTGTCGGGGATCTTAAGCTCTTTTGCCGCGCCGGAGTAAAAAAAGCGTGCCAGAAGGGGTATGTCCTTCTTCCGCTCCCGCAGCGGCGGAACATCTATCCTGTATGTGCTGAGCCTGTAGTAGAGGTCATTCCTGAAACCTTTGTCCAGCAAGGCTTCCGGTGTTCTGTTCATCGCGGTTACTATCCGTGCGCTGCTTTTTTTCGCAGCATCACTGCCCAGCGGGTAGTATTCACCCGTCTGCAAAAGCCGCAGAAGCTTTATCTGGCTGGCTTCCTGAAGGTCGCCTATCTCATCGAGAAATATTGTTCCTCCGGACGCAGTTTCGATCAGCCCGCTTCGTGCCTTATCCGCTCCGGTAAAGGCTCCTTTCGTATGACCGAAAAGCGTGTCGGAGAAGACCGAGTCATCAATGCCTGACACATCAACGGAAACATATTTTCCCTCCCGCCCGCTGCATAAATGAAGCGATTCAGCCATCAGTTCTTTGCCTGTTCCGGTTTCACCGCATATGAGCACCGGTTTTGATGTAGGGGCTATTGCCTCCGTATAGCGGAAGTTCTTCTTCATGGTTTCGTCGAGGGTGAGTATCTTTTCAAAGCAGTACGGTTTTTCAAGCTCGTTTTTGAGCAGGTGCCGAGTTATGGAGTCCAGCTCCTCTTCCAGCGACTTGAGGCGGAAGAGGTTTTCAAGGGTTGCATTCAGCCTGTTGCGATCAATCGGTTTGGTAAGATAGTCATAGGCGCCCATACGGAGATACTCAACGGCGGTTTCTGTGCTGTTTTCCCCTGTTACTATTATTACAGGAACCGACGGGGCGGACGCTTTAACAGCCATAAGGCATTCTCTGCCATCCGGCTTGGGCATGTTGAGATCAAGCATTACAAGATCATATTCCCGTATTTCCTGACTTCTGAAAGCTATGCTTCCGTCGGCTGAAATATCCGCAGAATAGTCCCCCAGCGTGGTGAGCATCCTTTTGAGAGCCTTAAGGAAGAATATATCATCATCTATTATGAGAATTTTACGCATATATCACCCCTGCTTAATTATAAGCTATGTTCAGCAAAAAATTAAGCTGAACCGGGCATAAAAAAAGACGGCTCAGCACCGTCTTTCTTTTAATTCTGTCTGAAAAGATATTTTATACAGCCGCAGTTGCCGCTCTGCTCACGTTTTTCAGTTTTTTTGAAGGCATGTAGAAACCCTGAAAAAAATCCGCGCCCAGTTCTTTCATCAACGCGAAATCGTCTTCATTCTCAACCTTTTCAGCGATTATCACTGAAACGTAATTCCTCAGCTCGCTTATAAGTGATTTCAGATATGCTGCTGAACTGCCGAAGAATGTTTTATCAATTTTGACTCCGTGTGGTTTCAGCTTATACACTGCTTCCATATTTGCGTAGCCTGTGCCGAAATCATCAAGAATAAGCATATGCGAAAAGGGCTTGGCACAATCTATAAAGTCCTCGGAATAACGTCCTTTCTCAGTTATTTCTATGAAAAAATTGGAAGGAAGAAAGGGGAGCTCATTACAGATTTTCTCTATGGCAGCGGGTGAGAGGTTCATAGTCCAGAAAAAATTGTTTGAGTGCACATATGAAGTATGCAGCCTTTGCTTATTCATCATTGTGTGGAACAGGAAGCATTCCAGCTCGGTATTTTCCGAAGCAAAAAGAATCTGATTCGGTATTCCTGTATCTGCCAGAATCTCACATCCGGATACTTTCAGTGACGAACCGCTGAGAGAGTAGATTTTTTCAGATTTAAACATAAAGACCTCCTTAATACGGGTATGGTTTATTGTGTATGTATCTTTACAAACAAGAAGCATGCCAAAATTGAGACAGTTTTTGTATTATTAAAAAAGTTAACAGAGAGGAGCGCGTTGTTCAGTTTAAAATTGTTTTATCCCTAAGATTAAGTATAATGCCTAAAACTTTCGGAATCCCGCCATGAGGCATACCAGAGGATCTTTTGTGAGGCTTCATCCATGTTCAGATATGCTTTCTTGGCGCTGTTTCTGTTTGTTTCTTCCGCCCTTGCGGGGTCTGCTCCGTACAGTTTTGAAACCCTGAAATTCTCATCTGCCGATGGGGAGAGAAACTATCGTGTCATAGTGGGTGTTCCGTCCTCCGTTGCTCCCTCGGAAGGCTATCCTGTCCTGTATGCTCTTGACGGCAATGCCGCGTTTGCGGATTTCAGTGAGGGTATTCAGAAGAGGCTTGCGGAGGAAGGGGCGCCTGTGGTTGTGTTCATAGGCTATGAGACTGAGGAGCGCTTTGATGTGGATTCGAGAGCATATGACTACACCCCGCCCGCAGATGACGGCAGACCGTTTCCCGATGCTCTCAAAAAAAGCCGCATGAACGGCGGTGCCGCACATTATTTTGAACTCATAGAAAAACAGATAAAACCCTCAGTTGAAAAGCTTGCGTCCATAGATAAGACAAAACAGACGCTCTGGGGGCATTCGTACGGCGGGCTGTTTGTGCTTTATGTGCTTACCTCGTCGCCCGCCAGTTTTCAGGCATATGCCTCTGCGGATCCCTCTCTCTGGTGGAACGGCGGAGCGGTGCTGAGGGAATCGGAAGCTTTCGCCGCCGCGCTGTATGAGTTTAAAGATCTTAAGCTGCTTATTATGAAAAGCGGGCTGGAGAGGAAGCGCCCCGAACGCTCGGAAGGGGAGCATGCCAAGGCGTATGATGCCCGTGTGAAGGCGGTGAGTTCTGTCCCGGCGGATGCTGCGAAGACGGCGGCATACCGTTTCGCGTCAGTAAAAGGCATTTCTGTTCAATACAGGGAGTATCCGCAGTTATCCCACGGACCGCTGCTTCCTGTATCGTTTTACGCGGCGCTCAGGCTGGCTCAGGGTTATATGGATTAATCCGAGAGGTAATACTCCACGGTGGAAACCACACGGAGGCTTTTTATGTGCGGGTTGTTGGTGTCACGGGCGCTTATCGTGAACTGCCCCTGAGAGGCGCTTTTTATCTTGCCAAGTCTGCTGCCCGAGTCTCCGGCAAACTTCTGGGCGACTTCCCGCGCCGCCTTGGTTGCTTCCTCTATCATCTGCGGCTTGACTTCGTTCAGGCGGGTGAATATGTATTCTGCGGGAGCTTCATATTCGTTTCCGGTGAGCACAAGCCCCTCCTTGCCCAGTTCGCCTGTCTGCGTCATGAGCGAGCGCACCGACTCAACCTTCGATGAGTAAACCGTTACCGCCTGCCGTGACGTGTAGCGGTATTCAGGTCTGCGGTCTGTGCCGTACTGGTTTGCGTATACATCGGAAATGGCGGGAACAGAGACGCTTATTTCGCTTTCATTCAGTCCGTTGTTCAGAAGGAAGGCTTTTATTTTGGAGACATTCCTCTCCATCTCTATGTAAAGCTTGGTGATGTCGTTTTCCGCCACGCTGAATTTCAGTGTCCAGATTACAACATCAGCGGGGTATTCCCTTTCGGAAAGCCCTTTGACGGCGACTGTTCTTTCAAATGATTTATATTTTAAGGCGGCTGAAGCGAGCTGCCAGCCTAGTATGCCGAGCCCCAGCATTATGAATATGCCGAGGATGAATGCCGCTGAGTCAGTTTTTCCGTTCATGATAAATCTCCATGATGAAGTTTAGCACTCCGGGATGCGCTTTTCACGGTATTTTTCCCAGCGCTTTCAGGGCGGAATCGGCGGCTATTTTGTCTATTACCGCTTTCACCGTGATTTCTATTGATGAACCGGCGGAATAATCAGCAGCGCAGGCGAAATTCACTCTGCCTTCTGCGATAAGCTTGTCCGTTCGTGCTTTTGCGCCCTTTTTCTTCGGCGGGAAGACCGCTATGGAGTGCCCGTTCTGCTCCTTGACGAGACGGAAACATGGAATATCCGTCTCTCCGTCGCCGACGAAGATCATGTTTTCAAACGGCACGGGGCGTTCATCCTGCGGGAGATACTCGTTTACCTTATGATCGTCATAAACGTTCAGCACGCCTTTATTTATGCGGAAGAGAAACTGTGTCTTGGTGGTGTAGTTCACTGCGAGAGCAGGCCATACGGCGATTCCGTTATGATCGTAAACGAAGGATGAGGCGTAAATCGCTTTAAACTCATCCGCTATGGGTGTCCCCTCTATCATCTCCTTAATACCGGAGGAGATTATGTAATGCTCGACAATTATATTCTTTGATTTTCCGTAATCGTTTATCCGCCGGAACCAGTCTGTGACTCCTGCAAAAAGCCGGACAGATCTGCCGTAGTCCACAAAATTCTCTCTGCGGACGGAGACCCGCGCCGCCTGCGCTTTGTCCAGCATCTGCTTCATGTATATGAGGATTCTGTCTGCATTGTGTTTTACTGTCTCTGATGATGTTTCCTTCCAGAAATCAGCCGTGGTCATACCCACTTTCGGAACGAAGTCATATTCCTGCATATTTCCCGGGGCGAGGGTTCCGTCAAAGTCGTAGGCTATAGCCATTGTCACTGTCTTTTTTGCCATGCTGCACCGTAAGTTCCTTGATATTCAGTTTATACGATGAATGAAGGAAATGGAAGAGAGATGGCAGCTTTTGTAGTTAGCGCCTTTTTCCCGTAAGGATTATGGCGGCGGACACGAGAACCAAGCCGTAAAAATGTTTGGGCAGAAACGGCTCACCTAAGAAAACTACTCCCGTTAATGCCGCGCTGACGGGCATTACAGCGGTATATGCCGATGCGGCGGATGCCTGAACATACTTTATTCCCTCCAGCCAGAGCAGGTAGGCTGCGGCGGTTATGAATACTCCGTAGTAGCCGATCACCGCATATTCCCTCACTGTCAGCGCAGTCATTTCCCCCGCGGCGGGAAATGCGAAGAAGAACATTCCCGCAAGCGACAGATAAAGCGACAGGGAGGTTGTGGATATATCAGTCTTGATCACTCGCCGCATTATCAGAAAAAGTGATTCAGAGAGCACCGCGGCGAACACGAAGAGCAGTCCCGCTGTGTCCGCTTCGATTTCCCCTGATTCCGCGCTGGCGATTATCACACCCGCCGCGGCTATGCAGGAGGCAGTGATTTTTACCCTGTCCGGCTTCTCCCTCAGCAGAACAAAGGATAAAACAGTCAGCATAACAGGCGTGAAGCCTGAGATTATGCCGGATGTCACAGCGGAGACGGTTTTAAGCCCTTTGAGCAGAAAAACATTAAACAGAACAGAACCGAGAAGCGCCTGCGAACAGACCAGAAACGCGGCTCCCGCTGACAGACGGGCGGGGCGCTCTTTTCTCATAACCATAAACAGGTACAGAACTGCGCTCCCCACGGCGAAGCGGAGAAACATGGAAAGGCTGACAGGTGTATTTACAGTTATGAATTTACCGGCAGTAACCGAACTGCCGACAATGAGCATCGCCGAAGCGAGATAAAGATGATATTTCACGGGCTAACCCCCTCTTATGAGGGAGTATCCTCTTTATGCTCAGTAAGCTATAGTACGCAGTTGCTGAAAAGTTTTCGGAGTTGTGCCGAAGAAGCGGCGGAACCGTTTTGTCATGTGGCTCTGGTCGGCATATCCCGCTTCACTTGCTGCCTCAGCCGGAGTAAGTCCGTTCTCAAGGAGTTTTCGGGCGTATATCGCCCTGCGCACAGAGGCGTATTCGTGAGGAGTGAGTCCCGTGTCCGCCTTGAAAGAGCGTATGAAGTGAAAAAGACTCAGACCTGCCGTGTCCGCCAGCTCCCGTCCAGTGATGTTTTCGGTTATGCGGTCGTTGATAAAGTCTTTTACGGTGCGGAGCCTGCTTCCGAGGCGGCAGGTTTTCACTCCCTGCGGCTTTTTATCGGTATGGGCGATTACCGAAGCCATAAGCGTACATGCTGCCGAGTCTTTCTCAAGGGCGCTGCTTTCAGGATCTGCTGTAATTTCAGTGTAGCGGAGTATCTCAGAGGCGAGGCTTCCGTCTTCAATCACTCCGTTTGTTATGTACGGTGTTCTGTTCTGTGCGGATATATCATGAAACGCATTGGAAAAAACCGATTCGGCAAAATACAGCATGCGGTATGTCCAGCCGCTGCCTTCTGCGGGGCAGCCGTCATGGGGTTCATCGGGGTTTACCGTGTTGACAAGCCCCTTCCCCGCTATGAGCCTTTCACCTCTGTAATTGAATGAGAGAGTTCCGGAGGTGATTACTCCCACACCGAACCCCTCATGGAAGTGCTTGGCAAAGCGGGTGTTTATCATCTGCGCCCTCATCACTTCGATTCGTCCGTAGGGGCTGTCTGTTCCGGTGAGTACAATATCTGCTGTTTCCATATCCATAAGCTTATCCCTGAGCGGATCTCTTTTCTTGTACGGAATTGCTGTTATTTTAAACCAGCCTTGTTACCTCATACAGCGCGCTGAGGCGTTCCATGATCTGCTCTATGTGCTCAAAGCCTCTGGTTTCAAGGGATATGTTGACCCTGCTGCGGCTGAGGGGAATGTTGTGGTCATTGCGGATGTGGACTATTTCGTGAATATTCGCGTTCAGGCTGCTTATTTCTCCCGAGAGCGCAGTCAGAGCGCCCGGAACATCGGGGAGGATGATTGCGACTGTCATAAAGCGTCCGGTTGCCGTCATCCCGCGGCTGATTATGCGGTTAATGGTGGTTACGTCTATATTGCCGCCGGAGACCACGAGCACGGTCTTTTTCCCCGCAATGTCAAGCTTGCCGGCAAGAAGCGCCGCCAAAGGAGCCGCCCCCGCACCCTCCACAACCAGTTTGGCTCTTTCGATATATTCAAGTACGGCAAGGGCTATTTCGTTTTCGGAGACGGTTATCATCTCGTCAACACAGTTCTGGCAGCAGCGGAAGGTGAGATCGCCGACCTTCTTAACGGCAATACCCTCTGCGAATGTGAAAGATGACGCGAGGCTTACCACACGTCCTTCGGAAAGGCTGCTGACCATTCCCGCCGCCTCTTCCGCCTGAACGCCGATTATCTTTATCTCCGGACGGGTGTTTTTAACATATTCCGCGATTCCCGAAATCAGCCCGCCGCCGCCCACAGGGACGACAATCTGGTCTATATCGCTTTTTTCGCTGAGTATCTCATAGGCTATAGTGCCCTGACCGGCTATAACATCCGGATCATCAAAGGGGTGTATGAACTGCAAACCTCTTTCTTTGGCTAGGGTCACCGCATGCTTGTAGGCGTCTTCAAACGAGCGCCCGAAAAGAATCACTTCTGCGCCGTAACCGCGGGTATTGTTCACCTTTACCATGGGCGTGAACTCGGGCATTACAATAACAGCCTTGAGTCCGAGGCTTTTGGCGCTGAACGCCACGCCCTGAGCATGGTTTCCGGCGGAGGCGGCTATCACGCCGTCTTTACATCGGTCTATGTTTTTCAGGATGCAGTTGAGCGCGCCGCGTATCTTGAATGAGCCTGTGCGCTGAAGGTTTTCCAGCTTGAAGTAGATGTCCGCTCCTGTCATTTCGGAGAAATTGTTGGAGTAATACAGCGGCAGGTGCTTGATATAGTTTTTGATTCGTCCGTAGGACTCGGTTATTTCATACAGCATCCGAATATATTAGATTATCCCGCTTCTTTGACAAGAGAAAAATAAGCAAAGCCGTTTTCGTTTTAATTGACAGAAATGAAAATCAGTTGCTGTTTATTGATGAAACCGATGATTAACAGTGTTAAGATAATTTATTACGAGTTCTGGAGCGTAAGGTGTCAGGAATCTTCCGACTTTTGGCACTTGTCCTCGTGATGGGCTTATACGGATGCGGCGGCGACAGCAGCAAGGAAACCGCTAATCCGTACAAAGGCTACTACGCCGGAGTTTATTCAAACTCTTCAGTATCAGGCGCGTGGAGCTTTACTGTTAATTCGGGCGGAAATATAACAGGTATAGCCGAGGACAATGTGTATTCTTATGCACTTACGGGCAGTGCGGAACCGGACGGAAAGGTATCAGTAACAGGAGCAGCGGGCGAGGCGGCAAATGCTGCCGTTCGGCGCTCATTTGTTTCAGATCTTGGGGATGTGGTTATCTCCTTTGATTTTGAAATAGACTCCGGCAGCATCACAGGAGTATGGGAAAGGAGCGATAATCAGTCGGGCTCTTCAAACGGACTGAAAATCGGCGGTGAAGGGACAGCACCGGCGAACAGCGCTCCGCAGATAAGCGGAACACCCATGACCGGAATTACGACAGGGGGCAGCTATTTCTTTGTTCCTAACAAATTTGACGCTGATAACGATACCCTCATTTTCAACATCTTAAACAAGCCTGACTGGGCGGAGTTTGACGACTCCACAGGCGCTCTCTCGGGCACGCCGGAATCTGCCGGCATCAGCAGCGGAATAACAATCACAGTGTCAGACGGTAACGGAGGCTTTGATTCTCTGCCCCCGTTCAGCATTACCGTTGAGGCTGCGAACACTCCGCCTGTAATTTTCGGGACACCCCAGACATCAATAACTGCGGGCAGTGCCTACTCTTTCACTCCCGCGGCATCCGATGCCGATATGGACTCTCTTGTCTTCGACATTGCAGGCAAACCTTCGTGGCTGGATTTCAGCACGGCCACGGGCAATCTTTCCGGCACACCCACAAACGCAGACACAGGGACAACAGGCAGCATCGTGATAAGCGTGACTGACGGCAGGAGTGATCCTGTCTCGCTTGCGCCGTTTACGGTCACGGTGAATTTTCTGAATTCGCCGCCGTCAATAAGCGGAACTCCGTCGGCTTCGGTTTCCGCTGTTGAGGCAGTCTACAGCTTTTTACCCGCGGCAAGCGATCCCGATGCGCATAACCTGACTTTCAGCATTCAGAATATGCCTGACTGGGCAAGCTTCAGCACCACCACAGGCGCGCTGACAGGTTCGCCGAAGAAAAACGATGCGGGAGTGTACGAGGGAGTAGTGATCAGTGTCAGTGACGGTCACGGCGGAACGGATTCACTGGACGGATTCAGCATAACCGTCACTGCCAAAGTGATTAAGACGGGGCAGACTGCCGATTATGTCGATTATGATGATTCTTATTACTCAAAAGGCTTAGAAATGGGCTACAGCAGAACAGGGAATATCGTGACAGACAACATCACCGGTCTGATGTGGCAGGATGACGCTGAAGCAGTGTCGATAACCGAAGACTGGTTTACCGCACCTGCTTATTGTGAGGCTCTTGAGCTGGACAACCACACTGATTGGCGTCTGCCGAATATTCTTGAGCTTGAAAGTCTCGTCGACTTCGGAAGATACTCGCTCGCGCTGAATCCCGTGTTTCAGAATGCGGCTTCGGAGCCCTACTGGACAACCGGAGACAATGCAGTCGAAAATAGCTTCGGCTGGAGCGTGAGGTTTCAGGATGGCGGAAGCAACTATAGTGTCAATGCTTCCGACAAATCAGCTCTGAAAAATATCCGTTGTGTCCGTGGGAAAGAGATGGGCAAAGGGGTTTTTACAAGGGATGCAGACAATGAAACTGTCACAGATTCCGTAACTCTGCTTATGTGGCAGGATGATGCTGAAGCGGGTTCGCTGACTTACGGCTGGAGCGCGGCTCTGATCTACTGCGAAGCTCTTGAGCTTGGCGGATACGCAGACTGGCGTATGCCGAACATAAAGGAGCTCAAGTCTATCGTTGACTATGAAAGAGGTGATCAGTCCATTGATCCAGCGTTTGAGCATACTGCAAATACCTATTACTGGTCATCGACAACCTTTGCCCTTGATTCACAGGGCGCATGGTTCATAAACTTTTATGACGGCAACGACAGGAACTACGTTAAAACCCATATTTACAACATCCGCTGCGTAAGAGATGCGGATTAGTTATCTGATAAGCACACTAAAAGCATCGAAGACCTGCTCATTCGGGCAGGTCTTTTTTTGTACGCACAGACAAAAAGGTTTATATAATCAGCATCTTATCTTACGGAGTTAAGTCAATACCCTTATTCCGCTGCCTGAGACTGTGAGGCGGCTTCCAGCCGCAG